>CAWUIH010000011.1:0-41555 GCA_963922495.1 uncultured Coxiellaceae bacterium | reverse complement strand
CCCAACTTAATTATTTCTTAATCACTCAGGGGGGTTACAATGAATGCGTCACATAACTTAATCACTGGAGTATTGTAACCATTTAGTGAGCATTTTACACCCGCATCTGCAGAATAAATTAATAAAGGTTCTACGTAGAACAAATTTCAGAGATTTTATTATACAGTGTTGAGAGGACAATAGTAACCGTAATAAATTCCTGTATGGCTCAAGTGATAGTTCGATAGAGAGTGTTTGTCTGACACATTATCAAGAATATTTTTTTACAGTTCGCCGCACCTCATTTAACACAAATTTAAAATATATAGTCACTCAGTAGTCTCGTTGTTCCTTTTTCACGTCAATATGGTCAATTAGCCAATCAGCTTCTTCAATTGAATCAAAGTAAATAACCATCTTTCCCTTCCCTTCAGCACCAATATGCAAATTCACTCTAGAAGATAACTGCTGAGACATATAAGTTTTCCATTGTTTTGCCCTTTCCTCAAAGCGTGGATCTACACGTATATCTTCTTGCTTGGTGACAGGTCGTTGCATACCCTGAACCAACTTTTCTGTGTCACGTACCGATAATGATCGATTTACGACTAATTGAGCCGCATCGATCTGTGCTTGCCCAGACAAACTCAATAGAGCTCTAGCATGCCCCATTTCCAAAAGTGATGCATTAACCATCACCTTGACTTCTGGTTCAAGATTCAATAGCCGCACCAAATTACTAATAGTTGCTCGCGATTTACCTATACCTTCTGCAACTTCAAGGTGGGTCATTGAACACTCTTCTATCAGCTCATAAATTGCCTGGGCTTCCTCTAAAGGGTTTAAATTTTTCCTTTGTATGTTTTCAATCAAAGCAACTGCCATGCGGTCTGATTTTCCATAATCTCTAACAATAGCAGGGATCTCACCTAAACCAATTTGCTTTGAAGCACGCCAACGCCGTTCCCCAACGATTATTTCATAATAACCATCATGAATCGGGCGAACTATAATTGGCTGAATGACACCTTTTGATTTTATAGATTGTGCCAATTCCTCCAACGAATCTTTATCAAAATTTTTTCTGGGTTGGTTTTGTCTAGGTTTAATTCGATCAATCGGCAAATGATCTTTTACTACTAAATGATTAGGAACTTCTTGATCAGTTATTCCTTGATGATCTCCAATGCCATCAAAGATTGGATTTAATGAACCCTTAAACTTTTTTATTTTTGGTACCATGCTTCAAGCCGTCGCTTTGTTTTTTGAGAGACATCTCCAATGCATCAATTTGAATACCTTTTTCAGGTTGATACTGCTTTACATAGTGTTCAAAAGGAAATAGAGTTTGTAAAAGATTTAGGTGATTCTTTTTCATAAACTCTACAAATTGATCACTCACCATAATGTTCTTTAGCCCCTCTCTCTCATAAAAATCCACATAGTATGTCCTAGTAATATAAGATTCAAACTCTCTTATTAGTCGGGCTTTATTTTCTTCCGTCAGCTGTTCTAAAATAACGTCTGAGGCGTGGGTGGACAAATAATTATCATACAGTCCAGCTAACTTAGACATTAGATCATGCTTTTTTTGTCTTAGAGAATTGATAACTTCATTCTCTTGGTATTGTACCTCAATGACAGACTGGCTTGAAACAGCGGGTTGATAATTTTCAGTCAATGCCTTTTTCAAGTAACCTGCCATATTTTTAATTATACCCTTTTTAAAACTATCAGAACTTAATATTGCTTCCACCTTTTCTGATAAATAGGTATTTCCGTATTTTTTTAAGTATTTCTGCACATCTTTTTCTGCTAAACCAAAATATTTGACTGCCTTAGCTATCAATACTTCTTCTAATAGGTCTTCTTTGATCGACTGGCCTTTTGCATCGTCTAAATGCCGCTCTTTAAGTCGAATAAGGAATCGAATGCTAACTACAGCCCTGCCTCTTTTTTGGTACTCTGGTTCTACCTCAAAATCTGCATGTTGATTAACTTCTTTTATGGCCTTAGTAATAACACGTCGTTTTAATGCAAAAAATTCAGAATACTCTTCTTCAGCTACCCCCATTAATTTACGGAAGGTTGGAATGTCAAAAGTTCGAGTATGGCCAATTTTTTTATAGCGCTCACAGTTTTCATATAGGGCAAGTCCATAACAAGATTTGAACTTGGCCTGAACAGCTAAACTAAATTTAGCATATTGAGCTGGTCGATCAAGATATGGAACTAGACTGGGAGTAAATTCATACTCGCATATCCCCTCCCCTTCAATTACTCTAGCCAACGACAATGGGGAAGTGTTGGTCCAAACTTTATTACCATGTTCGTTTATTACATCCCACTCAATATCCATACGACGCAGCTCACGAAACTTCTCTTTAATCGTTTTATAATCATTGCTGCGATACCCCATTAAGTGACACAAAATTCGCATAGCAATTCTATGTGTCATATCTGGATATAAATTACCAGCAGCATTCGCAAGAAGTACGTTATACATTTTTCGTTGCAATAAACTAAAAGTATTCGCACACTGTATTGCCTCAATTGGTTTTTTTACTTTAGTTATCGCATCCATAAAAATTTATCCACAATTTAGGTCCCTGTAAGCGTCATGTTTGTTGTTAGTATATCCTGGGGACGTCATGTTTATATCCTGTAAATGTCATGAGTGATTTAATATATGTCCTGTAAATGTCATGCCATTTCCTGCAAACGTCATGATTAATCTGTTTTTCGGTATTAAAAATAGATAGTTAAACTATCTTAAACGCAATTAAACATTCATAAATAAACAACAGCAAACATAAAAAAATAATAACTCAAACTTTATAATCAATCAAGCATATGGTATGCTTTATCATATCATATGTTAAAGGTGTGTGAACTGTGAACATAAAACCTGTTTTAGGATTTGCGAACCAAAAAGGTGGGGTTGGTAAAACGACGTGGTCAAAAATTTTTAGTGAATATGTTTCATTATTAAAAAATAAAGAAACTTTAGGTATCGATATTGACTCTCAAACAAGTTATACAGCTCGATTTTTTGGAATCAACAAAAATCCAATTACAGATTATAAAGAACCACCTACACACCCCTACTTTAATCCTAATGATCCTAACAATCATGGCTGGGATGGTAAAAGCTCCATTGCGGATATCTTTTTTGGGAAAATACCGAGACCTTATCCTACTAAAATAAAACATTTAGACATCATTCCATCGGACGAAGGTGGACTGTTTAAAGCTGAGAATGTTAAACGACAAGAAATGGCAGAAAAAGTCTATGGCCAACTATATAGCTTTGTAAATTTACCAGATGTTCAAAATGCTTATGAAATATTCGTTATAGACACTCCTCCAGCCAAGGGACCTTTGACAATTTCAGCTTTCAAAGCGATGACTCATTTAGTTATACCGCTGGAAATTGAATTACAAGCTATTGAAGGACTAGCCGGCCTCTTACAGCTATGGAAACAAGAGGCCATGTCTCGTCCAACTGATTTTCCCTTAAATTTGGTAGGAATTCTGCCAAATAAAGTTCATAGTCGTCGAAGCTCGGATCGAGACTTACTTGATGATCTGAGAAATGATCCTGGTTATTCTGAATATGTTATGCCAGTGCACATGGTTGATCGTAAAGAGATACCTCTATGCGATCTTGAACAGAAATCAGTATTCAAATATCCAGAAAGTAATTCTGCTCGACAAGAAGCAATAGCGGTTTGTGAATACATTTATAAGAGGATTTATCAATGAGTACAAGAAAGAAATACTCGCTTCCAAAGGAGATTAGTTCAGAGATAACAAGCACAGTAGACCTAGTCAATCGGAATATTGGGACACTGAATTACAAAATTGTGCCTTTAAGTGCTATTGAGTTTGATCCCGGTAATCCAAGGGATCTAGCGATTACTAGGGAAGATCTACCTCAAGGACCTAATGCTAACGACCCTCTATATGAAAAGAAGTTAAGAGAATTTGAATCTCTTAGACAAACTGCTGAAACGATAAAAAAATATGGTGTAAGGAATGCTGTTGAAATTTATAAATTTGGTTCTACATACCGATTAATTCATGGTGAACGTAGATGCTTGAGTTCTATTTTAGCTGGGAAAAAAGATATCTCTGCTAAGGTACTTGACGAAAAACCAAATGATTTTGACATACGACTTTTGCAACTGATAGAAAATGCACAACGGGAAGATCTATCTTTGTATGAAACCTTGACTAATATTAATCAGGTTATTGATGAGTATAAGAAGCATATTGACGCTAATGTGACGGTGGATTCTGCCTTTTTGGAACGTGTTATTAACCGGTCGAAAACACACTGCTTAAATTTTCTTGCCGTTTTAAATGGATCTGGAGAATTACTTGGTGCAATTGCACAAGGGAAAATTAATAGCCTAGAAAAAGCTTCAATAATAGCTAAGGCTAGATCTAGTCAACAGAAATCATTACTCATGCAGTCTTGTTTGAATGGAGCTTCACTAAAGCAACTTAAACAAGAGTCATCACAACAAAAGAAGATTAATAGGATCTCCGCTCAGCCAACATCAACTTCAAAGAAACGACCCGGTAAGAAAGCTACTAAGATCAATTTGGGTTCTACGAAAAGTACGGCAGTCGTTTCTAAGCTAGTTCAACTTGTATCGATGGATCCATTGTATTCGAATTTTGAGAATCAGTTTTCTGAAATGTCCTTCAACGATTTTGGGTCATGCTCTAACTCCATTTCAGCGCTTATTCGACTAATGGAAAAAGTTGAAAGCAATTAATTTTACTTCGGGGAAATTTACGTGAAGAAAAAACGTATCAGTGTTATTTTATCTGCAAATGCAATAAAAGAAATTAGAGAGAGGATGTTGAAAGAAGGGTATAGCCTTAGAGAGAAAAGTCGATGGATTTCTGAGGCTATTGAAGATTTTCTGAAGCTTAAAGAATATCACACGCTTGTTGAAATGGCTGAACTCGTCGATGACCTATCAAAAACAGAAACAGTCTATGTAACCCCTAATTTAGAAGACAAGCTTGATAATGCCATTATAGAGGTTAGGAAAAATCATCCAGCTTTAGAAGGTGTGAAAAGTTTAATCGTTCGAGCTAGCATTATTAGACGATTAGTCCTACTAAATAAACGGAAGTAAAGTCACTTTATTAATTCTCAACCCATTGAAAAATATCAAAAACAATTGATTAATTTATCTTTTGACTCTTTTGGTTAACCATGACATTTACAGGATGGGGTTGAAAGGGTGTTGCAAACAGTGACTTTATATCTATATAACTTATTAATTTATATGGTTATTAATTAATGAATTATAAAGCATGACACTTACAGGATTGTAGTAATAATTTAAAAATAAGTATTTTATAATAATTAGAGAAATAGTAACCAAAATAATATATTTATTAGTAAGTTAGTTCAGATTAATGATGCCATCATTTATTTTTTTCCTAATTAAATATTGCTCTTAACACGTCATTCATCCTGTAAACGTCATGTTTAAGATAAGGCACATCCTGTAAGTGTCATGTTCTAGGAAGTATGACGGTTAGAAATATTTATTTTGTATACAGTGATGTAACAAAATGTTAATACAAAGTGCCTTTATATTAGTTATATAAATATAACTAAATATTGACAAACTTAAATATCAATATATAATTAGAAATACCTTAAATTAGTTATATATATGTAAGTAAATGAAGCAAGAAAGATTAACTTTAAAACAGTTGGACAATCAATTAGTCCCGCTAAAAAAGCAGGGTGGGCTTGCTATACCAACACAGGGCTGGGTTAGAACAATTCGAAAAGCTATAGGAATGACAATAAAGCAACTAGCTAAGCGATTGCAAGTAAATCCATCTCGTGTAGTCAAGATTGAAACCTCTGAACGAGAAGGCGCCGTAACAGTTAAAACCCTAGAGTCCGTAGCGGAGCAGTTAAATTGCCAATTGGTTTATGTCTTTGTACCCAATGAGACTTTAGAGGAGACAGTAGAAAGGAAGGCAAAAAAACTAGCTTTACAGCAGGTCAAAAGGACGTCGCATACGATGGATTTAGAAGATCAGTCAGTTGACGCAAGTTGGAAAAAAGAACAGGTAGAAGAATTGGCTCGTGAATTATTGCGTCAGTCTTGGAAACATCTGTGGGAGGAATAGGGTATGTGGGAGTACCCACCAGGTGCAACACTGATAGATGCAAATGAGGCGATTGGCTTGATCCCACAGCATATAACGACACAGAAGCAACTCAATGAGTGGGAACAAAGTAATATTTTAACTGCTGAAAATTGGCTGATGAACAAGCGGTTTTATACTGAAAATGTTGTAACTACTGACTTTGTGAAGCAAATTCATATTAAAATGTTTGATAAAACATGGCGATGGGCAGGGCACTTTAGAAAGACGAATAAAAATATCGGCGTTGACTGGCTTAAAATATCGGTAGAATTGAAAAACCTGCTCGATGACATTCAGTATCAAATTAAACATGAAATTTATAGCAAAGATGAATTGGCAGTTCGATTTCATCATCGTTTAGTTACAATACACCCTTTTCCAAATGGCAATGGACGTCATGCACGGATGATGGCGGATATTTTGTTGTTGTCACTTGGTTTAGATAGGTTTACATGGGGCAGTAAAAATTTAACTGAGTCGTCTAAGGTAAGAGACACTTATATTTCTGCTCTACGTGCTGCAGATAGATTTGACTACAACTTGCTGAAAAAGTTTGTACGAGAGTGATCTGATGGGAAGAATTTTTAATTCACCAATCCACAATTGATTGATAGCTCTGTAACCACTTTTAAAGCTCTTTAAGATTGGTTCGGTGATGATTCGAAATACGAGACGAGTGAAATTCTTATTGTCGAGCAGTTACGCCTATCAGGATTTATTTCGCCACATTGCCGCACAATTAATCCCCGGATAACCCTCAAGCGTCCTGCCCCGGCACTTGCAAAGAATGGGGTTCGGGGAAGTTGCGTCTTGAATTCGTTGATGGGTCGGAAATTGAAGTTTTTTTCAGAGTCGATGCTGTTTTTTTAAACGTTGTCTTCTTTTTTTCATGATTGATGACAGGGTGAAATATTGGGGCTAGCCCGTCAATTTGCTTACGAAAATCGACCGGTATTGGGTAAAGCCAAATCGGTGTTTGAAACGACACATTCATCAAAAAAATCGCGTTAAAATTTCTGTTGCTAATCCGATATCATGAACCAAGAGTTGTTTATCCTTGTTTTGAAGTATGCACAACACCTTAGGTGTTAGGAGTTGCGGTGCGACTGTCACCGGAATGGGTTTTTTTAAATTTGGGCGTGATTGTCTTTTGAATTTGTGGTACCCATATTGAAATCGATCGTAATTCACATGATGCTCTTGACAATAGTCCCTTCAAGTAACATTCAATTGCTCAAATTGACGGATATGCTCTCGCCAAAAATCAGCATCCTCTACCGGTTTTTCCGGTAGCGAGGGATTCGTATCGATGGATGTTAGCATGGTTGGTCCTTTTAGTTTTAGAAGCAACACCATGACAAAAAATTATTTAGATCGATAATATGTAGTTGCTACGGTGCTTACAAAGCTGTGTACGTTATGCGTAAAAGATTTCTATGGAAAGTGGAAAGAGTTATTGAGTCCACAATATGATTACTGTTGCAAACTACGTACGGATCAGTCAATAAGTTTTGGGATTGCTTAGGATGAAATTAATAATATAACGATACGGCATATTTCTAACGTTCTCAAAAAAGAAGAAGCTGCTGATTTGCGGCGTATAGAGGAATTAACTCCTTTGAAAAGAACAGCTGAGACCAATGAATTATTGTTGAAATATTTTATAAAAAGAGAGATTGGTTAATCTTACCGGGTGCATCTCAATCATGAATGCTTTGAATAGAATAGTTATCAGCTTAATATATTAGACTAGACTTCAGTGATTGTTTAAGGTTTACTCGATATCAGTAAGCCATCCATGTTAAATTAGGTTTAATTTTTTGGTAATATGAATTCAGAAGGCTAGAGTATGATGATTTCCCCAGGCTTTAAAATAGACAATAATGCACTATTCGATTTTGTGCTAGCATTTCCTGAGCCTGCACACATCAAAGATCCATATTCTAGAAAATATATTTGCAGCAATAAGCATAATCTTGAAGTATATGGTATCGATAAGCCTGAGAAAATTGTTGGACTTACGGTGCATGATTTAGATAATTTTATGAAGCCTTATTGGGGGGAAGGATTTGCTAACCAAATTGATGATTTTGACGATGTTGTATTAAAGCAGAATTCAACACTGACAGATGAAAGTAGGGTGTTTTTGGATAAATTTGGCTTAGTTCATGTTCAAAATATGACTAAAGTTCCAGTTTTAAATTCTAAAAATAAAGTATCGGCAATTCTGACAACCAGCTTTGATATCACTGAGAAGGTCAACCGATTTGTTATCTTTGATAAGTACAGGGAGATCTACAACAAGAAAAGACAAGCATGTTTATACTTGATGAAACACATGCGAATCAATATGTTTTTTCGTGAAGTCCTTTCTGAAAAAGAAATGCTATGTTTGCTTTATATGACGGAAAATAATACGCACAAAAATCTAACACAGAAAATGCACATCACAAATAAGACAGTTGAATCACACGTTCATAACATCACTAATAAATTGAAATCGAAAACAATTACAGAAATTTTAGAGTTTTTAAGAAGTACGGACAAATATGGCAGCGTTTAATGAGAGAAGACTGTTATTAGTTGGTTTTGTAGCTAATGTATTCGAGTGGTACGATTTTGCTGTTTATGCCTATATTGCTAGTATAATTGGTGTACTGTTTTTTAATGAACATAATCCGCAGCTTGTATTAATAAAGTCTTTTATGGTTTTTTCCGTTAGTTATCTTATTAGACCATTTGGTAGTGTCGTTTTCGGATATATTTCTGATCATTATGGCCGAAGTGTAGCATTGAAGATGTCATTATCTTTGATGGCCATCCCAACGTTTCTAATTGGGTTATTACCAACTTTTCATACGGCCGGGTTTTTATCAGTTGCGTTGCTTATGATTTTGAGATTAGTGCAAGGTTTTGCTGCTGGTGGTGAGTTACCTGGCAGTACCTGTTATATGTTTGAAGTATCACCACTGGGAAAGAAAAATTTCTATTGCAGTTTGGTTGCGGCAAGTTCAATGCTAGGTGTTTTTTTAGGTTCACTAACGGTTGCAGTATTGTATATATTCTTATCAAAAGAGTTTATGCTTGTTTGGGGCTGGCGAGTTCCTTTTCTCATCGGGTCCATTATCGCATTTTTTATCTATAGAATGAGAAGAGGGATAACTGAAACTGAAATATTTCAGATAACTCAATCGACGGATACGCCAAATACCCATGTTGGCAATTTGTTACAATACAAATATCAAATAACCCAAGTATTTTTATTGAATGCTTTTATTTCTGTCTCTTTTTATATGCTATTTGTATGGATGCCTTCTTACTTAAGTGTATATTTAAATATCAAGCCTTCAATAGCACACTTAACAAATAGTATTTCGCTATTGGCATTAATATTTTTTACTTTAGGTATTGGGTATGTTTCACGCGATAATAATAGAAAAAAATGGATTGCTAGCTCCATTTTTATGATGATGATGCTTTCGTACCCATTGTTTGTGTTACTTAAAATAAAATCAATCGCGATATTACTGATTGTACAAATTACATTTGCATTCTTATTGAGTTTTATTGATGGGGTGATTAATGCAACGATGGGTAGCTTATTTCAGCCACAGGTTCGAGGCAGTGGGGTAAGTATTGGTTTTACATTTTCAACGGCTATTTTTGGTGGTTTAGCGCCTACATTATCAAGCTGGTTAGCTTATCGAACTGGTTATGTTGAATCACCTGTTTTGCTAATTATTACGATGGCTATAATTGCTGTGCCTGCTGTAATAAGTCTGTATAAATATCAAGAAAGTTTTTCTACGTAAACAATCACTCCACCTAGCTCTGCTTTTGTCAATGCATTGTAAATATCAGAGTAGGTAGCGAGAGCCTTAGTATAGGCATCTTTTCCAAATTCAGTCATAATATAATCTTTATTATTTTCTAATTTGTTGATCAGTTCTTCGTACCAGTGAATGTATTTATCAGTGATATTGATAAGCTCATTGAGCTGCCATTGGGTTGCTTTAAGAGTAGCTTTTATATTGTTAATGACAACCGGCTTAAATGGTGTTTGATTTTCAGAGCCTTCTCGAAAAAACACGTTACTTCCGTTCAGTGATGCAACAGAATAATCAAAAATGACTAACTGTGTGGTAGTTTTCGCGATTGCATTTAGGGCTTTTAGTGCAGCAGTCTGATTATTAAAGGCATAGAAGGAGTTAAACAAACATATAATATCAAATGCTTTATGAATAAATAATTCATTGATATGACACACATCAGCTGTATGGAACGTTACGGCTGGATAATGTTCGACAGCATACTGAATTGATTCATTCTCAACATCAAATCCAGTTACATTTCCCCAGCTTTGTTCATGAATATAGTTCGCAGTCCCGCCAAGGCCGCAACCAACATCTAAAATTTGTTGGTTATTGTCTTTTCTATATTTGCTCATTACAAGCTCAATAGCTTTTTCTTCTCCTGCATGAGCGAAATCACCTTGTCTTAAATATGATACGAGCTGTTTCCCAGTATATTTCCTTAGGCTTAACACGTTCTTGTCCTTTTTATTAAGGTTACCTTCATTAAATTTCAGGGTAATGCCCTGATGTTCTTGCTGATCAAGCGTGTACAATGTTAGATCCTGGAACCAAATTGGTATCAATGTCAAAATTAGATTCCAATATAAATCAAAAGGGAGAATTTTTAAATGCTTTATGCTTTTGAAGATAGAACACCAAAAGTAGTAGCCGAAAATTACTTTATCGCTGACAGTGCAGATGTGATTGGTTCCGTGATTATTCGTAACAATGTCACGATTCTACCCAACGCTGTCGTGCGAGCTGATAATGAAGTTATCGATATCGGCGAAAATACAAACATTCAAGATGGGGTCGTTCTACATACTGATCCAGGCATTCCAATGAAAATAGGGCAGGGCGTTACCATCGCGCATAATGCGATGCTCCATGGTTGCACCGTTGGTTATAACTCAGTGATAGCTATTGGCGCGATTGTGATGAATAACGCCGTTATTGGAAATAACTGCATTATAGGTGCGAATGCGTTAGTCCTCGAAAATCAGAAGGTTCCTGATGGTTCACTTGTTATTGGCTCACCAGGAAAAATAAAAGCTCAATTATCTGAAAAGCAGATAGAAGAGATGAAATGGTTTGCCCAACATTACGTTGAAAAAATTCACCGATTTAACAAGGGACTTAAAGTTTTTGATCCCAGGCAGGCTCAGGTGGAGGCGTAGCTATGAACACAGCAACAGTATTACCCAACGTTGACACATACCCAATTTATGAGAAAGCGTTGTTTGATTTTAATGATCTCAAGGATGTGATTGATGGTAATGCTGCCGCTATTCGAGTTCCCAAGTTTTGTTCTAAAGAAGTCTGTCGCGAAGTTTCAGCTCGTCTTTTAAATCATTCTAAAAGAGGTAGTTTCAATAAAGCCAAAGATATTGGCAGTATTGGAATGGCACATTTTAACATTAATGGGCCAGAAGCAAATGAAATTTATCACAGAGATGCTATTTCAAATACGTGGAGACTCAGAAATATATTTACACCGTATTTATCGCCTGTAGACAAAATAAGATTATTGTTAGAAGAAATCTGGCCTGCAGGTGCAAATTTAGAATCACTGTATGGGAAAAAATGTTTTGTTGGCATTTGTAGAATTATTGAGCCAACAGTAGAACTGCTTGCGCATAATGACCGACTAGATCGAGATTCACCTGATTCATTGCAAGCCCACAGTTTGCTTAGTCAATTGTCAGCCTGTATTTACCTACAAGTGCCAGAAGAGGGAGGTGGCCTTCGTTTGTGGATGAGGGAGCCTCGTTCCGAAGCTGAATATACCAAGTTGAAAGAGGGCAATTATGGCGTTGCAGTGGAGAAGTTAGGTCCTCCAGTTCATGTAATAGAACCAGAACAGGGCGACTTGCTAATTTTTAATATCAGAAAATTACACGGCGTTGCACCTGGTAAAGGCAAACCGAGAATAAATGTTGGAGCATTTATAGGTTACCGAGGGATTAATCAGTCACTAACATATTGGAGCTAGCATTGATTCAATGAGAATTAATTCTGACCTTAATATAAGTTATAAAGCTTGGTTGTCTTGGTTATTAGCAATAACATTTATATTTTATCAGTTTTCATTGCAAGTTTCCCCAAGCGTTATGTTACAGGCAATGGAAAAAACTTATTACACAAATGTATCTGGGATAGGTAGTATTTCATCGGCTTTTTATTATGCTTTTGCAGTTATGTTGTTGCCGGTGGGATGGTTGATGGACAGATATAATAAAAAATTTCTTTTTGCACTAGGGATATCATTTTGTGTGGCTGGATGTTTAGTAGTTGCATTTAGTAATAGTTTTCTTCAAGGGTATTTAGGACGTGTGTTAATGGGAATAGGTGGGTCGTTTGCATTTGTTGGAACAATGCGGTTGGTTTCAACCTTATTTCCAAGAGAAATAGCAGGGATCCTGTCTGGTTTAACCATTGCTTCTGCAATGCTAGGCGCTATCTTTGGCCAAGACATCCTTTATTTGCTAGTTAACAGTTTAGGATGGCGAAATACTTTAATTTATCTAAGTGCTTTTGGGATAGTTCACTCAGTATTGATCTTGGCTTTTTTACAAAGTGATTTGAAATCAGGAACAAAACATAATAATTTTTCATTATTTGCTAGTCTGTCTGATATCATGAAAGTCAAAGATAACTGGAAAGTGGGTCTTTATGCCGGATTAATTTACATACCATTGCCAACATTTGCAGGTCTCTGGGCCCCATCATTTCTGACTCACGTGTATTCGATTAATTACGTTCAAGCATTAGGTGCGGCATCTTTAACATGGGTTGGTATGGCATTTGGCAGTCCATTGTTGGGTTGGTTATCAGATAAATCCAATATAACTAGAAAGCTTATGATGCTAAGTGCAGTAATGGTTTCACTTCTATTCCTAATGTTGGTTTTTAAATTGAACGCAAACGCTTTTTATCTACATATTACATTTTTTTTAATTGGCTTCTTTTGCGGTGCATATTCATTGTCGTTCGTAATACTAAGACAAGTGAATGAACCAAAAAATAGCGCGTTATCTGTTGGATTTGTTATGACGATAGTAATGGTGGTGACGGCAACAGCGACAGAAATAATAGGTGTTGTTTTGAATATTTTTAATAATAGTCAATTACTTGTCGAACAAAATTATGTGGTGGAATATAAATCTGCAATTTTGATTATACCAATGCTGGTAATCATTTCTTTAGTGGCAAGCTTTATGTTACCTAAGGGCAAAAAACGGTTGGTAGTATGATAACCAATGGCATGCAAAAAATTGATGTTATGACGGAATCTCATATTCCTCTCATAAAAAAACTATTCAAATCAGATATCGAAAATTTTTTAGAAATATCACACTTTTCCGTAATTGTAGTTACACCAGAAAAGGAAGCTTTTATTATCTCAGCCAGTAAAGGTTTTAGTGATAGCTATTGTGAACATGGTTTCCATAAATACGATAACACCATGTGCTCACTGATGTATGAGAACCTGGATTTTTATACTTGGGCCGAAGGCTATGTTAAATTGTACCAGAAAGAAATTACCAGTGTAAAAAAAGCCTATGGCTTGAATAATGGCACCGTTTTTGTTCGCCGAATTGAGCCCTACACCTTGTTGTATTGTGTTGCCGCCAAGAAAGAAGACCCGATCATGAAAACCATTTTTGTTAATCATGCGAATTCGATCCTTCAGTTAGGCGACTATTTTTACAATGAATTGACTGCCAATTTTGAGGAAGTGACAAACGGAATTGTACTTCCTAAAATTGAAGTGTTTAAACCATTTCTAAACAGAGAGATCCCATGTCTTACAAGTTATGAAGTAACTCGAAGGAAGGAAATAATTAAAGTAATGGAAGGAAATAAGCCTAAGCAATTTAAGTCCAGTTTAAAACTGGTGGTCGATAATGCGAAATCCTAAAATAACAATATTTACGGAGCCAGACTTTTGAAACTAAGTTAGACAATTCATTGCAATTTAATTTGAAGAAAAGCTACCATAAACATTAGCAATACTGTTACTCATATAGTTTGAAGTGTTTGACGCTAATAACAGTAAAGGGATTTCCAGATCTACAAAATTACTAGCTCGTTTTGTTGGTATATGCTTTAACCTAGAAAAAGCAGTTGGATCACGATTTCTGGCGTACCATCTTGATTCATCTCATCACCAACAAGGTGACTGCGACAATTTTTATTACGCAATCTCCATCAATCTGTTACACCATTTAATGCCGTTCAACTGCCCTTTCTAGGATGATATGGGCACCATTGCAAGATGAAATTTTTGCGTAGTAAGCTCCAAGGCTCCTTGATCCTCAAGTGATCAGTGCAACTTTTCCCATAAGTTGATCGATGTAAAAATTCTTAGGTACGGCTAACGAACGTTATTAACCTGAATGTTTTTTACGTGATAAAGTTCGTGACAGAGTCGAGATCGCAGAATTAATCATATTTTGCAATTCTTCTCTATTGCTGGAAGTTTGCACAGCATCAAAGTAAATACCTATTGCGATCTCAGATACATACTTCAAATCAACGTCCTTAGCTTCAATTTGATAACAGTTTAAAACTTTACTGAATATATCGGCCAGTAGGGTGATATCTTGTTCTGATACTCTTTTCTTTGAAGGTGTTTTATATTTTGTTGAAGGCAGCTCTTTTTCTGCTTTAATAATTGATAAAAATTCGGCTTCGCTGAGGCGTTCTGGAATATTTTTTACGATCTCATCATCAGAATATCTCGGGGATCCTTTCCCTGTCGTCAGCCATATCAGGTTGGTTTTGAACAATTGCGCAAATTTGACAGCAGATTCAATACCTAACGATCTAGCACCAATTTCATACTGATTGTAAGTGGATTTCGGGAAATTATGTTTACTGATAAAGTCCGATATGGTCTTATAGCCAGCACCTTGTCTGGCTTGGCGTAACCTTGTTCCTATTTGTTTCGCCAAATTATTTTCTGCCATTCAACAGTGCCTTGGTTCTATAGAGAGGTTTTCAAATTGAGACCTAATAAGGTAATTTAGATCACAGTATAGCCATATTAAATCATTAAGTTAAAGTATATTCAATCTCAAATTGCAACTCAGGGGTTGACAAGTCTCAAAAAGAGATTAAAATAATCTCATATTGAGTCTTTGTTGACTAATAGGAATCAATATATGAAAAGACAGCAGCCCGGAGCGTATCAGAACTGAAGAAGGTGGCTCGCAAATGAAAATTAGAGTGCTTAAATATTCAAAAGAGAATATAGAAGAAGTCGCTCAGCGTAATGGACGTTCATATGTGGCTGAAATACTTTTTCGATTGAAATTAAGCTTGGGTATGAATTACGAGGACAACGAACAATGAATTTTATGATAGCAATTTTGAACGTTGGAGGATCGAGTATTAGCGATAGCTAGTAGTTTCAGAGACTAGAGCTGATAACTCTAGTCTCTGATACAGCATAAGAGGCAATAGGACCAATTTACACTAAATTTGCAAATAAAATATATCATAAATGTGTGTATTTGGCCACGTCTCTTCAAATTAAGAAGCATAATGAAGGTGAGAATTACACTTATCCAATTTTTTCAGCGATAAGTTACAAACCAATTTTCACCTTATGCAATCGTCATAGAATTTATTTTCATTAATAAACACGAGGTGAACGATATGTTAGAGAACGATCAGAAAATTAATACTGATAGAGGCATTGGGCATGTTAACCATGCAAATTATTCTGCTCTGTGGGTCTTAGAACAAATGGGATTGGATGCTCCATCTCAAAAGCAAATTAATATTATTGAAACTTTAATTCTCATTGCAATAAAACCAACACGTATACCATTTCAATTGATTAAAAGCTGTATCGCAAGTGACGCGGTTGCTCGACGAATATTTTTCCGTCATCTAAGTAGTAAATTAAAACCACGATCAAAGTGTAATGAAAATTTAAATAAGTCTATTTAAGGGCAGGGAATGTTGCAAGTAACAACAAAAGTTAAAAGAGAAAAAATAATTATATTTACTGCTGTGTTTCTGTTGAACCTGATATTGGTTGGATGTAGCAATCATCTATCACAAAATCGAACAGACTACTTAACATGGGCGACAAATCAACGTCGACAATTTGAACAAGAAAAAACAAACCTGCTACAGAGAAACCAATATATTTCTTGTGGTGATCAAAAACATCCATGTAAATCTATCTCAAAAATCTATGTCAAAAGAAATCGTTAAAGGATCATTTCAGAGTGTAATGATTCTAAGAATAGGGAGAATAGCTAATGTCACGACTTGCGAAACCAAAACATTGGATTTTCCATCCTAAAGTGAAATTAATTTTTGGAATGATTATCGTTGGTATTTTATTGGGCATTTGTACGCATGCTTTTGCCGATGGTACCGACGTATTGGCTGGCACAACGGGTGATGCAACGGTAACGATACAGAACACAGGTAAAAAATGGCTGTATCTTATTGAAGGCATCACCGCACTTGGTGCCTATATTAAAACAAAAAATATTTTTGTTTTGGGTGGTGTCGCTGTGATTGCCATCTTTTTAAATATTGTTCTGAAATTGTCCGGTAGTTAGCTATGAGTGAAAAAGATCAAAAATATTATATACCGCGATATTTAGATGAACCAATGCGTATTATTTTGTGGACATGGGATGAGTTGCTTGTATTTGGTATTCCACTAGCAGTAATTTATTGGTTATCGAATCAACTATTAATAGGAGTGATCTAATGGAAAAATTAAATAAAAAAGATGAAAGAAAAGTAACAAGGTCGATGGCTAAGGAGTTTTTAGATGAACGTTTAGGTGTGGAGTCAACAATGAGCAATATTCATTTAATAGCAAAGCATATTATTACGTTTGAGTGGGAAGTGCGACGTTACAAAAGAGGGCAGCACGAATGTGCATAGTAAATGTTTTATTACTTAGAAAATATACAGTGAATTTGCTAACGATAGTGGGTGTAGTTTCTTTATTGGGTTGTAATCCCAAAAGTAATGTAAGCACAATGAACATGTTATACGCAGTTCAAGAGAAAGAAAAATATGGAGGGATGAATTATGTTTACGAGGCAAAAAAACGGGTGGAGCATGAAAAAGAAACTGAATAAACCATTGACTAAAATCGTATTTTATTTGTTGTTTTTGTATAGGGTGTTTGTTTGCAATTTGTGTTTTGCTGATCCCGCTGCTGACCCATTGGCGACTTCAGTTAAGCCTCAAATCCAAGCATTGTTTGGAACAGGGTCCACGGTGGCTTATGCCATCTACATAGCAGAGATTATTTTGGGAAGTGTGGTTTACGTAAAAACAAAGAACCTGCTCACTTTATTGGGAGTTCCTATTCTTGTGTTATTTACTCATGCGATGTTTACCTATATTGGGAGTTGATTATCATGAGCAATAAAAGAGGGCTTTATCTCGTACCTAAAACACTCGATGCCCAAGCACGGGTTTTAGGGTTACCTTTGGATGAATTTATACCTTCAATTTTTTTCGCCGTTTTTTTCTTCTTGTTGGGGAAGGTGGTTTTATCGATCGCAATACCCGTCATCACAGTAGTTTTAATTAAAATGATGAAGCAAGGGCAGGGGAGTGCATGGCTGATTAATCTCTGTCATTGGTATTTACCGAAGGTGGTCATGACTCATTTACTTCGAAAAACACCGCCCTCACAAAACCGTGAGTATATCGCTTAGAAATTGGAGTTGTTATGGAATACAAACAGGCCAAATCTTTGATTGCTAAATTAGCTCGACAAATAAAGCTGTTGAGCTTAAGTGTCACCGGTCTTCTCATTTGTAATGCCATTCTTGGACTCTTGTTGTGGCATCAATCTAATCGACGAGACATTGTTTTGATTCCATCCAGTCTGCAACAAAAAGCAAGCATTACCCAAGATGGCGTCAGTGCCTCTTATTTAGCAGCGATGGCGATGATGCTAACAAACGATCGATTGAATATTACGCCTAAAAACGTACAAGGGAGCAATCAAAATTTATTGCAATTTGTTGACCCTGAATTTTATGCAGCATTTAAAGAGCAATTGGTTTCCGATGAGAAAACCATTATTGACGATCAGGTCGTCTCCTCGTTTTATGTCAACGACATACAGTCTAATCCAAAAGCACTGACTGTATTGGTTCATGGACAATTAAAGCGCTGGGTAGGTGAGAGATTAATCGCCCATGAATCCAAAACCTATCGATTAAACTTTTCAAAAAATAGCACGGTGTTGTTATTGAAATCATTCGAAGAAGTAAAAAATAAGAGGGGAGCGTAGATGAAAGCATTATTTATTATGGTTGGGTTACTGTTGTCACCACTTGCATTAGCCGATAATACCACTACGATAAAACCTGTATCAATAGCTATTGCCAATGATAACCAGGCAAGAATCACGTTATCAAATCAAGACATTAATCGGCTGTTTGTGATGAGTGACAAAATTGCGAGCCTGAATGCACCCAATAATCGCGTAATCGCGCATAACGATCAGTCCGGTTCTATCTTTATGAATATTATTGGAAAAAAGCCATTTACCGCATTTATCACCACGCAAAAAGGACGACATTTCTCTTTGTTTGTTTTACCCAAAAGTGAGCCGGGCGTGACGGTTCGTTTTCTTCCCAAAACCCGGGTTGTTCGTCATTATCGCCATCATACGGCTGCTGCACGTCGTTTTGAACATTCATCGGCTTATGAAAAAACGCTGGTTAATTTATTGCGAGATCTAATGTTATCACAGTCTCCGCCAGGCTATACAGCGATTGCACCGAGCGCATTTCATGTCGTTCCAGCATTGCAGTTACCTAAATATCTTAATGGCAGGACCTTTTTAAAAGAGACAGTAAGGGCAGGTTTCTTGGGTGGTGAGTTAGCGGTGCGCGTCGTACGGGTTACAAATAGTGGGAAACATAGGGTTACGTTGATTGCCAGTGATTTTTATACGCCGGGTGTGAGAGCGGTTGCTATTGGAAAAGAGACCCTAAGGCCACACGAGTCCACCAACATTTATGAGGTGACGACCAATGCTTAAATTGAAACGGATCAAGCAGTTTTTTATGGGTGATGGAGAAGGGGAGACTAATCTCAATCGATTCATGAAAAAAAAGCAGAATATCATTGGCTTTTGTGTGTTGGTTGCCTTAATTGTAATGACAGTTGTGTTGCGTAGCCTGTCACACAAACAGGGACGCCACACAACACTGACCCAACCCAAAAAGACAACCGTCGTCGATGGTATTTTATCAACCGACTTTACCCAAAAAAACGAGCTGTCGGCGTTAGAGCAACAGCAGCAACAGATGGATCGTTTGCGCAAACAACTTAAAAAATTACAAAAAACGTCAGTGGCTGAAAAAAGCAATCAAGCGGCACATCATGCTGCCTTATTAAAAGAAGTCAAAAGTATTTTAGCGGCTCGTGAAGCGAAAACGAAACCGGATGGAACCGCCCTAAAGGTTGCTGAAAAAGGTGGTGGATTTCCATTTTCCAATGAAAATCAAGCTAAACTGCCTAACAACGAAACCTCTATGGCTACACATCCGCTGGAAACGATTCAGTTTCATTACGACAGTTCTAAATTACATCGCATGGCTTATCGATCTAAAAGTACATTTCGGCATCATTTAAGAACGCCAAGAACTTATGTGCCCGCAGGAACATTTGCAAAAGCAGTGTTGTTGGAAGGGGCGGACGCCAATGCGTCGGTGGACGGGCAATCTGATACTGTCGGTATTCTCGTTCGTATTTTAGACAATGGGACGTTACCGAATGGGCATCGCAGTCATTTAAAAGGGTGTTTTGTTTTAGCGAGTATTTATGGTGATATTTCGAGTGAACGAGGCGAAGCTCGTCTCACTAAATTAAGTTGCACGAGACGCGATGGCACTATTTTAGAAAAGAAAGTCCAGGGCTATTTAAGTTTTGCTGGCAAAGAGGGAATTAAAGGAACGCCTGTGATGCGCAACGGCAAGGTACTGGCAATGGCGGGTGTTTCTGGCATGTTAAGTGGTATTGGCTCGGCATTGCAGCAATCGACTCAAACGCAAAGTATTTCGCCCCTGGGTGCCACATCAACGGTTTCACCGCGCAAAATTTGGCAAAACGGGGCGTACGGTGGTGCCAGCACTGCCCTGAGCCAACTGGCGCATTATTATATTCAGCGTGCCGATCAGTATCATCCCATCATAGAGATTGGTTCAGGAACCGTGGCAACCGTGATTTTTCAAAGTGGGTTTTCTCTGGTCGATGAAGTGGAGAATCAAAGTCATGCCAGTCCACAGACTGACACTGTTGCGAGCCAAAATAATACCGAAGAAATTAAAACACTGCTGAAAGAGGCACAACACTTATCAAGTGTTAAAACCGCTTCACCTTTCTCTAATGTAACTCAATAAAGTGAGGGAAACGATGAAAAACATGCGTATCAAAATAATTACCTTAACAAGTGTAATTGCCATACTGTCTGGGTGTGCAGGGATGAATGGACACTTCGGCTGTAATGCAAAAGCGAATACCAGCTGCACGCCCGTTTCACAAGTGAATGCGAGGGCCAACGCTGGAGATTTTGATTATCAGAGGAGTAATGGTGGGCGGATTGGTCTACCCACACGCAGTAAAACCTTTAGTTATTTATCACAAAATGCCGGTTATAAAGGTGTGACCCCCATGCCGGGTGAGCCTGTTCGAACTGAAGGTCGTATACAGCGGATTTGGATTGCGCCCTATCAAGACCTTGCTAATAACTATCATGAACCCAGTTATGTTTACACCGTACTAGAAAACCCGCACTGGATTGGTGTGCCGGCTAAAGCAATTAAGACGGCACAATGGCAAGAGGATGATTAATCATGGAAAGCATTGTTGACGTTAAAAATTGGATTAAACGCTCAATACGAAATTTCTCGCGATTAAGTCGATTGAGAAATGAAGAAAAGTCAACGAATAACTTTGGTAAAAGGCTATCATCCACCGATTTAGCACAGTTAATGGGAATGGATTATGAACGCTTTTCACAGTTACTCCCTTACCGCTACTTTGACGAAGATGACCAGTTATTTATTAACACTGAAAGCATTGGATTTGCGTTAGAAGTTGCACCTTTAAGTGGCGCTAATGAAGAAATTATACATAGTATTGCTGATATGATTAAAAACAAGCTGGATCATACCGTGTGTATGCAAGTGATGTTAGTGGGTGGATACAAAATTAATCCGCTATTATCAGCTGTTCTTTCTAATTATACACAATCAGACGATACATTTAAAAAATTAGCAAAGAGTCAATACCTCTATTTAAAGCATGCCGCACTTTATGGTTTTCATAATAAAAGAAACATGAGTATGCCGCTTCGAGATTATCGTTGTTTTGTATTCGTGAATAAGCGTTCAGGATACACAAAAGCGCAAGCGGCACGCCTTTGCGATTTACGTGATGAAGTGGTGACAGAGTTACGAAATGCAGGACTTTCAAATCAGGTCTTGAACGCTATAGAGTTAATCCGTTTGCTCAAAACACTCATTAATGTTAGACCCCGTGAAATTCAAGAAGAGGGTGTTAAATTAGATCAATATAAAGAGCTTCACGAGCAAATCGTTGATCCAAGCTTTGATTTAAAAGTCCATAAGCAACATTTAAGCTCGCAAGTAGATAGTAGTGATACGGCTGAAATTGTAGCGCTTTCTCTTAAGGAGCTGCCAGATGAGGTGGCCCTTTGGTCACAAGCGGATAACTTTTCTAACACTTTTAAACCCAATGTCGGGATTCCCTGTCCCTTTGTGATTAGCGTGCATTTTAAATGTGAACCTAAGGAAAAAAGCAAACTAAAAGCATTTCGAAAAGCCAATGGCTACGAAAAGAAGGCGAATTCACCCTATGTCAAACTGATTCCAGGTACCGTACAGGCGGCACAAGATTGGAAGAAAATTCGTGATGATCTTGCCACCGATTCCATCCAGTTATGCAAGGTATATTACAATTGCGTCTTATTTACTAATGAACAACACCGACGAGAGCATGTGTCACAGACCTTAGCCACTTTTCGTATTAATGGGCTGGACCTATATAGTATCAAATATCAGCAGTTACAATCCTATTTGGCATTAATGCCCTTTGTCCTTGAGCAAGGGCTTTGGCATGACTTATCGCTGTTACGGCGATTAAATACCATGACAACTTGGAACTTAACGAATATGCTGCCTTTAGTCGCTGAATACAAAGGCTCGCAAAGTGGTCAAGGTGTTTTGGCCCCGACGTTTCGCCATCAGGCAGCATGTATTGATAATTTTAATCCATCACTTGATAATTTTAATATCTGTGTGACCGCAACCACCGGATCTGGAAAATCCGTTCTATCACAAAACAAAATTACGGCTGTTTTGAGTGATGGTGGCAAAGTTTGGGTGATTGATTTAGGTGAAAGTTATAAGAAATTCTGTGAAACGTTAGGGGGCACTTATCTGAATGCCTCAAATTTACGACTAAATCCTTTTTCTGGCGTCACGGATATTTCACGTGTCGCAGAATCGATTCGAGATCTTATTGCCGTGATGGCATCACCCAATGAAGGTTTAAGTGATGTGCAAAAAGCACACTTGTTGGATGCTGTTGTTGTCGCCTATAAGAACAAAAAAGATCAAGCGGATATAGATGATGTTATTGATTACCTTAATGCTATCGATCAAAGCAAGTTCGTAGATTTACGCATCAATGATATTGTCACGTTGTTAAAAAAATACAGTCCACTCAGTGCGCCAGAAGGCAGCCTCGCGGCTCGTATTTTTAATGAACCTTCTGATTTGGTCACAAGTGATCCCTTACGGGAACGTTTTGTCGTATTAGAGCTCGGTGAGCTTGAAAATCAACCCGATTTACTAAAGTCTGTTTTGTTTGCGCTGATTTTAAATATCGAAGAACAGATGTATCACGCTGACCGTAATCGTAAAAAACTCTGTGTCATTGATGAAGCATGGCGACTTTTGTCAGGCTCAAACAAAATAGCGGCCTCTTTTATTGAAAAAGGGTTTCGCACTGCACGAAAACACCGCGGCGCTTTTATGACGATAACACAAAGTATTAAAGATTTTTATGCAAGCAGTGAGTCGCAGGCGGCTTGGTCATGTGCTGAAAATAAAATCATTATGAGGCAGAATGAAAAATCTTTTAAGGACTTTCTAAACGAGCAACCTGATTATTTCAGTGACTATGAGCAAGCGATGATACAAAGTTTTAGACCATCTTCAGAAAATGGTTTTTCTGAATTTATGGTACAGCAGGGTAATACAACCAGTTTCCATAGGCTGTTTTTAGACCCCTTTGCACGAGTCATGTTTTCGTCCCGTGCTGAAGAACATCAAGCCATTCAAGAAATGCAAAAAAGCGGTGTTCCGATTGATGAGGCCATCCAAATACTGGCAGAAAAACTCTATGGGGATGAAATAAAAGCCATTGAGGGTTTGGGGTAATTAAATGTTTGGTGTTGCATACAAGGCTAAGCATTTTAGAAAAGTTGTCATCACCTTGTTGATATTTGTGTTGCTGCTAATGAATCACGGCGTGTTGGCTAAAAACTTTGGGGTACGAGGATCAATTTATCAAATTACAGAACCCGATATGCTAACGGGTATTGAGACAAAATTGGATATGATGCAAAAAAGTGGTGAATTAGCACGTGAGAATCAGGCGGTTTTAAATCGAACGGTACAACATATGCTAAAGCCCAGGCCTGTTTCCGGCGTGAGTGATTTACCAAAAGGCGCGACACCCCAGATTCGCACTTTTAATCCGAGCATTATTTTAAGAGAAACCATTAAAGATTTACGAGGTAATGTCATTGCTGCCAAAGGAACAAGAGTCAATCCACTGGATTACATGAGCTTTAATGAAACGTTGGTTTTTATTAATGCTGATAATAGTGATCAAGTTAAATGGATATCACGGTGGATCAATAAAGCTGAAGCAGGAAATCAGAAGTTAAAAATTATATTGGTTAATGGAAATATTAAAACGACATCTGTATCACTTAAAACCCAAGTCTATTTTGATCAGTATGGAACGCTTTGTCAGCACTTTAAAATCACGCACACACCAACGCTTGTTTTTGAACCTCAGCACCCAAAAGGCGGTGATAAAAAATTAGTGGTGAAGGAGGTGAAAGTTGATTAAGCATCTCATGATAGCGATGGTTTTTGCTATGTTAGGACAGGTGTCTATTGGTAATGCATCGGATCAATGCACAGGGCATTTTTTTAATCCCATTACCGATATTTGTTGGCGCTGCTTATTTCCGATCTCCATTGGTGATGCGACGGTCGTATCCGGTGATAATCCCGACACACCCAACCCGTCGATACCAATACAAGTGTGCCCTGCGGGCACACTTTATCGGCTGGGGTTGGCCATTGGATACTGGGAACCGTTTGCCGTGACGGATGTGACCCGCAATCCCTATTGTTTAGTGAACTTAGGCGGCTATCAACTGCATATTAAATATGGGCATGTGAATGGTGCGACGGAATCACCACGATCAGGCACACGGGGTGCTTTTTATCAGGTGCATTGGTATAAATACCCTTTGATTGCTTGGCTTAACGTCATTACCTCTGTTGGGTGTTTGCAGGGCGGTGATTATGATATTGGTTATCTTTCTGAAATTGATCCGACCTGGGATGATGATGAACTCAGTTTTCTGATTAATCCCGAAGATGTGCTTTTTTCCGATAAAATAGCACAAATGTCTTGTTTGACAGATGCATTATCGGCAACGCATGGCAGTGCCATTGACTTATTGTTTTGGTGCATGGGATCACAAGGTCCCAGCTATCCTTTAACCGGACATACCAGTGCAGAGTATTCCATTCTTCAAAATTCTGCTCTGTTGTCAGAGCGTATGGCTTATAAATTACACCGAGAAGGACTCGTGAAAGATTCGGTGGGTGCTAATTATGCGGTCTGCTTTCAATATTATCGCCCGATTATTCCAAAAACCCGTTATCGCTATGAGTTCGTCAATCCGGTGGCTGACGCCAATTCCTGTCATCCATTTGGTCATACCGTAGCAACTTGGCAAGTGGGAAAAATAAAGCCGGATGATAAGGGGAACTTTGGGTATTTAATTTGGCGAAAAAGAAACTGCGTATTTCTATGATAGGGGGTTGAGTATGAAAGGATTAAGTAAAACAGTATGGAGTGTTCTATTGACGATGGTCACATCAGTTGGTTTTTGCTCTCAGGCTGTGCTGCTCGTAAGCCTTGGGATGCCTGATAATGCGTTAATAGCCTATTTAAAACAAGCGCATCAATATCATATACCACTTGCGATACGTGGTTTATACACCGATAAGAACACAAAGGAAGAAAATCCTTATATAGGCAGTTTTAAAGATACAGCTAACCGAGTTAAACAATTAGTACAAAAAAGTAAAGTGGGCGGCGTCTCTATTAATCCACTCTTGTTTCGTGCCTTTGATATTAAGGCCGTACCCGCGCTAGTGCTTTATGATGATGGGTTATCTTGTATCCAACAGACAGCACACGCACCCAATAGCCCATGCGATAAAAACACTTATGATGTGGTTTACGGGAATATACCAATCTATAAACAGCTTGCTATTATTTCCGACCAGGCGTCATTACCCGAAAGAGCGGATTCTTCAAAACTGATTTTGGAGAAATATAGCAAGAGAGGTGATGCCGAATGAAATTAAAATACAAACCACTATTTATTTTTCTAGGCATTGCTTCTTTTGTGACAGGTGTTTTAGCAGATACTCAGAGCGATTACCAAAGCGCACAAGCGTATATCACCAATCAGCATTTTTCAGAAAAGCTGAATGCATCGGTTCAAAATGCAAAAGCAACGATACCCAGCACACCACAAAATCCAGAACAAAAAAAATATTATGGTCATCCTGATGTCATTAACCAGGATGCAATGACGAGTGTGGCGACATCGAATACCGTCGGTAATGTTTTAAAAAACGATGCCTTAACTCGACCAAAAATGACCGTCAATCAAGACTCACCGGAAGTACAATTTTCACAGAAAGTTCAAAATAATGCAAAAGCGATTTCTGATGGGACCTATAAAGACTGTAATAAAAAGACCATTACGGATATCACTTATACGAATAAAACCTGTTCGACGGGGCTACCTTTTCAATTTGATTGTGTCAAATCACTCGGAGTTAAGGTTCAGGAGAGGGAAGTGGCTAAAAGCGAAAACTTAAGCCTGCCAGGACACATTCGTATGACGGGCTCATCCAGTAGCATGGTAAGTATACCCTCAGAAAAAGGGTTTGTAACAGGACTGTCGATGCATGTCCGGGATGGTAGTGACCCTTGGTCTTGTTTTCAAACTTATTACTTACAAATCAATGGCGTCAATATCGGTGCGTATCATGGGCACTGTGGAAGATATCTAGGTGATCTACAATTTAGTCGAGGTGGGTTAAAGATTCCGTTTTCTAATTATACGGTGACATTAACCTTAATCGGCGGTCGATTAAGTGGTTATGTGTCTGGATCACTTTCCTTTTCATATACAGCAAAAGAAAAAGAGGCGACTGAAACTTGGAAGTCATCCTGCGCCTCAATGCCGAGTAGCTGTCAGGTGAATAAAACGCAGTGTTTAGAGCCGGGCACTACTAAAACGTTTGATGGCGTTCCAGTAAGTGCCAATTGTTGGAAAGAGAGTGTCAGTTATCAATGCGGCTCGACAATGTCATCCGATTGCAAAGCGCTAAAAAATGAGGGATGCACGCAAATCAGTAGTCAATGCAGTCAAAAAGATTCTGGGGTGTGTGAGCATTATGAGGAAACGTGGTCGTGTCCTGATAAGAAAACCATTGGCACAGGCATACAGTGTGGAAAACGCTTTTATTGTATGGATGGATCTTGTCAGCCGACACACCAGGAAAAAAACAAAGATTTTGGCAAATCAGTGACTGAATTAAATGCGGTTGCATCAGCTGGAGAAGATGTAAAAAAACAGGATTCTAACCCCAAAAAAGATCCCAACTCGATACACATATTTACAGGTCACGCTGCCCATTGCAGGGAAGTGGTGTTAGGGACACTAAACTGTTGTAAAGACCGCGGCTGGGCCAAGGGTATTTTCGCTAATTGTAACGATGAAGAAAAGACATTGGGACACGCAAAAGAGAAGGGCAGTTTAGTTGTCTTTGTGGGTCGCTATTGTAGTGCGCATGTATTAGGTATTTGTACCGAACATAAACAAGGATACTGCGTTTTCTCCTCACGTATTGCTTATGATATTCAAAAACAGGGTCGTCACAATCAGTTAGAATGGGGCTTTGGTGATGGTAACTATCCGGATTGTTCAGGATTATCGCCGAGTGAAATAGGAAAAATTAATTTCGATCATATCGATTTTTCAAATGTCATTAATTCGGTGACAGGCAAAGCGAAATGGCCGAGTGGCAGTCAATCGGAAAGTAATATCGAAAAACAAATTCGAGAAGCGATTGCGAGAAAGACACATGATTAAGTCCGTTATCGCGGTTCTTGCCTTAACGCTCATACCCTTTAGTTGCGTTGCTGATGAGCAACAACCATTAATGGGTTGGCATTGGTATAACAAGCCTGTTAAAAAACAAATCAAAAAGCGACGCGATGAGTCATTGATAAAAGCCTTTAACCAACTATCACCGTTGCAGCAACTAAAAATACTGCAAATGGCAACGAATAACTTGAGAGCAAAAGCAGTGTTAACAGGAAATGTCCGAGATATTGCAGCTTACAAGCAAGCACAAGATTTCTGGGTATCTCGTGCAACACAATTTACCGTGGGCTGGGAAAAGATGTTGCTTATACATCCGGAATTAAATTATGGGTTACAGTTTTCACATGAAAATGCATTAGCACCCATTATGCAACGCAATAAGCATGCCAGAGAAGATGCAGCAATTTCGAGTTTGGCTTCAAATAGTGGTTTATTGCTCTTCTATCGTGGCAAAAATAAAGAGGACCAGCTTTTTACGAAAATCGTCAGCCGTTATTCAAAACGGCATCATTTAGTGGTGATCCCCGTATCAGTTGATGGCGTTTTATCTTCAGAATTCACAAATAATCCTCAACTCGATGGAATGCAAAAAGCACGAGCGTTGGGTATTCGTTATTTCCCAGCAGTGATTCTAGTTAATCCAACCACAAATCGACATGAGATCGTGAGCTTTGGATTTAAATCTGAAGATGAGCTCTCCGATCGTTTGTTGAAAATAACCGATGGGTGGAAAGCAGAGTTTTAAGTAGGAAAAACTGATGAGAGACCTTATATTAAAAATATCGGTAGTATTCATAGCTTGCTTTATATCAATAGCGGTTTTCGCAGATGAGGCCATCACGGTTTATTTACAGAACAATAGGCCCAGGGAAGCCTTTATTTTGTTTTATATGGCGAGTTGCCCACACTGCCAACGATTTGATCCGGTTTTAAAAGCTTATGCCGAGAAACACCATATGCCTGTCTTAGCTTACACGCTAGACGGCCGGTCTTTACCCAGTTTTCCTCGGAGTGTTTTGCCAAGCCAGGCAGAGATAAATCGTTTCTTTCCTAACGGTAGTCCGGTTGTTCCCACACTTTTTTTAATGAATTTAGACCAACATAAAATTATGCCGGTACTACAAGGTGAGGCTAAAGCCTACCAACTGGAGCAACGACTTCAACAAATTCATGAATTGGATGAAAAAAATGGGTAGTCCATGGATTAAAAACAGTGTGTTAGTATGTACCTTTATATTCAGCGGCCTTGCTACGAATTCTGTACTAGCCAACGTTGATGATGACCTTAATTCTTTTTATCGAGGGCTGGGTTATCAATCCAATGTGACCGCTCCGACCGCATTTCATGATCAGGCTGCGGGTTATTATACAGGCGGTTCGCTATTTTTACGTAATCAGGTAAAAAATTTTCAATTGGTTTCTGTTCAATTACCGAGTTTTTCGGGCGGATGTTCGGGAATCGATACCTTTTTGGGAAGTTTTTCGGTGATTAGTACCGCGCAACTGACACAAATGATGAAAAACATCCTATCAGCCGGTGGGGCGTATGCTTTTGATTTGGCCCTAACAACGACATTGCCGCAAATTAAAAGTGTCAAAGATTACATTCAAAAATATGTGAATGACATTAATAATGCCAACGTTAATTCTTGTAATACCGCGGAAGATTTAGTCGGTGGTTTGTGGCCTAAAACACAAAGCTCACAGCAGCAGATCTGCCGTGATATTGGCTCTCATAATGGTGTATTTACTGACTGGGCGTCTGCTCGTGAGGGTTGTGGGACTGGCGGCCAATTTGATCAAGGGATGGGTAACGGTGGAAATCGTAAGAAAGAAGTCATTATTAACAAGAATCTAGTTTGGGATGCCTTGTTAAATAATGGGTTAACATCGAGTGACACTGAATTGGCTGAGATGTTAATGAGTTTATCTGGCTCTATCATCATTAAGAAAAATGGTGATAAAACGCAAAAAATCACGCTGATGTCGATGGCACACAGTCAAGATATTATTAAGGCGCTATTGTCTGGGGGACAAGCCAAAATCTATGCCTGTGATGAAACGAATAAGTGTTTAAATCCCACGATCACGACGATTAATGTGACACCGGGACATGCCCTGGTATCGCAAGTGACACAAATGATTCAGACATTAAACACCGATGTGGCATTAGATAGTGGCACGTTAACACCCGCTGTTCGTGGATTTTTAGAAATGACGCCGATTCCTGTGTTGAAATACATTACCAATAGTTTGGCTCTTGGTAAAGCCATCAATCCCAATGAATTCAGCGATGTGATAGCGGTCAGTCTTTTAAATCAATATTTATCTGAAAATATACAGATCGTGCAAGAAGCACTTTCTCAAGAAGATACTCCAATGACGCCAGAAATGGCCAATCAAATTAATCTGGCACAGCAGTTAATTGCAGCGAAAATGGCAGAGAGCTACCGAAAGCTTGCTAATATTAATGTGCTGATTAATAACATGCGTGCAGATGAACAACAGTTGACAAGCAGGTTAGTTAATCAAGCATCCGTAGGACAAGAAACACAATAAGAAGGAGAAAAAAATATGACAGTCATGTTTTCAAAAAAACGATTAATGATACTGGGATATGGCTTAAACGCTGTTATCTCTATCATTCTGCCTTTGTTGGCTTTGATAGCGATTCATTTTTATCCCTATGCGTTAACTACGTTTCTAACGAATTTATTTGGCTTTTTGATATTAGCCGCCGTTGCTATATCGATTTTATCGAAAAATCGTTTTTTATACGCCTTGAATATTTTTTCGGGGATCATTTTTCTCAATGCCTTTATAAAATCATCCTTTTCTTCATCCTTTATTCATACTGATTTTGTGATTTACGCGTTATTAACAGTGAGTTTATGGCTGATCGATTTAAAGAGGCATCGTATAACACTCACACTACGCTCACGTGTGAGGCCATAACGAATGGCCTATGAAATCTATGTCATCAGTAATTCAGATCTGTTTCGAGAAGGATTAAATGCTATCGCTGCCTTGTGCGGTAGTCCCGGCTTTAAAGCCGCCACCTGGATTGGATCTGCTATCGGTATTATTATGACGGCAGCAGCCTATGTGAAGCAACATGATGTCATGCTTTACCTAAAATGGTTGGTCACGTATTTTTTCGTTTTTAATATTCTTCTGGGCGTGCCTTCAACGGTTGCGATTATCAATACGAGCGACCAGACCGTGCCAGCACAGATGGTTGACAATGTCCCATTTGGTATCACTTTTCCAGCGCATTTGATCACGGCTTTTGGGTATGGATTTTCATCAGATCTAGAAGCTGTTTTTGCATTGCCCAATGAAGAACAATATCACCAGACAGGTATGTTGTTTGGGTCAAATCTATTTCGTTTGTCCTTAGCGTCTCAATGGGATGATTCTGAAATCATGAATGAAATGAACAGTTATGTTAGGAGCTGTGTGGTCGGTGACATTTTAATTAATCACAAATACACGTTTAATGATTTACTACATACTGAGGATATTTGGGCATTGATGATAAGTAATCCCTCACCGATTCGAGGTATATTTATTGATGGCAACTTTAATACCTGTGTGCAAGCCTCTCAAATACTAACACGCAAATTAAACGAATATTCTGCTAAAACCGCACCCGCTATGTTGGCACGATTTATCCCGACGCGAAACACCTATGTACCAGATGCGGTTAATAATATGTTAGCGAGTACCTATCAGTATTTTAAATCGGCCAGTAAAACAGGTACGGATATTTTAAGGCAAAATATTGCAATCAATGCGTTCCGCTCTGGACTTAAAAATTATGCCGCTGAAACCGGATCTGTTGCGGGGCTGGAAAATATCGCAAATACCATGGCCATGAATAATACGCGCATGGCCTGGGCAACGAGTCAACACATCGGTATTCAAACGTTACCGCTGATGCAAGTGGTATTGTTTTTACTACTCATTTGTATTTTCCCATTGATTGCGGTTTTGGCCTTAGTGCCAGGGTTAGGTTTTGGCGTGTTTAAAAACTATCTTTACTCTTTGCTGTGGTTAGAAACCTGGCCTATTATGTATGCCATTCTCAATATGGCAATGAATTTTTATTTGAGTGCAGGTAACCATGGAACGGTCACATTAGCGAACATTAATTTATTGGCTCAAGAGCACAGTGATATTGCCGGGATCGCTGGGTATTTAGTATTAGCGATTCCATTTTTAAGTCTAGGTATTGTGAAAGGGATGGCATTTACGTTTAACAATGCTGCCCAATATTTAGGGGGAATGATTCATTCCATTGCACAAAGCAGTGGTGCATCCGTTGCAACGGGTAATTATTCACTGGGCAACGTGTCCACTGACAATGCCACAGCTAACAATTTAAATGCCAATAAGCATGATACCAATTTTACGAGTATGCATGGACTCAATACTCAGCAATTTGGCAATGCCGCGACGGTCACCGCTACCCCAATGGGTCATGACGTGTATTCAACGGGACAAGGCATCAGTCAGTTAGCCACCAATGCCCATGCAGCACAAAGTGCAGCAAACTCCGTATCGCAGCAAATCGACCGATCATTGACATCAGCATTAACGCATAATGTTCAGTACGCACAATCAAAAGCGCATAATGATGCGCTGGGTACCAATCAAACCGGTGGCGTGAGTTCGCAGGTTGATCATGCGATGAGTACTATTAATACCTTAACCAACGTATTAGCACATAAAGAAGGTATTACTACAGCAGATGCATTCCAGAGGCTATCTCAGCTTTCTGGATCGCTTAATACGTCAATCAGTGCGGCGCCTAAAGTCTTTGGTATGGGTGGAGGAGTTAGCGCAAGTAGCACAGTTACCAGTCGAGAAGGTAGTACGCATGATGGAAATTATTCAGTTGGTGCAGATAAAAATATTAGCGCAAGTGATGCACATGATTTTCGAGATGCGATTAATACTGTTAGAAGCTACTCACAAACACACTCCTATTCCAATCATAATACAGATGCACAGAACCTTGCTGTTCAAATGGGTGCTGATATGAATAATGCAGAACGACTATCGACCAGTGCTCAATTTATTCGAACGCATTCAGATGCGATTAACACGAATTTTAGCCAAGGCTTTGCGAATTATGTGCAAACACACTATCCGCTTGAAGCTAACGCTATTCTCTCAGCAACAGGCAGTTCACCTTTGCTCGCCAAGCAACAGCAGTTAGCGGATCAGTTTATACAAACGCATGCCAAGCAATTAGCAAGTCAATATTCATCGGCAAGCGCTGATGTCATGCGCAGTTTTAATTCTCCTGGCATGCCGCAGCGAGAAAAATATGTGATGCAAAATTATCAACATAACTCACAAAACTTAGTCTCTAAAGGAAGTGGTTTAGGCGTGAATGCAGAACAGGCTCAACATCTTGGAAATTCAATTAAAAATCATTTTCAACAAAATCAAATACAGATTGGTACGGGTCGGGAAAGGCAGAGTGAGCAACGGTCAAAGTTGCAAACCTCTACAAATTCTCAAATGAGCAAGGGGAAAAGCTACGCGGAAAAGGGAGTGGCCTCTCATACTGTAAGTGGAATTATAGATGAGGCAAAGAAACTGTGATTTTATTAATCGTTATTTCTAGTGCCTCTTGGTCCATATATCCAGTATATCGAGCTCTCTGGGTCGTATGGGTCAACATTTTCCTTGTAAACAGTACAGTGATAATGTTGATTAAAACACTTCTCATATTGGTCATCCGGCATTTGCATCAAACGTCGATGAGATCTTCTAGCAATAAAAAACGAAGCGATAGGGCTAATCAATATAAGGGCCAAAATAATTATCGGGTTTATGGGATTAAAAATAATACTGATAATAATACCTGCTGCAGTCGTTATTGTTATCATTGGAATCATAAAAGCAAACACGGCAATATAAATCCAATAGCCAATACCACCACGTTTTGGCGCATAACTGACATATTTTTTTCGGTTTTGAGAAGAGCGGGGCTTAGTTCTGCATTTCATCTCGTTACTTCCTGTGTAAATCGGCTTCTGATAGGTATCGTCAGAAAATCAATAACATTTCTTTATATCATACACCACCTAGTGTCCATCTGCTACCACAACTCAAGGGGGTTACCATGAATAAAAACCCGAGTAAATCGAAGCTTTTTACGCGCGGCGGTCAAATAACGTTCAACAATCTGCGCATGCTAATACAAGTGAATCAGAAGATTGCGCACTGGGCAATATTGCTGATCCTGGTGCTGACATTCGTCGGGGTGTGGCTCTCAACCTCTTTTGAAACGATCCGGGCAACTTATTATTCTGTTGCTTCTATTGTGCTGCTAAAAATTGGTTTTGCCAAGCATGTGTTTCACTTTATGTGGCATGAGCAGAGGATTAACGTCAATACCGTCGCTGTATTAAGCGAGCGCTATTTTCATAATCAAGTCAATGTGTTTTTACAACACCTCAAATTTAGTTTTTATGTTTCGTTAAGTGTTGGATTTGTATTAATGGCATGGCTCACTATTTGGCTGATTAAGCGCGGGAAAAAACAATCCGAGAAACAATTTGTACGTGGTGCACGTATTGATTCGCCAAAGAGGGTGGCAAAAAGGATAAAAAAACAGGGAGCCTCCGATATCGTGATTGAATCCGTACCGATGGTGAAAGGTTTTGAGGTCAAACACACGTTGATTCATGGCACTATAGGAGCAGGTAAGGGACAAACGTTTAATCAGTTTATTGAGCAGATTCGAAAACGCGGTGACAGTGCGATTATATTTGATAAGGGGTGCATCTTCACTGGGATTTTTTACAAAGAAAAAACCGATGTGATTTTAAATCCCTTTGATCAACGGTGTGCGCACTGGGATTTATGGGCTGAAGCACAAACAGAGCCCGATTTTGAAAATATTGCAGAATCACTCATACCGATGCATGGTGAATCAGACCCGTATTGGGTGGATGCGGCGCGCACGGTTTTTTCAGCCGCTGCTTTTAGAATGAAATCAGAAAAAGATCGGTCCATTGATCGCTTGCTTTCTTTAATTTTAACAGCAGAGCTAGATGTTTTGGGTGATTACTTAAAAGGTACGCAAGCAGCCACCTTGGTTTCCGATAAAATAGAAAAAACCGCCATATCGATTCGCAGTGTTATTTCAACGTACCTGAAAAGCTTGCGGTTTTTACAAGGACTAGAAGACAAAGCGTCGTTTTCGATTCGTGATTGGATTAAAAGCATTGCTGATGCGAAAGGCAGCCATTTTCTTTTTATTTCTTCCAATGCAGAGCAGCATGCCGCACTTCGACCACTCATTTCAATGTGGCTATCGATGGCGAGTATTATTCTTTTATCATTAGAAGAAGATTATGATCGACGGATTTGGTTTATTTGCGATGAGCTGCCAACTTTACATAAGCTTCCACAATTGGGTGAGTCTATTGCCGAGGTCCGAAAGTTTGGTGGCTGTTTTGTATTAGGTATGCAATCCTTTTCACAACTGCAAAAAGTCTATGGGCGAGCCTCTGCCGCTGAAATATTTGATTTACTGAATACGCGATTTTTCTTTCGATCACCATCTGCAGAGATGGCCGCACTGGTTTCTAAAGAATTGGGACAAGAAGATATTGCCCAAAGTAATGAGTCGTATTCTTACGGTGCTAATACCATTCGCGATGGCATTTCGATTGGCACACAGCGGGTCACACGTCCATTAGTCAGTCCAGCAGAAATTATGGAAATGGCGGATCTCACGGCTTATTTACGTGTACCTGCACCGGTTCCGATCACACAACTCAACATACCCTTTAGAAAGCGCGAGAAAATAAGTCAAGGTTTTATCCTGCGTGATATTCCTATTAATGGCGCTGAAAGTGATAAAAAAGAGAAAAATAAAGCCAAGAAACCGACATCACAACAATCAGATGAGGAAAATACAACGGCTACTACTGATAAGGATAAGGATAAGGCTAAGTCAGAAGAAATTGCAGATACCAGCCAACCTATTGTTACTGACAGGAATACTGATAGCGCGGAATCAACTAATGTCAATAACCTGCAAAAACAAGAGGAAAGTATATTAATCGATAAAAAAGATGAAAAAGAATACGAGACCTTTATTTAAAGGAAGTTATCCCTATGCTATCGATTGTGCCGATTAAAAAAAGCAGCATTGAGACTGGGTATTATTTAAAACAAGATGGTAATTATTATATTGAGGATGTTAATGAAAAAGAGCTGTATCAGTGGATGGGGAAGGGTGCGGAACGGCTGGGACTAGTCGGGGCCATTGATGCGAAAGAGCATGCCGATGTTTATAATGGTGTATTACCTGGTAATATAGTCGTCGGAAAACGAAACCAAGACAGAACATTGGCAGGACGTCCCGGATATGATCTTACATTTTCCATGAACAAAGAGCTGAGTCTCATTGTCTGTTGCACCGAGGATAAATCACTAAAAGACTACTTTCTGAATGCTCATATTAATGCTGTTAAAACCGCTATGCATGAAGTTGAAAAAATGGCCTCTGCACGTAAGTCGGTTAATGGTATTAGGGAATATGAACCGACAAATAATATTGTTGCAAGCCTGTGCACGCACTTTAGCTCAAGGGCCAGCGACCCACAGGTACATACACACGCTTTAGTGGCAAATGTTACTGAACGAGAAGACGGTCAGTGGCGCGCATTATCGACGGATATGCAACGCAAACACGGATTTTATGAAAAAATCAGGGACAACGGTACCTTCTTGGGACACATTTATCAAAACGAAATGGCGATTGCCGCTCGTGCAAAGGGTTTTGAGGTAACACCGATGAATAAGCACGGCATGTTTGCAATTCGTTCCTTTCCAGATGATATCAAGCAATATTTTTCTAAGCGACGTAGCCAAATAGTTAGTATTGTAGACTCTCTTAAACACGCGAATAGAAATGACAAAATATTGTATAACCAGGTTGCTCAGCACTCTAAGGCGGGAAAAGAAAAAATTAACCATCATGATTTTATGGCAAAGTCTAAGACAAGCATGCAACAGTTTTTAGATTTGCACTATGCTGGAAAAAGCTTTGATACTATTACCAACAAATGCATTAGCCAGACAACAAAAGAAAACATCAAGCCATCAATTAGGTCCAATGAGGCAATGTTAGATGCTATTTGTGCATTATCCCGTTTTAGTGTTACGCTGGATGCCAATCGTCTTGTCGAAAAAGCCATGCAATTGGACTTGGGATCATCCAGTATCTCTGAGCTTCAATCCTCATTGAATCAACTGATTCAATCGGGCGCACTCCATAAAACTGACTCTGGGCATTTTACATCACAGTCTCTCATCGACGCTGAAAAGCGACTGACTCAGAAAATCGAGCACTCAAAGCATGTCACACAAACCGGGTCTTTAAAAAAACCGCCTTCAACTATCTTTGATGCCATGCAACAGCATCGATTGTGTGTGATCGAAGAGCCCAAACAACTGGATGCTAAGTTAAATCTAATTGATACATTGGTTAATGATTTAGAATCGAATGGCAAAAAGGTCACACTATTAACGCAAACAAGGAGTTTAGCTTTTGCTCACAATGAGCATGATCGCTCACACCAGAAAAGTCTGTGGCAGCAGTTAAAGCGGCTTGGCAAATCGGATCGTGCTCAAAGCCTTTATGGGTTTTTGCATCGGTATGAAGAATCAACAAAAAACCCCATTGCTAATACGTTGTCGCGTAACGGTAAAGACGTCTTTTTGGTTGACGAAGGCCAAATTTTAAGTTTTGATGTTGCAGAACGATTAATTGATGTAACCAAAAAACGGCAAGCAAACCTCATTTTTCTCTCTAATTCATCAGGAAAACAGAGCCAACTAGCAGGGAACGTTATATCGCTTTTAAAAAAAGCCGATGTGCCCGTTATTAGTCCAGCGCTATCAAAGTCCGCACAGGTTAAACTCAAGACGCCAATTACTATTCATGAAGTAAAAGCCAATTTCAATATGAGTGCTAAAGAAAAGCAAAGTCATCGACATGAGACGATTGCAAAATCAGTTGTTAATCAATATGGGGCGCGGATGAAAGATGTTGAAATTCTATCAACGACAAAAAATTCTGCTGCGAATCAGTCGGACATCATACGAGAGGCACTTAAAAAGCATGGGCTGCTTGGTCAGATTGACAATGGGCTTCTAACTGAAAAGCGTATCTATTTAACGGCGGAAGAACAAAAACATGCTCAGTTTTTTAAAAAGGGATGGGTGGCCAAAACCTATGTTGGGCGTGGCCAATTTTCTGAAAAAACGATCACGGGCATTGACGAAAAAAATAATCGCTTGCTTATTAAAGGCAGCTTCGGAAGAGAAAAGCTTATTTCTCCGAAGCAACTCTTAGAAAATAGTGATACTAAACTGATAGAAAAAAAACATATGGGCATTGCGAACCATGATCATGTGAGATTGAATGCGGATAACCGCCTATCAAAACAGCTTGGCCTATCAACGAATACAGGATACCAAGTCTCTATACAAGATAACAAAATCACGTTACTTCCTGAAAACACTAAACTTAAAACGATTAAAACGAAATTAAACAATATAAATGGCATGGATTGGTCGCATAATTATGTGAAAACAGTTCATCAACTAGGGAAAATTAAACGATCAGGCAAAAAAGTGATTCTTGACGCGCCATGTTATGCGTTGAATAAAAATATCGTTAATGAATTAAATCGTCAATATAGTGGTGTCGAAGTTTATACCGATGATAAAAATAGGGCTGCGAAAAAAATTGGTATGCAAGCTAAGTCATCACTACCAAGTGATCTGACCCTGAAGCCAATTGGGAAAACGGCTGCCGATCGAGCCGTGGATTATGGCTTATCTGTTATTGCTTCTCGTGAGGCTGCTTTTCCCCTGGAGGATCTAACAAAAGAATCAATGGAACATCGATTAGAGACGCCAAAACACGAGGCTATTCTTTCGGCTATTGACCACAGAATAAAGAGCGTTGATTTACATTCAAGAGAATCGTTTCTTGGTACGTTTATTGCAACAAAAGAAACGGTTGCCTTAGAAAACAAAATCATTGATCAGGTAAAAAATGGTAAAAGAGGGGTGACTCCTTTTTTAAAAGCATCCACTGTAGATCAAGTGCTTACAAATACGAATTTAACGGATGGTCAAAAAGAGGCTTGCCGGCTGTTAGCCTTATCCTCTGATCGATTTGTCATGGTACAGGGTTATGCCGGCACAGGTAAAAGTACTATGCTAAGAACCCTTAAATCACTATTGGATCAGCACACATCAAACAGCGAAACCCTCATTACATTAGCGCCGACGCATAAGGCTGTAAAAGAATTACAGGATAAAGGCTTACCGGCTCAAACCTTGAAGAGCTTTTTAGTTGAGCATACCGAGAAAGTGGATACAAAACTACAGAATAAGCTGATCGTGTTGGATGAATCCTCAATGGTTTCCAATGCGGATTTTCACGCGCTCCAATCTATCGTAGAAAAGTCTAAAACTTCACATTGCGCATATATAGGTGATATATCGCAACTATTATCAGTTGAAGGGGGAAAACCGTCAGAAATTGCCTATATATCAAAAGAGGCAGATATAGCCACTGCCACCATGGGAGAGATTTTACGACAAAAAAATCCAGTACTGAAAAGTGTAACGAAGCATCTTATTCAAGGCTCATCGGACCATGTAGAAAAAGCATTTAGTGAACTTGATAAAAACCAAAGTATTGTTGTGCCGAACGAATCGGACGTTGAAAAGCGACTTGAAAATCAGGATCTTTCTAATCTGTCTGATCGACAGATGGAAAAGAAAGAGCGTGAAACGAGGATTACGCTTTCTGTAGAAAAGTTAGCTGATGATTATGCAAAGCTTTCTGTATCAGAGCGTGAAGCGACATTAGTTGCTGTGGCAACCAACAACATAAGAAACGAACTAAATGTCGCTATTCGTAATCAATTGGCCAATCATGGAGATATTTCAGGCCCATCTATTGCTGTGAAAATATTAGCTGACTCAGGACTGACGAATGAAGAATTGCGTTATGCAAATAATTATAAAGTAGGTGATTCGGTTAAATTATATCAAGAATATTATAACGTCACCGACGTTTCCCAAAAGGACAATGCGATAAAATTAAGCGATAAATCGGGTAATGAACGCATCTACAAACTGGATTGGGCTATTACTAATGAATTAGTTGGGCTTTACAAAAAAGAAGAGCGCTCAATACAGCCAGGGGACCTACTTAAGTGGACTAAAAGTGATAAAGAACTCGGGTTAGTAGCACATGAAAAAATGCAGGTAATTTCAGTGGATCAACAGAATCGATCCATTGAAGTATTGAAAAATGACGGTCAAAAAACACACATTGATCTTAAGCAACCAAATTTCCAGCATATCGATTATCAATATGTGTCGACAGTCCATGGCCTACAAGGCGCTACTCAAAAACGTATCATGTCATTGCTTATCAGCCCCAACGAGAAATCTAATACCTTGCGGCTGATGTATGTGGTGGCAACCCGTGCTGCTGAGGAAGCTTATTTTTATGTTGATGATAAAGAGGCGCTAACAAAGCAATTTTCAGACAACAGAGGTGATAAGACGAGTGCATTAGAGGCTATGGGCTTATTAGATGCTAAGTCGCGTGGCGCACAGAAAAGCAATATGCCCACTACCGCTGGCAAGAATGCTAATACATCAAATACACATGTTGTCTCTAGCAAAAAACCACGCATTGATGCTAAGACAGTTGAAGATGGGTTACGCCTACAGGTGCAAACGGTCTGTGAAGATCTATTCGGCAAACCCAACGCGTCCTTATCCAATGCCACTCATTGGCGCTATGGTCAAAAAGGGAGCTTGTCGATTACCGTGGCTGGTCAGCATCAAGGTTCATTTTGTAACTTTGAAACGGGCGATAAAGGCGGCATGATACAGCTTTTGATATCAGAGCTTGGGGTGGATTTTAGAACGGCACTAGAACAAGGTCACCGTATGCTCGGTGGTGATATGAATATTCAGCAAAAGCCAAAACGAAATCTTTCGTCTGTTGCTAAAAAAAGTATCGAGTCTAACGACAAAACTGCTTATGTGAATTCATTGGTTAGGCGGTCAGTTCCTATTGCTGGGACATTAGCAGAAAAGTATTTGGCCAACCGTTCAATAAAGCACCCCTCTTCTGTTGACCTGCGATTTATCAAAAGAGTGAGCACGGGAACGGGTAATAAACAAATTCGGCCGTTTTCATCTGCATTGATGGCGATAGCAAGAGATAAGGATGGCAATCTCAAAACCATTCAACTGACCTATTTAGACCCCAAAACGGGCGCTAGAATAAAGGAGCTAAAGGTGGAAAAAAGAACACTATCATCACCCAAAGGAAGTGCTGTGAATCTCACACCAGACGTACAAACACCAAAGATCACCTTTGCTGCTGAAGGTGTTGAAACTGCTTTGTCTATAAAAGATGCTATCCCTACAACACAAAAAGATCATATTCAGGTGTTGGTATCATTAGGGATTTCCAATTTTCCCAATATTGCCGATGTGAAATCAGCTGACAATATTGTTCTTGTATTGGACAATGACAAAGATAATCAGAAACAAGTCGCTTCAATAAAAGCAGCAATTGCGCAGATGGAGCAGGCAGGAAAGAGGGTTGTTTGTATACAACCGAAGCTCCTAAACGATCAAAAAACAGACTACAATGATTTGGCGCAAGCGGGTCATGTCAATCTCATTCGAAA
>CAWUIH010000010.1:0-41865 GCA_963922495.1 uncultured Coxiellaceae bacterium | reverse complement strand
CACCAACAAATAGTCAGTCAATTTGAAGGCTCATGAATTCTACGAAATATTCAATAAGACAGTACGATTACTTTAGTGCCTATATCAACAAAATATTCACTTAACCATTTTGCTGCCGGTGTTTTGACACGAATACAGCCATGTTATAAACCTAAGACTCTAAATTTAAGCTCGGATTTTTATACAGTAAAAAAAGATGATAGTTCCTTTTTATTAAACATTTCGAGGTTTTTTTCCTTGCTGTTCACCGGGCTGTTTGTATTCATCTTCATCTTTGGTGTCTCTTGGCCGTTTCTTTGTTGAGAAAATACCATTGCTATTGTGTGAGCTTGTTGATTTTTCTTTATTATCCTCTGAATCGTCGCTATTTTTAAAGAAATCTTCTACGTTAAAATCGCCTAAATTTGAGCTGACTTTAGATAATTCACTATCTGATTCAGATTCTTCAGGTAGCTTGGGTAATAACGAATGTTGTTCCATATCAAATGAATCCGGTCGTTCCACTCTTGCGTTTGTAATATTGTTTTGCTGTACTTTTGCAGTAAGTTCTTCAATTTTAGTATGTTGTGATTGTTTTTTATCTGGATTTTGTGCTGCTTGTTTGTAGGCGGCGATAGTCAAACACAATTTACAATGGTCTATATAATCGCTGTTGCTAGCAACTGTACCTGTGGTCAAAGTTGCTAACACTGAGCCAATTAATTTTCCCAGAGGAGTTTGGTCAAAACCCTCAACCACACCCCCGCCAATGGCATAGCGTTGCTTGTTTTCATCATAAATTCCATATACCAACCATCCTTGATTTAGATAATCAGCTAAATTACGTAAAGCGGGTATGACCATATCCTGAGTCAATTGTCCGTACCCACCTGGAAGTTCACAAGTCGGGATGGGAATGATGCGAACATTGTTTGATTGCTGTTCGCTGGTTATTTTTTCAGCTAATTCACGAAATAACTGTGCTTGACCGCTGCCATTGACAATGTAAGTTTTGCCTGACTCGTAGTGTTGCTTAAATTCTTTAACTTGCTGATAGTTTGCGGAAAACAGAAAAGCTACTTTTTTGCTGTTGTTTAACTGAGGCGCTATCAGCCTATTCCAATAGGCCTCGGCCTGCTTATTGGTATCGATGTTGCCTTGATCATCGGTAAATTCAGTAAATTTAATAGTTGACTTTTTTAGTAAATTGGGTTGTGAATTTCGCATGATTTTTTCTTTGTTATAGTGAGTTCGTGTCCCATGAGAATAACATTTCAGCCTTAATGATTGATTAAAAAATCGTTCGCAAACCGCTTTTGCATGCGTTTTGAGTACGAATAGCTATCTTTGCGAGTTTAATTATCAATAATTCTTATTTAATGATATATTAATGTGGTTGGATCACCCGTCTCAATCACATGCGGAGGTGTTGGCTATAGGCAATGAAGTAACATGTTACCGATAAAACAGACCCCCATAGACATCACAATTAAGCAACGTACCATTCATTTTAATTGCCCACGGGCTTTTCGCCAGTATTGGATTGCCGAAAACGCGTTCGAATGCCACTTTTTTAATTTGAATTCGGTATTTATTAAAATGACAGAGGCCTTTGGGATGCACACGGTGCGTGCTGCAAAAGATAAACTGACGGATCCTCATCAAAAAACTATCGCTGAGCAGTTTATTCGTCAAGAAGCAGAGCACACTCGCCTGCATGATAAGCTCAATGAGGCGTTACAAAAATGGGGTTATGCGCGCATTTATGACATTATTGAGGGTCATCGAATTGCATTCAAGATGTATTTGGATATTCACCAAAACTTAGATCGCTCACTGCGTTTTGCCGCTATGCTAGAGCATATTGCTGGATTTTGTTTGAGACGGTTTTCACAGTTAATCGAGTCAGATTATCAGTCGCTTGAGCCGCAAATGGCGTTGTTGTTTGGTTATCATGCTACTGAAGAGCTAGAGCATAAAGGAGTGTGTTTTGATATTTATACCAGTTTATATGGGCATATGCCCAATCAGCACCCAAAATTTCTACAAGAGTGGGAGGAATTTAACCGTATTACTCTTAAGAATTTTGAGCGAGCGTTATTGTATTTTATGATGATGGACAAGGTGATCCAGGGGGAATTGGCGAACATTGATCGTGAAGCTTTACACCAACGCCTATTCAATTCTGATGACCTCTTTAGTCTTAATAGCGAATATTTTAAATTTGGACAACAAGGTTTTCATCCTTGGGATACTGATGATCGCTTTTACATTGATCGTTGGGACAGCCATTGGGCTCAATATTTTAAAAGTCGGTGTAGCAATGCAATCACAAATTAACGAACGCCTCAAAAAAATTATTTCAGTACAACTGCATATCCCACTAGAGCAAATAGATGATAATGCTAAAATTCACGCTCAGTTAGGTTTGGATTCATTGGATGTTGTCAATCTCATGAGCGCAATTGGGATCGAATTCAATATCATTTTAAAAGAAAAAGATGTTATCCATGTCGAGACCTTGCAGCAATTGAGTGCCGTGGTGCTGCGTGAGATCACGGATAAGCAACGAGTATGACATTGCATTCGACTATTATTCATGCTTTAGAATACTATTCATATAAAAGTGCCGACGATGTCGCTTATCGTGTTTTGGATAGTCAAGGCAACACTAAGGATGCAATCACTTACTCGCAGTTAGCAGCAAAAGTACAATTATATGCACAGTATTTATCGTACCAACTGAAGCCTAGGCAACGTGTGTTGCTAGTGTACGATACCCAAATTGATTTTGTGGTAGCGTTATTTGCTTGTTTTGTTGCCCGTGTGGTTGCTGTTCCGGTTTACCCGCCGAATCGCCTAAAACACCGTGTTGATGTTTCGCAGCAGCGGTTACTGGGTATCATTAAAAACGCAACCCCCAGTCTCATAATCAGTGATACAGCTTATACTTCTATGTTGCAGCAACAGATCGTGTCACATTCACTCCCTGTGGTAACTCTAGAGCAAATGGGTGACATAACCACTGCCGTCAAATTTCGTTGTGGTACTGTGGATGAGGATGATATTGCGTTATTGCAGTATACCTCAGGTTCCACCGGTGAGCCCAAGGGAGTTGTTGTTAAGCATCGTCATATTATTAATAATGTTATGAATATTGGCCGGTTAAAGGGAGCTGATAGCGTGAACGCTTCGGTTAATTGGGTGCCGTTAACTCATGATATGGGATTGATTTGTGGCGTGTTATTGCCGTTTTATCATGGGGTTTGCAGCGACCTTATTTCACCACAGGATTTTTTGCGTCGTCCAGCGGTGTGGTTAGAAACTCTCAGCCGCTTGCCCGCAGCGATCAGTGGTGGCCCTAATTTTGCCTATGAACTATGTTGTCAGCGGGTACTCGAAGAAACCATTGAACAATTGGATTTAAGCCGTTGGCGGGTGGCTTTTTTGGGTTCAGAAATGAATCATATCCAAAGCTGCAATAAATTTTATCGTCGATTTAAAAAAAGCGGCTTTGCGTTTGAGTCGTTTGATCCGTGTTATGGGCTTGCTGAGGCAACATTATATGTCAGTGGGAGTGACTTACACCAGAAACCCCAGGCCAACTATTTTGATGCTAAAATGCTGCAACAAGGTCGGGCAGTGGTGGCTGAGAAAAATGGTGTCGAGCAATTAAATGTAGGCCAATGTTTTCCTGATCACCAGCTGTTAATTGTTGATTCAAAATCGCGTGTTCCCAAAGCTGAAGCTGAAATAGGTGAGATTTGGTTCCGTGGCCCTAGTGTTGCCGCAGGTTACTGGGATAACAAAACGGCAACAGAGCATTTTTTTAATGCTTTCACTGCAGGGGGTGAGGGGCCTTTTTTGCGTACCGGTGATCTTGGTTTTGTGTACGAAGGCAAATTATTTATTTACAGTCGCTTGAAAGACAATATTATTATTCGCGGCAAAAATTACATTCCAGAAGATATTGAGTGGGCTGTCAGTGCGTGTGACCCACGTGTGCGTTTGGGAGCGATCGCGGCTTTTTCATTATTGATCGACCATACCGAAAAATTAATTATTATGGCTGAAACACGTATTCAAGATATCGACCAACAACGAACTATTGAGGAAAATATTCGTGATTGTGTAATTAAAAACTTCGGTATTAAGCCATTCGATATTGTGTTAGTGGCGCCCAAGCAGTTACCTAAAACAGTGAATGGAAAGTTGCGCCGTAGTGACTGTAAAGCTATCTATGCGGAGCAACGCGAACCTATGTCGCCACGATAAAAACTATCTTGCCATGTAATATGTTTTGCGGCATTATAGGCCTTTTGTTGTGCCTGCTGCAAATCGTCACCGAGCGCAGTGACACATAATACTCTTCCACCACTCGTCACCACACTGTTGCCGTAGGTTTGGGTACCAGCATGAAACACTTTTACATCAGAATTGAATGGGTAATCGAGCCCGTAAATGGTATCCCCTTTGCGATATTCAAAGGGATAGCCACCACAGGCTAATACCACACCTAGCGCTGTACGAGTATCCCATTTTATACAGTACTGATTGAGTTTTTGTTGCATGGCTGCTTGAATTATTTCGACTAGGTCGGATTGCAGGCGCATCATAATTGGTTGAGTTTCAGGGTCTCCCATGCGAACGTTAAATTCCAGCACCTTGATAGTTTCGTCATTGGTGAGCATTAAGCCTGCATATAAGAACCCTACAAAAGGTGAGCCTTGGTCACTGAGTGCTGTAACCGTTGGTTGCATCACTTGTTGAATAATTTGCTCTGTCAGATCAGGAGACAAATCTACTGGAGAGTAGGCACCCATCCCTCCAGTGTTGGGGCCATTATCACCGGCATCACGTTGTTTATGATCTTGAGAGCTAGCTAGAGGTAAGATGTGTTTTCCATCGACCACGGCAATAAAACTCAATTCTGTACCATTTAAAAATTCCTCGATCACAATCTCGCTACCAGCGTCACCAAATTGACGATCTTGCATCATTGCTTGGATAGTTTGTTGTGCTTCATCCAACGACTGGGCAATGACTACGCCTTTGCCAGCTGCAAGGCCACTGGCCTTGATTACGATGGGGAATGACTGTTGTTTGAGATAGTCAAGCGCCTCATTTGCTTGATTAAAGGTAGCATAAGTAGCAGTTGGTATGTGGTTGCGTTTCATGAAATTTTTGCAGAATGCTTTTGAGCTTTCCAGTTGCGCTGCTCGTTGACTGGGACCAAAAATAGGTAATCGGTGGCGCTGAAACAGATCGACGATACCTGCTGCCAACGGTGCTTCGGGCCCTACAATGGTTAAGTCGACAGCATGTGCTTCAGCAAAGCGTTTCAGGCTATGAATATCGGTTGCCGAAATAGATAAATTCTCTGTATTAGGTTCAAGAGCAGTGCCAGCGTTACCTGGTGCCACCCAGACACGTTCAACCTGAGGTGATTGGGCCACCTTCCATGCAAAAGCATGTTCGCGCCCACCGTTTCCTACAATCAATATCTTCATAGCGGCGATATGTTACCACTTGTGTCGATGTTACGTCGAGATTTGTTAGCTTGAGAACTTCGACTTCGGTATCATGGGAAAGCTGATACGGTTATAATGTATCCGATTTTGTGTTTATGATTGACAAATTAATAGGTTCCATTTTTAATGTAATGTAAAATGCTGATTAAAAAGATAATATAGGTTTAGAAAACATGTTGATTCCTGTCGTTCTCTCTGGTGGTTCAGGGACACGATTGTGGCCAATGTCACGTCAAACCGAACCGAAGCAATTTTTAAAACTAATTGGGGAATATTCACTCTTACAACATACGATTTTACGTAATCAGCATATTAAAGATGCTACTAGTCCGCTACTTGTATCTAATCAGGATCACTATTTTTTATTGTCTGACCAACTGCGCGAAATCAAGGTTAAACCGTTGGAAGTGATTCTAGAGCCGATGGGGCGCAATACAGCACCAGCGATTGCCATAGCAGCAATGAGAGTAGCTGAATTGACTGGCGAGGATTCGACATTGTTGGTGATGCCTGCTGATCACATGATCAAAGAGGTTAGTGCGTTTGTTGCTGCGGTTAATCAATCTCGTCAGATTGTCTCTCAGGGAAAATTGCTTACTTTTGGGATCAAACCTACTTTACCACACACTGGTTATGGCTATGTAGAGAGTGGTGCTGCATTGAGTGAAGATAAAATATTTGCAGTAAAGCGTTTCATCGAAAAACCCGAGATTGCCCAAGCACAGCAATACATCTTGAGTGAGCAGTTTCATTGGAATAGTGGCATCTTCATGTTTACGGCTGCGTCATATTTGGCAGAGTTGCAACACCACGCGCCCGACATTCATAGATGTTGCCAGACGGCATTTCAAGCAGGCAGAAAAACACAGCAGTATTATCGTCTCGATGCAGCAACTTTTTTACAGTGTCGTAATGAATCCATTGATTATGCGGTGATGGAAAGTACTCGGAATGCAGCCATCACACCCATGGCGCCAGGTTGGAGTGATATTGGTGATTGGACTGCCATTGCAAAAGCTCATGATACGGATGAGCATGGTAATGTTATTCAAGGGGATGTCATTGCTGAAAATGTAAAAAACAGTTATTTACATTCACAAGGGCGGCTGTTAGCTGCTATCGGTGTTCAGGATCAGATCATTGTCGAAATGGATGATGCAGTGTTAGTGGCTCATAAAAACGAATCACAAAAAGTAAAAAGTATTGTTGCACAATTGCGAGCAAAAAATCATGGTGTTGTAGATAGTCACCATCGTGTACAGCGTCCCTGGGGATTCTATGAATCGCTAACCCGCAGCGCGACATTTCAAGTGAAACGTATTAGCGTAAAACCTGGTGCAAAATTATCACTACAATTGCACCGTCACCGCGCCGAACACTGGGTGGTCGTGAGCGGAATCGCACAGGTAACCAGGGATCAAGAAATATTTGTGCTTGAGAAGAACCAATCTACCTATATACCGATAGGAGTGAAACATCGTTTAGCAAATATCGATGATAAGCCTTTAATTGTCATTGAGGTGCAATCCGGTGATTATTTAGGTGAAGATGATATTGTGCGTTTTGATGATGTCTATGGGCGCACTGAAGCGGTGGAAGATCAAACGACTGGTCATCGTTAAGGACAATACCAAGTTAATGTCAACCAGTTGATGAAAATGCAATAGCGCAAAGTAAATGTGTTGGCATATTCTCTTGATTCATCTCGTTATATAAAAATTTTTCTTATCACCAATAAGGTGACTTCAACAATTTTTATTACGCGATCTCAATCAATCGGTTAAACTATTTAATCGCGCTTAACCGCTTTTTCTAGAATAATGGTTTTTTTATAAAAATTGCAAAATTTTTAGCTTACCTTATAATCAAACTTTCTCTCGGGGAGCCACAATGGAATGTATTGCTGAGACGGTGTTAAAGCCGGACCCGTTGAACCTGTAACAAGATAATCCTTGCGGAGGGAAGAGTGTGACTACAACATTTTATCCAGCATCTCAAAAAAAATATCGAAATGGTCAAATTTATCCTGATATTCGTGTCGGCGTGCGCGAAATATCATTGAGTAACGGCGATTCCCTAGAAGTCTACGACACGTCAGGTCCGTATGGTGATGAGGCAATTAAAACGAACGTATTCAAAGGACTAGAACCTATTCGTAAAAATTGGATAGCCGATCGGTCAGCCGTCAACGGCGCAGTGACACAATTGGCGTATGCTAAGAAGGGTATGATTACACAGGAAATGGAATTCGTTGCCATTCGTGAAAAAGTATCGCCAGCGTTCGTTCGTGATGAGATCGCCAGCCACCGCGCAATTATCCCTGCGAATATCTTTCATCCTGAATTAGAGCCAATGATAATTGGTCGAAATTTTCACGTGAAAGTAAATGCCAACATCGGAAATTCCGTGTTGTCTTCTTCTATCGAGGAAGAAGTTGAAAAAATGACATGGGCGGCCTACTGGGGGGCTGACACCATTATGGATTTGTCTACCGGAAAAAATCTTACGGAAACTCGTGAATATATCCTACGAAATTCTCCAGTTCCCGTTGGCACCGTACCCATTTATGAAGCGCTGGAGCGTGTTGGCGGTAAGCCGGAAGATCTGACTTGGGAAGCCTATCGAGAATCGTTGTTGAATCAAGCGAAGCAAGGTGTTGACTACTTTACCGTGCATGCTGGTGTTTTACTCGAATACTTGCCACTGACAAAAAATCGTACCACAGGTATCGTCTCTCGTGGTGGGTCGATTATGGCGAATTGGTGTGCTGTGCATAAGAAACAAAACTTTTTATACACACATTTTGAAGAAATTTGCGACATCATGCGCGCCTATGACGTTAGCTTTTCACTCGGTGATGGCCTGCGCCCAGGATGTATTGATGATGCCAACGACACAGCCCAGTTTGCAGAATTAAAAACTCAAGGTGAGTTAAATCAAATCGCTTGGAAGCACGATGTCCAGGTTATGAATGAAGGGCCTGGCCATATCCCGATGCATCTCATTAAAGAAAATATGGATAAACAGTTGGAGTGGTGTCATGAAGCTCCTTTTTATACGCTTGGCCCCCTGACGACAGATATTGCTCCAGGATATGATCATATTACTAGTGGTATTGGTGCAGCAATGATTGGCTGGTATGGCTGTGCATTGTTGTGTTACGTCACCCCTAAAGAACATCTTGGTTTGCCGAAGAAAAATGATGTTAAAGATGGTTTAATTGCTTATAAGATTGCAGCACATGCTGCTGATTTAGCAAAAGGGCATCCTAGTGCTAAAATGCGTGACGATAAATTGTCGCAAGCGCGTTACGAATTTCGTTGGGAAGATCAATTTAATCTAGCACTTGATCCAGAAACCGCGCGGCGTTATCACGACGAAGATTTACCCAAGGATTCTGCGAAACATGCGAAATTTTGTTCACTTTGCGGTCCAAATTATTGCGCTTATCGTATCAGTCAGGATGCACATGAGGCCGTTGAAGAGAGCTCAGACGTGGTATCTCAATGAAGATCGGCATTGCCGGTGCTGGTTTATTAGGGCGACTGATTGCACTGCAATTTGTTGCGCAATTTAATGCTGAAGTGACCTTATTTGAAAGAAATGCTTCTAATAAGAATTCTGCAGCTTATGTCGCAGCCGGCTTATTGTCGCCACTTGGAGAGATTGAGAAAGCGGATCAACGTATTGTCGATTTAGGCGTTAAGAGCCTTAAGCGTTGGCCACAAATATTGAAAAATACGGATTATTCTACCGTGTTTCAGCAGCGAGGAAGTATTGTCACGGCACACCCCCAAGACAGCTCAGAATTACAGCGGTGGGTGACGCTGCTACAGCAACGCTTGCCACAATATAACATTCAACCATTACCTCAGCATTTGGAAGCGGAACTTGCGTTGACTCACGGTTTTTATTTGCCGGATGAAGCACATATTGACACACAATTATTGCTAGAGAAGATGCAACACAGCTTATTACAACAGCAAGTTGTTTGGCGAAGTAACGAAATTGTTACCGATATGAAACCTTATTGCATCACCTCTAACGCAAAAGCATACCGTTTTGATATGGTGATTGATTGTCGCGGATTCATGGGTAAGCAACATTTTTCCGATTTACGCGGTGTTCGTGGCGAAATTATTTATTTGCATGCACCACAAATAAATATTACACGGCCAATTCGTTTATTACACCCGCGTTATCCAATTTACCTTGTCCCTCGTGAAAATAATGTCTATGTGCTGGGTGCGAGTGAGATTGAAACAGAAGACGATTCACCGATTTCAGTTCGCACGACCTTAGAATTGCTATCAGCGTTGTATTCAATGATTCCTGCATTTGCGGAGGCCCGAATCATTGAAACAGCCGTGGGTATTCGTCCAGCGCTTAATGATAACATGCCACGAATCATTCATAACAAAAGTTTTATAGCTATCAACGGTCTTTATAGGCACGGATATTTGATTGCACCTGCTATGGTTGATGAAGTGGTACAGAAATTTCAGCAATTACGAGGTGAGTGATGATAGTGATACAGGTTAACGGTAAACCACGTCAGATTGCAGAGGCGTTGTCATTACAACAATTTTTAGAGCAAAATAACTTTTTTAAAAAATATTTGGCTGTTGCATTAAATGAAAGTTTTGTTGCGCGCGATCAATACGCAGCTACTATTATCAGCGAGGGTGATCGTATTGAAATTGTAACCCCAATGTGCGGAGGTTGAAAATGTGGCAATTGTTAGATAGAACCTTGCATTCACGCCTAATATTGGGGACTGCTTTGTACCCTTCTCCACAATTATTGCATGACGCAATTACCGCCTCAACAACAGAAATCGTTACCGTATCATTGCGTCGAGAGATGAATGCAGGTAAAGAAAATTATTTTTGGAAATTATTGCAACAGCTTAATTGCACAGTGTTACCTAATACAGCGGGTTGTTATAGTGCAAAAGAGGCAATTACCACCGCACAAATGGCGCGTGAAGTCTTTAGCACGCATTGGGTAAAATTAGAAGTTATTGGCGATGAATACACATTACAACCGAATTTGTTTGAACTGGTTGTAGCAGCTAAAAAATTAGTAACATTGGGGTTTGAAGTCTTTCCGTATTGCACGGAAGATTTAGTTAGTTGCCAGCGGTTAGTGGATGTTGGCTGTAATGTATTGATGCCGTGGGCGTCACCCATCGGTAGTGGTCAAGGACTGATGAATCCTTTTGCATTGAAGTTATTGCGGGAGCGTTTTAGCGATAAAATACTAATTGTAGATGCCGGGATTGGTAAACCTTCCGATGCAGTGCAAGTGATGGAGTGGGGTTATGACGGTGTATTATTAAATTCTGCCGTAGCATTATCTCCTGACCCTATCAAAATGGCACAAAGTTTCAATGCCGCGATACACGCTGGCCGTGATGCTTTCGAAGCAGGTATGATGCCCAAACGCAATATCGCCCAAGCCAGTACACCGCTCATTGGGAAACCCATTCTGCTTTAGGATTCATATAATGAGCAAGCAGCCAGTTGTTTGGACCATAGCTGGAATTGATTCTTCAGGTGGGGCAGGTATTGCCGCCGATTTATTAACATTTAGTAATTTCAATTGTCACGGATGTTCAGTAATCACAGTAGTGACTGCTCAAAATAGTGGTATTGTTAATGCAACCTCAGAATGCACCGGTGAGGTTGTCGCAGCGCAGATTGACACATTGCAGCAGCAACTGCGACCCGCAGCAATAAAATGCGGTGTCTTGGGGAGTGTTGCCAGTATTCAGTATATTGGAAATTATTTAACAGGTTATGATGGGCCAATTGTGTATGATCCGGTGTTAGCATCAAGCTCCGGAAAATCTTTCGTTTCTGCAGAAATTTTGCGTTCTTTAAAAGCACTAATCATCCCCCATGTCACCCTATTAACTCCGAATATTATCGAAGCAGAAAGGCTTTTAAATAAAAAAATATCTACATTGGCAGATATAAGAGATGCAGCATATCGCTTATTGCAGTGGGGAGCAAAGGCGGTGTTATTGAAAGGTGGACATGGCAGTCATCGGTCAAGTGATTTTTTCGTGACTGCAGAATACGAATTTTGGATTACTGCTGAAACATTAGCGATAAAAAATGTTCGTGGTACTGGTTGCACTTTAAGCGCTGCAATTGCTGCGGCCCAAGCAGTGGGCTGTGGATTAACTGATGCGATTGTTTTAGCAAAAATGTATCTCACTCAAGGAATACGTCTTAGTTCCAGTGATGGATTTTTTGTCCATCAGAAATTATTGGATAATCCACTAAATCTTCCTTGGATTACTTCAAAACCGACTGACGTTAGATATTTTTTCCCGAGTTGTGGTGATTTGGGTTTTTATCCTATTGTTGATAGTGCTAATAAAGTAAAACAGCTACTCGCGATGGGGGTGATGTCAATTCAGTTGCGAATTAAAACTCCCGCTTCCATAAATCTTGAGACCGAAATTGCAGCCGCTATTACCGTGGCCACAGCTTATCCCAACAGTAAGCTATTCATTAACGACCACTGGAAACTAGCGATTAAATATCGTGCTTATGGAGTGCATTTAGGTCAGGAGGATATCATCGCTGCTGATTTGGGAGCTATTTGCAAGGCTGGTTTACGCCTTGGAATCAGCACCCACAATTTTCACGAACTCGCTATTGCTCATGCTCACCAACCATCTTACATTGCATTCGGTCCTATTTATCCAACGTTGACTAAAAAAATGGGAATACAACCGCAAGGCTTAGAACGCTTTAAATCGTGGTTACACATAGTTACTTGCCCGGTGGTGGCCATTGGTGGAATTGATCTCAATAACCTTGACGTGGTTATGGCAGCTGGAGCTAAAAGTGTTGCAGTGATATCTGTTATTGCCAAATCTAAAAATTTACTTGCGACGGTTGAGCAGTTTCAACAGCGCTTTAGCGAGTCTCGGTAGCTATAACTACGGAATTGATTTTCTTGTTGCTTTATGGTGATATTTCCAAAATCATTAACAAGGAGAAAAAATCAATGAAAATAAAAACAGCAGTTGTAATTATGAGCGTGCTACCATTGGTCAGTCTAGCGCATCGTCCAGATATGAACTTAACTCAATTAAAGCATCAAATTGTTTCTTATCACGAGTCTGGGCAATATAATTCTGATGTTAATAAAGTAGCCGCAAAAGCAATGAAATATTTGCAGCAGCGTGTTAAACAAAATGAAAAATTGAAGCATCCCAAAAAATTAGCAATTGTGTTAGATATCGATGAGACGTCTTTGTCAAATTTTTCGGCTATGAAATCGGTTGATTTTAGCAGTGTGAGTTTGAAAGGACATCAGGCTCATGATCCGGCTATTATTCCAACTTTAAAAATTTATAAATTTGCAAAAAAACATAAGGTTGCTATATTCTTTATTACGGGTCGGTATGAAAAAGAGCGTGATATGACTAGCAAGAGCTTACAGGATGCTGGGTATACAGATTGGACCCATTTGTATTTGAAGCCAGATAATTATCACCATAAATCTGCAGTTCACTTTAAAGCAAGTACCCGAAAAGCAATAAAAAAACTCGGTTATGACATCGTATTGAATGTGGGTGATCAAAAAAGTGATCTCGCGGGTGGCTATGCTGAGAAAGTCTATCAATATCCTGACAACATGTATTATGTACCTTAAGTATTGTCAAGTGGCTTACGATCCTTATGAATACGGCCCTCTGCTTTTACAGAGGGCTGAAAAAATATCATAGTGTGTAAATAAAACACCTCACCGTTGTCAGTGAGCGGTATGTGTTACGGGTCTTGATTTGGACTCAAATTGTTGCTGTAGTTGCAGGCGTTTGCCCGTACTAATTGAGTCAAGCTGTGTTTTCAGGTTGTCAACTAAGGATTGGAGAAATAAAATATTTTCTTGTTTTAAGCTGTTATCACAGAACATATTGCAGAAAAAAGTGCTGTTTTTTTTCCTTAGTTAATGTGTTTATCATCAGCTGAACTTTAACAATGCCCGCGGTACGCTTCGCGTAAGGATCTCTATTTTCGGTCGGGTTTGTAAGGACTATATTTGTCTCTATACCAAAAAAATCTTCAGGTAGCGGAGCGCCTTGATTTAATAAATATGTAGATTCTCTAGGATAAAAGGTGGGAATAACTGGTTACCAATTTTGCCATAGATTGTGGTCGCACCTGATTGACCTCGCTGCACAATAACTGTGTTTTCGACTAATTAATATGGTACATTTATTTTCAGGAACATTATATTAGAGTGAGGTTAAAGTATTGTTAAAAATTGCAAAAAACTAATGAGTATTGCGAATGAACATAATTAAAAGTGTTGATGCCATAAAAATTAACTAGTAATAAGTTTCAAAATCTCATTTGCAGCTTTCGATGCTGCACCACTTTTGCCCAGTTTTTGTCTTACTACAGCGAGTTGTTGTTTGCGGCGCCGATAATAAGCAGAATCGTTGAGTAAATGTTTTATTTCAGCAGCAATATTTTTGGAAGTGGCGGCATTTTGAATGAGTTCGGGAGCGACTTCTTTTTCGGCAACAATATTACACAGTCCGATGTGCCTTAGCTTGACGATGTATTTTGCTAGCCAATAGGTTATCTGTGACGTTTTGTAAATAATCACAAGCGGTACTTTAAGCAGTGCAATTTCCAGTGTTGCTGTCCCCGAAGCCACAATGGCAGCAGAACAGACACTGACAATGTTGTAGCTGTCATTTTCAATCAGCTTTATTGCTGGAAATAACAACGGTGTGACTTGCTGTGGTGTCAGGCTAGAAGCCAAAGGCAATACAAATTGCACATTAGGGAATTGTTGTTGAATAGCCTTGGCACTCTCGATAATAGTAGGAAGTATTTTTTTTATTTCATTTTGGCGACTTCCAGGTAATAGTGCAATGATAGGACTTTTTGAATTTAGCTGATATTTTTCAAGTATTTCTTGTTGGGATAAAGTAGGTTTTGCAATGTCCACAATCGGATGCCCTACAAATCGTACTGGAACTTGTTCTTTTTTATAAATTTTTTGTTCAAATTCAAATAATACAGCCATACAATCGACTGCGTGGCGGATTTTTTTAATACGATGATAACGCCATGCCCAAATTTGTGGGCTAACATAATAAAATACGCGGATTCCTATTTTTTTAGCATACCGCGCCATATGTAGATTAAAACCGGGATAGTCAATAAACACAGCCAGGTCAGGTTTTTCAGTTTGCAGTTTCTGTTTCAGTAGTCGTTTGGCGTGATAGATATCTTTGATGTGCGTGAGAATTTCAAACAGACCGACAACGGCCAACTTTGTAGCATCGTAAAAGATAGTGACGCCAGCGGCACGCATTTTAGGGCCGCCAATACCCAGTATTCGAATATCCGGCGCTGCTGATTGTAGTTGTTGCGCGAGTTGCGAACCGAGTAAATCGCCGGAAGCCTCTCCAGCCACCATGATAATTTTTTTTTCCATATTATGCACTCGAAATAGGGTATTCCTCGTTACCACGCAACACGATGGCAGTGATTTCTAGTGCAATCGCCAATGCTTTTTTACCATCTTCGCCGGTTACAAATGGTTGTTTACGATGAATAATAGCATCAAGAAAAGATTTAATTTGGTCCTTTAAGGCATCACTGCCTTCAAAACGTTCGACTTCTCTGGTGATGTTGGGAATACCAGGGTACAACTCTGCATCTCCTTTGCGGTGATATGCGATTTTTTTATGATCCATATCTACACTGATATAATTATCTGGTTGAAAAATACGTAAAGAGCGTTCTTTTTTTAAATTAATGCGGCTGGCAGTAACATTGGCGACACAGCCGTCAGTGAATTCAATACGGGCATTGGCAATGTCAATAAATCGGGATAACACCGATGCACCATTGGCAGAAATCGTACGAATATCGTGATGAACGATTGACTGAATAATATCGATATCGTGTATCATCAAATCTAACACCACATTGACATCACTACCACGCAGTTGAAATGGGGCTAATCGCCATGATTCAATAAACCGTGGGCTTTTAATCCAGGGGCGAACCGCTTTCACGGCGGAATTAAAGCGTTCAAGATGACCGACTTGCAGGAGCGAGTGATTGGCTTTTGCGGTTTTAATGAGGTCTTCTGCCGCTTCAGTGGTGGTGGCAATAGGTTTTTCCATCAGCACGTGTACGCCGTGGCTTAAGAAAAAATGTCCAATCTTATGGTGCAGAGGCGTTGGCGTGGCGATGCTAACTGCATCCACCTTACCGATAAGCGATTTGTAATCATAACAAGCGGATACATTTAGTTTTTTTGCTATCTGATCACACAGCTCTCGATCGAGATCACACACAGCAATAAGCTCCGCTTCAGGCAGTAGTGCATACTTTTCTGCATGAAATTTACCTAAATATCCGACACCAATTACGGCTGTTTTAACTCTGTTCATGACGTTTTAGCTTGTAGTTCTGAGAAATTTAGCTCAATATTGGCATCTTTCATGTACTCAATCAACGGATAAAGCTGCCGATGCGCGATGAAGACTTCATGAGACTGGCTATTCGGCAGGCTGAGCTTGCGGAATTGAATGGTGAAGTCCCAGTAGGAGCGGTATTGGTTAGAGAGGGGCGGTTGCTTGCAGTTGGTTATAATCAACCGATCGGTCGCTGCGATCCTACGGCTCATGCAGAGATTATTGTGATGCGTCAAGCAGGCCAAATTATTAATAATTACAGAATTACCGATGTGGAATTGTATGTCACCCTGGAACCGTGTTTAATGTGTGTGGGCGCCCTATTGCAGGCTCGAATTAAGCGATTGATTTTTGGCGCTTTTGAGAAGCGAACCGGAGCTATCGAAGTATTACAAAGGTTGAGTGCAAATAAACAAACGAATCATACGATTGAAATCCAAGGTGGTGTGTTAGCATCAGATTGTTCAGAGTTATTAGCTCGCTTTTTTCGAGAGCGCCGTTAAATGCTAATGAATCTTAATCTGTTTAAAATCTGATATAATGATCATCGTTTTTTTAATTTAAATTTAGGAGCATAAGATGCCGGAGCAACCTTCGTTTGGTGTGGGTATTGATGACTTTAATGTTATTGTGGAAATTCCCGCATTAGGCGGCGAGATTAAATATGAATTTGATAAAAAGTTAGGAATGCTGTTAGTTGACCGTTTCATCGCAACCAGTATGCGTTATCCTTGCAATTATGGATTTGTACCGAGCACATTATCGCTTGATGGCGACCCAGTTGATGTCCTTGTTATTACTCCCCATCCAATACAACCTGGTGCAATGTTAAGAGTGCGTGGCGTCGGTGTTCTTAACATGATGGATGAAAGTGGCGAAGATCAGAAAATTCTTGCTGTGCCAATCAGCAAAACTTGTAAGCAATACGAAAATTGCCAAGATATCAACGATGTTCCCCCGCAATTGTTAGACTCAATTACACACTTTTTTGAACATTACAAAGACTTAGAGTCTAGTAAGTGGGTCAAAGTGAAAGGTTGGGAAGATAAGGTGGCGGCTGAAAAGGAACTGAATGCCAGTATTAATCGCTTTCAGGAAGAGATAGTTAAGGCGTAATTGCGAGAGGATGTTCCATGTCCAGTGATTTATCTGAATTAACCCTCCATCGACAAGCTATGTTGGAAGCTTATCGCATGGACGAGTCGAATGCGGTGTCTGAGCTTTTGAAAATTATTGCATTTTCAAATGAACGTATGCATGAGGTGCATGACTTAGCGCATCAGTTAGTTGCGTCAGTTCGTACTAAAGATACCAAAGAAAGTAATATTCAAACATTCATGATGCAGTACGATTTATCCACGGAGGAGGGTATTTTACTGATGTGTTTGGCAGAGGCACTGTTGCGTATACCAGACAAGCCCACTGAAAAACGGCTAATTCGTGACAAATTATCGGGTGGTTCTTGGTCTGAACATGCAGGAAAAAGTGAATCTGGCGTTGTTAACATGGCATCGCGAGGGTTGGCGATTTGTAGCAAATTACTCGCCAGAGAGAAAAGTAATTCAGGATTCAAACGCTTTTGGAATAAATTGGTTTACAACAGTGGCGAGCCGATGATCCGACGTGCAGTTCGTGAAGCAATGAAAATGATGAGCGAGCATTTTGTACTTGGTCGCAGCATCGAACATGCTTTGAAGCGATCTCTACCTTATGAAAAGCAAGGTTATCGTTTTTCCTATGATATGTTGGGTGAGGTGGCGCGTACCCAAGCGGATGCAGACCGCTATTTTGAATCATACCGACATGCCATTCAGATGATTGGAGAAAGCCATGAAAACAAAGACCTGAAAAGCGCACCCAGCATTTCCATTAAATTGTCCGCGTTACATCCACGATTTGAATACACTAAACGGGCGGTCATTGTGAAACCGCTGACTAAACGTGTCAAAGAATTGGTATTGTATGCAAAATCATTGAATGTTCCAATTACACTTGATGCAGAGGAAGCGGATCGTCTTGAGTTACTACTGGACATTTTCCAAGCGTTAATCAGCGATCCAGACTTTGCTTGTTGGAATGGTCTAGGGCTTGCAGTTCAAGCTTATCAAAAACGTGCGGTATATGTTATTGATTGGTTGATTGCGCTTGCAAAGCATTACCAATGTTGCATTCCAGTGCGTTTGGTCAAAGGTGCTTATTGGGATACTGAAATTAAGTTATCGCAAATGAATGGTTTTGAAAATTACCCAGTATTTACGCGAAAAAATAATACTGATATTTCATATGCTGCCTGCGTAAAAAAAATGTTGGGTGCGCAAGAACAAATTTTCCCGCAGTTTGCTACTCACAATGCCTATTCAGTTGCATTAGTGTTGACTATTATGGGATCAGAAATTAACAGCTACAGTTTTGAGTTTCAAAACTTACAAGGAATGGGGAAAGCATTACATCAGCACTTGATTGATGAAGTGCAAGTGCCCTCTCGAATTTACGCTCCTGTGGGCTTGCACGAAGATCTATTGCCGTATTTAGTGCGTCGTCTGCTGGAAAATGGTGCGAATAGCTCTTTTGTAAATCAGATTGCCGATAGAAAAATTCCTATTGTCGATTTGATACAAAGTCCTATGATGCAATTGGATGTAGATAGCATTCCCAATCCTAATATCCCTTTGCCATTAGAAATCTTTGGCCAAGAGCGAAAAAACTCCAAGGGATTTGACCTGAGCAATGAAAAAGTTGTTACACAGTTGCAAACCGCGATTGATCATGCGCTTGAAAAAAAATACTCAGTCGTTCCTTTTCAACGAGAATTAACGCGCCCTACTGACGTACTTGATCCCAGTGATCATCGTCGTACTTTAGGGCGAGTCGAGTTAGGTGATAAAGATGATGCTGAGTTGGCGTTAAAAAATGCCTTAGACAGCTACCACTCTTGGAATGGTAAAAGCGTTGCACGGCGGGCTGAAATATTGCGCAACGCGGCCTCTTTATTTGAAGTGCATTATGTGGAATTAATTGCTTTAGCGGTGCGAGAAGCCGGAAAAACTATCCCAAATGCAATTTCAGAATTACGCGAGGCTGTGGATTTTTGTCGATATTATGCCAACCAAGCAGAAAAGTATTTCAAGACACAAACTTTATCAGGCTACACAGGGGAAACTAACGAACTTTCGATGCATGGTCGAGGAGTATTTTTATGTATTAGCCCGTGGAATTTTCCGATTGCTATTTTTGCAGGGCAGGTTGCTGCCGCACTAGTTTGTGGTAATACTGTAATTGCTAAACCGGCGAATCAAACTTCTTTAGTTGCCGCTCGTGTCACCCATTTGTTCCATCGTGCTGGCGTTCCTAAAAATGTATTGCAGCTTTTTCCGAGTTCTGCTGTGGTTGTTGGTGAAAGACTGGTTGCGAGCCCAGACATTGCAGGTATCGTTTTTACGGGTTCAAATGCGACTGCTCATATCATTCAAAAAACTTTGGTTGAACGAAAAGGCCCTATTATTCCCTTTATTGCTGAGACTTCCGGTATTAACGCGATGATTGCGGATTCCACTGCATTGAGCGAGCAACTTGTTTTTGATGTGATTCAATCGGCATTTGATAGTGCTGGGCAACGGTGTTCTGCGTTGCGTATTTTATGTGTTCAGGATGATATTGCCGACAATGTTTTAAAAATGCTTGCAGGTGCGATGGCCGAAATCAGTGTCGGTGACCCCCTTAATCTGGAAACCGATGTGGGGCCAATTATTGACAAAGTATCGTTACGAAAACTTCAAGAATATGAGATGAAAATCCAACGCGAAGGAAAATTAATCTATAAGGTCATGCTGCCTGCAGAGTGTAAGCATGGTACATTTTTAGCACCACAGGCTTATGAAATTCCTAGCGTTAAATTAGTTAAAACGGAAGTGTTTGGTCCTATACTTCATGTAGTACGTTATCAACGAGAAAAATTAGATCAGTTAATTGACGATATTAATAGTCTCGGTTATGGCTTAACTTTTGGTATTCAAAGTCGAATTGATGAAACAATAGATTACATCCAAAAGCGTATTAAAGTTGGTAACGTTTACGTCAATCGCAATATCATCGGGGCAGTGGTTGGTGTGCAACCATTCGGTGGTAGTCGCTTGTCTGGTACAGGTCCTAAGGCTGGTGGCCCAATATATTTAAGTCGCTTCTGTGATGAAAAGACGCTTACGATTAATACGACTGCAGCAGGAGGTAACGCAAGTTTGATGAGTATGGCAGATGGTGATTAGTGGAAAATTGTAAGCAATTTGTAATAAATAAACAACCTGCTGTATTTGATGGCTTTTTTCTTACAAATAAGAGGGTGAATTTTTTTTCTGCCCCTGTTAAGATAGATAGAGATTAAACAAAGGCAGATACTTGATTAAAAACGGGATCTTCTAATTTTATTGACTGCCAAACAAGAAGAGAAATTCTGATGAAAAAAATTGTAACGTTCTTATTTACTATTCCCTTAACAATGGGTGCAGGAGTCTCACTGGCGGCGGCTCATCATCTTTCTACTACTCAAGATCAACCAGTGTCTTTAAAGACAACTCATGAAAAACTGGGTTATTCAATTGGTTTAACAACAGGTCGTGCTTATCGCAGTCACAGTGTCAATTTCAATGTCGATGCCTACATCGCCGGCTTTAAAGACGGTTATCAAGGCCAACCTCAAAAGCTTACTAATGCGCAAATTCAGAAAACACTTTCTGATTATTCGAAAAAATCGATTGCAAAACTACAAGCACAGATGGCTAAACAAGCAAAAGTCAATGCAGCTGCTGGTACTGCATTTTTAAAGAAGAACAAATCCATGCCGGATGTTAAAACTTTGGCCAGCGGTCTGCAATATAAAATTATAACCCCTGGCAAAGGCAAAAGCCCTACCACAAAAGATTCTGTAACTGTTAATTATGAAGGACGTTTGCTCAATGGCAAAGTTTTTGATAGTTCTTATAAACGTGGAAAACCCGTGACTTTCCCGATTGGTAATGTGATTAAAGGCTGGCAGCAAGCATTGGTGTTGATGAAACCTGGTGCGACATGGGAAATTTATGTTCCATCCGACTTAGCTTATGGTCAACGTGGTGCACCCCAAGTGATCGGGCCGAATGAAACATTAATTTTTAAAATCAACTTAATTTCCGTTAAACCGGCTAAGTAATAATGCAAAAATAACGGCCTTACTTTTGGTGGTAGGGCCGTGTTTAATTAGGACGACAACGAGTATGTTGTGTTTTTATGGTGGTAGTGTTTACACTCCTTTTCGTCAGCAACAAATCTTAACTCAACTCCAGCAAAAAAATTCCAAAGTGAAATCTTTCACAGCAACTTATCATTACTTTGTTGCTGTTAAGGAAATGCTTGTAGAAAAAGAGTTATCACAATTAAAATTATTACTTCCAGATGTTTTTCAAGGCAGCCATTCAAAACCAAGCAATGATTTTGAATTTTGGATTGTACCGCGTTTAGGAACTATTTCACCCTGGTCTAGTAAAGCCACTAATATTGCTCATAACTGTCAACTCAGCAAAATCATTCGTATTGAACGGGCAATACATTATTGCATTCATGGTTTGTCCTCCGATGATGAAACCGTCACTTTGTTGACCGCTCCAATTTTTGATTCCCTTACCGAATCTTATATTTCAGCTCCTGAAAAAATAAAGCATATTTTTTTGCAAGCAAAAGCGCAGTCATTTATTACGATTGATATAAACACCTTGCACCAAGTCAATAAAGTCATGGGTTTAAGTTTAAACGAGGAAGAAATACAATATTTATATCATGCTTATTCAAAACTGGGACGTAATCCCACGGATGTCGAACTAATGATGTTTGCACAGGTAAATTCCGAGCATTGTCGTCATAAAATTTTTAATGCCCGTTGGGAGATTGACAACAAATCACATGCTGATTCGTTATTTTCTATGATTCGTCATACGTATCAACAAAGTCCTCATCAAGCCCTGGTTGCGTACCATGATAATGCAGCGGTATTAAAGAATGGTGAAACACAATATTTTTCTCGCGATCCTAACACCAATATTTATGGTGTTGTCCAAGAACCATTGCATATAGTATTAAAAGTAGAGACACACAATCATCCAACAGCGATCTCACCCTTTGCAGGAGCTGCAACTGGAAGTGGTGGTGAAATTCGAGATGAGGCGGCGACGGGTCGTGGCGCACGCAGTAAAGCAGGTTTATGTGGTTTTTCCGTTTCACAGCTGAATATTCCTTCATTGCCTCAGCCTTGGGAAACCCCGACCAGTAAGCCTAGCCATATGGCGAGCGCGTTAGATATCATGCTCGATGGTCCTATTGGCGCTGCTTCGTTCAACAATGAATTTGGGCGGCCTAATATTGCAGGTTACTTTCGTACATTACAGATGGTGTTGTCGAGTCCATTGGGTGAGGTCTGTCGTGGTTATCATAAGCCAATTATGATTGCAGGTGGTTTGGGTGAAATTCGCGCCTCGCAGGTTAATAAGGAAACGGTCTCGGTCAATGCGCTGTTAGTCGTTTTAGGTGGCCCAGGTATGGCAATTGGTTTGGGGGGAGGATCCGCTTCATCACGCAGTAGCGATGAAAACAGTGAGAATCTTGATTTTACCTCTGTGCAACGCTCTAACCCGGAAATGCAACGTCGCGCCCAAGAGGTAATCAATACTTGTATTGCTTTGGGAGACAATAATCCAATTTTGTCGATTCACGATGTCGGTGCTGGTGGCTTATCGAATGCGTTACCCGAATTAATCGAATCCAGTGAACGGGGTGGGCGATTTCAATTGCGTGATATCCCCAGTGATGAATCAAGTATGACGCCGTTAGAAATTTGGTGTAATGAATCCCAGGAGCGTTTTGTGCTTGCGATTGCGCCAGATAACTTAGAGTTATTTACAGCCTTATGTCATCGTGAGTGCTGTCCGTTTGCAGTCGTTGGAGAAGCACAGGCAACGCCACAACTCACCGTTGTTGACAAGCAGTTTGAAAATAATCCTATTGATTTGCCACTATCGCTATTGTTTCAAGATATGCCGCAGATGCAGTGCACTGACAAACATACCCATCCTAGTGGGCAATTATTGGTGCTTGATGATATTGAAATCTCAGAAGCAGTGCAACGAGTATTACAATATCCTTGTGTCGCTGATAAAAGCTTTTTAATCACAATCGGTGATCGTTCAGTGGGTGGATTGGTTGCCCGTGATCAAATGGTTGGACCGTGGCAAGTGCCGGTTAGTGATGTTGCAGTCACAGCACAGGGTTTTTTAGATTATCGTGGCGAAGCGCTAGCCATGGGTGAGCGGGCGCCGATAGCACTAATTCATCATGCTGCTTCCGCGCGTATGGCAGTTGGCGAAGCGATTACCAACATAGCTGCCGCAGAAATTGACAACATATCAGATATTGCGCTGTCAGCAAATTGGATGGCTGCCGCAGATTACCCAGGTGAGGGTGCGGGTCTGTATGATGCGGTGCAAGCGATTGGGGAGGAGCTGTGTCCGGCCTTGGGAATTAGTATTCCTGTTGGAAAAGATTCTCTTTCCATGCGTGCTTCCAGTAAAGATTTACACGTTACCTCACCATTGTCTGTGGTCATAACCGCCGCAGCGCCGGTGACGGACATCCGCAACACCCTGACTCCTGAGTTACAAAAAGATTGCGGTGAAACTGAATTAGTATTGATTGATTTAGGAGAAGGTGCCAACTGCCTAGGTGGCTCTTGTTTAGCGCAGGTGTTTAATGCATTGGGAACAAAACCACCAGATGTTGATAATTCTGAAGCACTCAAACAGTTTTTCGGTGTGATACAACATTTAAATAAAGAAAATTATTTATTGGCTTATCATGACCGCTCCGATGGTGGTTTATTAGTAACAATTTGTGAGATGGCATTTGCATCCCATGTAGGTGTTACCGTTGAGTTAATCAATGATGATCCCAAAGCAGCATTATTTTCTGAAGAATTGGGTGCGGTCATTCAGATTAAAAAAGCCGATATCGGTCATGTTATGCAGTTATTAAAGCGATATCATTTGGATCATGTTTCACGGGTGATTGGTACTTTAAACGATAGTGACGACATTATTTTTAATCACAAAAAACAATGTATTTATCAAAATAAACGTGTCGTACTTCAAAAATTGTGGAGTCAAACCAGTTTTGAAATGCAAGCATTGCGTGATAACCCAGAATGTGCCAAGCAGCAGCTTGCATTGTTAGAAGATGTTAATGATCCAGGTTTAAATGCACAGCTTACATTCGATATAAGTAAAGATTTTTACGTTAACAAAAATACAAAGCCGCGTGTCGCTATCTTACGTGAACAAGGTGTGAATGGTTATTTAGAAATGGCTGCAGCCTTTCATTTAGCAGGTTTTGAAGCAGTCGATGTGCATATGAATGATCTGTTATATGGTAAACAAAATTTTGCTGATTTTAAAGGCATCGTTGCTGGGGGTGGTTTCTCTTATGGTGATGTGCTCGGTGCTGGGCGAGGTTGGGCACAGACTATTTTAATGCAGCCACAACTTTGCGAAATGTTTCAATCTTTTTTTGCTGATTCCAGCCGTTTTGCGCTGGGAGTTTGTAATGGCTGTCAAATGTTTTCATATTTAAAAGAAATTATTCCAGGCAGTGCCCATTGGCCATTGTTAAAACGTAATTTTTCAGAGCAGTTTGAGTCACGTTTGTCATTGGTTAAGATTCCAGAGTCACCTTCTATCTTTTTTACAGAAATGCACGGTAGTCAAATTCCTGTTACCATTGCTCACGGTGAAGGGCGTTTTGATTTTAGTGGTGGTGCTGATCAAAAAGCATTGGCACAGCAATTGGTAGCGATGCAATATGTCGATCACTACGGTAAAGCAGCTACCGCTTATCCTGCGAATCCTAATGGTAGTTCTAGCGCAATTGCTGGTCTTAGTAATCAGGATGGTCGAGTGACTATTCTGATGCCGCATCCTGAACGTGTATTTCGCAGTATACAATTATCGTGGCACCCTAAAGAATGGCATCACAATAGTCCGTGGATGAGGCTGTTTCAGAATGCAAGGACTTGGGTTGCTTAGGATACTGATTATCAACGGTGCTTAAAGACCCTAGCTTAAGCACATTATCCCTGCTAACAATGGCTAAAATTCAGCACACAGAGATATGTAACCACTTTATGCTTTATTAACATCGAGACGGGGATAGTTTGCGTGCGAGTCTGGGTGGTGGAAAAAGAAAACAGTGATCACGGAAGAGAGCCCCAGTATGATAAGAAACACAAAACCGCTGGTAAAGCGGTGGCTGTCATTTACAATTATCCCCGTTAAGGCTGGTGCAATGAAACCTGCTATAGCAAAAAAAGTATCCATGATTCCCAACGCTGTCCCAGCCCTTTGTTTTGCAATGTCAATATTGACTGCATAATAATTGGCATTTGCACTCATGCTAAATCCCAAAGCAAAAGAAATTAAGATAATTGCTGTTGTTAAATTGATATGATGCATGATCGCCAATGGAATGATAATTACTGACGCTAATAGTTGTGAAATTAAAATGGGATATGAGCGAGAATAGCGCAATTTCGAAGTTTTTTGGGTAATTTTATCTGACAAAATCCCCATTACCCATATTAGGAGTGCCGATAGAAACCAAGGGAAAATTGTAAATAAACCTTCTTGTTTAATACTGAGCTGGAACGCATATTGTAAGTAACTTGGTAACCAGCTTAAAAAGAAAAATAGATAATAACCAAATACAAAAAATGCCCAGTAATTCGCTAATAATGTTTTATTAGTAAGCATAAATCGCCAAGAAATATGTTTAAACATTTCGTGGTGGAGTAATTTTTTTTCGTCCTGAGTGATTTTTGCCAGCTCGATACCATCAACAAAAGGTGAGTCAGCAGGATTATTTTTAAATAACCACAACCAAAATGGCAGCCAAACAATTACCACAACGCCGAGTACTACAAACATCATTGCCCAACCAAGGTGTTCAATGAGTTGGGTAATAATCGGTCCACCAATGGCCAGTGCAATTGGAACTGCCATCAGACCATAGGATAATGCTCTCGCACGTTCTTTTGCCGAGAGCCAATCTGCCTGAGCGCGTGTTAAGGCCGGAAAATTAGGGCCTTCTGATAAGCCGAGTAGGGTTCTTGAACTGAGTAAAACCGCAAAGCTGGCCATGCTCGCCGTTAAAAACATCGACACTGCCCACATGATCACCGCGATAAACAGTACGTTTTTAGGGCCGTAGCGGTCAACCCAAATTCCACCTAGAAAAGTTGTTACCGCGTAGCCTATGCCAAAGCTGCCAAGCAGGAGGCCTTCTTCGTTAGGTGTGAGCTGAAACTTTTGGATAGCGTATGCGATAGCGGAACGATCAATGTAGTTGAACAAGGTTATAATAAATAGTAAAAAAACGATTAAAAGTCGGAAATTACTATGACGGAATATATTGTTGGTGTTAGATTTTGACTCAGCCATGAGTAGAGGTCATCCCAATAGTAATAACCAATTTATAGTAACGATGATTGTCAACCGAAACAAGAGTAAAATGTGTGTTTGGGGTTGATTTATCGTTATCAATGGGGTTGTTCTTGATTTGGACAGTACACCTTGATACACTTCTAAGAAACCCTAAGAACCGCTTGAAAAGATGCAACGAGTTTATGACGCTTAGAGAGGATATTTTTGCCAGTATCTCAGGTTGGAGAACCTGGTTATTGCTTGCATGGCAAGATATTACAGTCCGCTATCGACGTTCTATTATCGGTCCATTTTGGATTACCTTAAGTATGGCTATCACAATTTGTGCGATGGGTTTTCTTTATAGTCGCCTATTTCACATTGAGTTAACCACTTATTTTCCTTTACTTACTGCTGGATTAATTACTTGGAGTTTTATCAGTGCGGTTGTAACGGAATGTTCAAATGCCTTTATGGAAGCTGAAAACTATCTCAAGCAAATACGCATTCCTTATACAATATTCATTCTACGTACTGTTACAAGAAATTTAATTGTTTTTTTTCACAATATTTGGATAATCATACCGGTCATTTTAATTTTCCATGTTCCAGTTAATGTTAATCTATTGTTGATTCTTCCAGGTTTATTGTTGTTGGCATTGACAGGCGTATGGTGGGGGATTTTATTTGCGATGGCTTGTGCGCGTTACCGTGACGTACTACAGATTATCAACACATTCATCGGGTTGGCTTTTTTGGTGACTCCCGTTATGTGGGACCCATCGGTGGTTAAGCGTAGTTATTCGTTTGTTATTAATTATAACCCACTTTATCATTTTATTGAAATCATTCGCAAGCCATTGTTGGGTCAGTTGCCATCATTTGGAAACTACTTAGTAGTCATTGGATTAATGTTAGTTGGTATGATTTTGGCGCTGACATTATTTGCGTTTAACCGCAAGCGAATTATTTTTTGGTTGTAGTTGGGGATTAGTGTGTCGTTGATTAAACTGAGAGAAACCTGCATCGATTTCCCTATCTATGGTGCTAGTACTCGCAGCTTAAAAAAACAATTATTGCGATTGGGGCGCCGCAGATCGCAGCTATCCGCTGATAATGAACAAGTTATTACAGTGCAAGCGCTTCGTAATATTTCACTAGAGCTGCATGAAGGCGATCGTGTGGGTTTAATTGGTTCTAACGGCGCTGGGAAAAGTACTTTTTTACGTATGGTCGCTGGAATTTATACGCCAACTCGTGGCAAGATCACGGTTCGTGGTAAAATTTCCGCTATTCTCGATATTATGTTAGGGTTAAACGAAGAGGCGTCAGGTTACGAAAATATCACCTTAAGAGGTATTATTGCTGGTTTAAATTACCGGCAAATTCATGCCAAAGCAGCTGAAATTGCAGATTTTACAGGTTTAAAAGAGGGCTTAAATTTACCAATTCGCACTTACTCATCGGGAATGCGTCTACGATTAGCTTTTAGTATCGCTACCAGTATGATTTCAGAAATTTTAGTGTTAGATGAAGTGGTTGGTGTCGGTGATGCTGAGTTTGTTAAGCGAGCTGATGCGCGATTACATGAAGCAATTAATGAATCTGCTATCATGTTGCTAGCATCACATTCAGATAGTTTAATTACCAAAATGTGTAATAGAATTATTTGGCTTGAAAAAGGCGAGCTCAAGTTTTTTGGGAATATAGAAGAAGGATTTCAGCGTTACAATGCACAAATAAAGAGGCTTTAGAGCCCATTGGTGAATGCCGGATAATTTCCGGCATAGTGTCGATGTATTGTGACTTTGACTTTATTCGTCGTCTTCGTTAGAAATAATATCACGTGCTGACAAAATCTTTTGTTTGGCGATCTTTAATGCCTTCTGATTGGCACTATTTAATGCCGCCTTGAGAAGGTCTTGTATTACCTCAAGCGACTCATCTTTCAGTTCTGGATCAATTATCAGGTCAAGTACGTCGTGCTGTGCGTTCATCCGTACTTTGACAAGCCCTGCGCCTGCTTCAGCTTCAACTATAATTTCAGCTAAGTCTTCTTGTGCTTGTTGCATCATTTCCTGAATCTTTTTAGCGTTTTTCATCAAGCTGCCAAGATTGAATTTGCTACCGACCATTTGTTACCTCAATTTTCAATTAATATGCGTGAATGGAGCGCATGACTGAGCGTGCCCCCATCGAGATATTCTAACTCACCACCTAAAGGAACACCATGCGCAATGCGAGAACATTTGACCTTAGAGCAGTCAACATGACTTACAATGTAGTGTGCCGTTGCCTTCCCTTCCATCGTTGGATTGGTTGCAAGAATGAGTTCTCTAAGATCACCTTTTTGAATGCGATTCAGTAGCGCCGGAACACCAATTTCGTCGGGACCAATACCGTCTAAAGGAGATAAATGGCCCTGTAATACGAAATAAACACCAGAGTAAATTTGTGTTTGCTCAATGGCAGCGACGTCGGCAGGACTTTCAACGACACAAAGTGTCGTTGTGTCACGTTTCGTGCTAGCACACAACTCACAGAGATCATGTTCGCTGTAAATTTGACATAAACGACAACTACCGACTTCCTCAATGGCGCTTTGCAGCGCTTTGAACAAGCCAGATCCTTTGTCCCGCCCAGGCTGGGAAAGCAAGTAAAAAGCCATGCGTTGCGCTGACTTTGGACCGACCCCAGGCAACGCTTGTAAGGCTTCTATTAAGCGTTTGGTCAGAGGACTAAACACATTGTTCCTTAACTATCCAGATGTTGGTGCGCCACTGCCGCCTTCACCACCTGCTTCGTCAAGTGAAATATTGCGAATATCTTCAGGAATATTCATACTTTGTAGCAATTCAACAGTTTTAGACTGTGTGGTTTTTTGAATTTCTTCGCTTAAGTTTTTCCATGCTTCGCGGATACGCCATTTGAATTCCTTGACACCACCTTGTAGTGCGCGTTCATCAAACTCAATGTCCTCGAAGCCATAGGTGGCAGTCATGGTGATTTTCACTGTTTTGTCGTGTGACATACCGATAATTTTCATATCAGCTAAGTTAGAATACGTCGCTTGCATTTGTTGTTGCATATCAACGATGCTACTTTTGATGTCAGATAATAGGTTACTGTTATTATCAGGTGACATATCTTCACCGAAACGGTTAGTTTCGGCGGGTACTTTCAAGTCAGGCATATTGGGTACTTTCATGTTCATATTGAGTCTCCACTTGTTTCTTTCTCTCCATTTGCGATAGGCGATCCTTCTTCAATCGGCATGATACTATCTTTGACTATGGTTGCATCAAAGGTTTGTACCAGCCGTTGAACTTGTTGGTCATTCATAATGGCTTGCTCAGCACGCATCTGCTTATTTTGTGCTTGTTTAATTGCGATACCTGCAGGTGTTTCACCATCATGTTTATCGACGGTAATCGTTAATTTAATATCTCTTTGAAGGTGCTGATTTAATGCATTATTAATTCTTTCAACGTATTTTTTTTGTACTAACGCTTCTTGTTTCGGTTGTAATAGCAGTTCAGCATCAGTATCGGTTAGCCTCTTTAAGCTACACTGTCTTGCTAAAGCAAGCGCCATGCCTGTCAGTTTTAATTGCGGTAGTAGTGTATGCCAAGGCGTTTTTACGTTGGTAGCGGGTTTGGCTGTGGTAACCGCAGCAGTTTGAGGTTGGGTGGTGGCTGGCGTTTCCAAAGTGAGTTGCGATGCGTTTTGTGGGTAAAACGCGAGCATACGCAAGAGCGTCATTTCAAAACCACTTTGTGCTGTGGGTGCGTAAGGTAAATCCCGTTGCCCGATCAATCCAATTTGATAAAATAATTGTACATCTTCGCACCCTAATTGTTTAGCCAGTTGTAGCAAACGTGGCTGTGGATTTTCAAGTGGTGCATCGGGTACAGCCTGTATGATGGCAATTTGATGTAGCAAACTCAATAAATCAGCGAGTGCATGAGAAAAGTTACTACCTTGTTGTTGTAAAATATGCACGCCTGCCAATAATTCATTACCATTTTTGCGATGCAATGCATCGAGTAGATCAAATAGTACAGTTGGTTCGATAGTCCCCAACATGGCTTTGACGTCGGCGGTGTTTACTTTACCGTTACCGTAAGCAATGCTCTGGTCGAGCAAGCTCAATGCATCACGCATACTACCATTTGCAGCACGTGCCAATAACTCAGTGGCAGGTTTTTCGAAAAGAATATGCTCCTGATTCAAAATATATTGACAGTGTGTAGCAATTTCCAGAGGTTGCATTTGTGATAAATGAAATTGTAAACAGCGTGACAGCACTGTAGCAGGCAGTTTTTGATGGTCCGTGGTTGCCAAGATGAATTTGACATGTGGTGGCGGCTCTTCCAGTGTTTTAAGCAGTGCATTGAAACTATGCCCAGAGAGCATATGAACTTCATCGATAAGGTAAACTTTAAAGCGACCTTTCGTAGGCGTATATTGAACATTGTCGAGTAATTCACGTGTGTCTTCTACCTTGGTGCGTGATGCAGCGTCAACTTCAAATAAGTCCGGGAAGCGCCCCGCGTCAATTTCGTTGCAAAAACTGCACTTGTCGCAAGGGGTCGCGCTGATGCCCGCTTCGCAATTTAAACATTTTGCAATAATGCGCCCTAGGGTTGTTTTGCCGACACCGCGGGTACCTGTGAATAAGTATGCGTGGTGTAGGTATTGGCGGTTGAGTGAATTGCTCAAAGCTTGAACGACATAAGGCTGTCCTACAACTGCATCAAAGCTTTGTGGTCGCCATTTTCGCGCCAAAACCTGGTGTTTCATTCGATTACCCGTCCGTTAATAAAAAGAGGTAGCTACAAAAGCCGTACCTCGGCACCCAAATTCACTGCTACCGTTGCTTCCTTCCGGACCTGGCGGAGTTTACAGCAATTTGTCGCGAGGAGACCCCTGTAGCCACCAACACCTGGCGGAGAGAGAGGGATTCGAACCCTCGGTACGTGGTTAACGCACACACGATTTCCAGTCGTGCCCCTTCGGCCACTCGGGCACCTCTCCAGAAGGTAGCTATAATTCTACTATTGCGGTCAAACAATGACATTTTTCTGTGTGCACTACGTATGTGTCCACATATATTGCGCTGTATTTCCCGCAAAATGCCTTATTGAACCATTTTAGCGAACTACCCTTACCTTCAAACATGGCCACTTTCTACATACAGTGTTCAACAACTCCGATGATTCTCAGTGTAGGCCGGGAATCTGTTGTTGACTCTCGTTAAAGCCATTTTTGTATTCAAGGTGCCCAAGGTTAAACTAGAAAGCCTTTTGGTGCAATGCTGCGCCAGCTACTCTCGCTTGTCAAGCAGTTGGTGATGTAACAGTAGGTCATCTCACTGACAATGAGTATATCTTATTGAACTTAAGAGAATATTAATGGGTGTATAATTTGTGTTATTTATAACCTATTCAGAATAATAGGAACTCACTGTGTGGAGGTTAACATTATAGAAGACGGTTGTGTGCTGGAAGGCGACGGTGTGCGATTTTCAACTTTTTGCTTACAAGTAGGCATAAGCTGTTCTATAGCACGCTTTGTTTGGTGAAGAGCAAATAACGAACCAGAGTGAGGTGAAAAAAAAGCGTTCCTCCACGTGCGAACGCGCCTATCCGCATGAAAATACTTGAGTATGGCTAGGGGAAATATAACAGAAAAAATAAAACTTGCTACAATAGCACCTACATATCTAAGTACTATTGTGGAAGATGAGGAGTGTTGATGATTTTTTTGTTCGCGCATGATTGTTGTTTGCACATGGTGGATCAATGAAGAACAGAGCTGGTACTGATTGGTGTCTGTGTCCTGTTCAAATTCTTTACCAGCGATTGCCATAATCTTTTTTTTCAAATTCTGGGGTAGATTATTAGACAAACTCAAATGTGATTCGGTGTAACTTACAATATCTACTAATCTAACAAAAAAGTAAGGTGTAATTTTCTCGGATATTTCAGATATCGTATAAATCTGGAATTTTGATTGATTGATTGAACAGCCAGAGAATCTACGATCGTCGTAAATTTTATTATATTTATCAATGATTTCTCTATAATCGCAGATAAATTCATCAGTAATTTTCTTTATTGAGTCTGAAAGTGATTGATGCTCGGGGTTGATTAGCCTTAATACCTTCGTTTCAATCATTTGATTTAAGAAATGTAGATAGGTTTTGGGGGAAAATGTACAATCTGAGTTGCGAAACCGGTATGTCTTATTAAGTATTTGGGATAATTCGTCTAGCCATACCGATAAGTAATTATTTTGAAATTCTAGAGCCTGCGTTTTGAATTTTTCAACGGTAGCTCTTACCCTGTTTAATATATTTGTCTCTTGTTGAAGGAATAGGGGTTTGCAATTAATAATGATAGGAGATTCAGCATTTTGTTTTTGCTGTGCTGAATCAGTGAAAATGGCATCTAAAGTTGTAAGGTTATATTCAACAACCTGTTCAGCCAAGCATTGTTGTCCTAATATTTCTTTTATCAATCTAAACTTTCTGGAAGTTAAATTCCAATAATCAGAATTTTTCACAGGCAAGCTTCTGTAGACCAGTGGCACTAGCTCATCAGCGCCTTGACTTTGTCTTTTTGGTATTATTTCCTGTTCTTGAGATGTATTTTGTTGCTTTGAGTCCAATCTCGACTGCTGCGATTGTGATAGATGTTGGTAGTAACTAGAAAAAAGGTCAAGAACAGCAGACCTCACTTCAAATATCTTCATGCTAGGGTACTTACCCTCATTTAGATAAGTTTGCAGTTGCTCTTCGGAGAACGTCTCAAGGTAGTCTAGAAGTTCTGAAATCTTATGTATCATACGGTTTTATATTAGCAGTGGAATATTAAAAATTTATTAAGAGCTATCAATACGTTTTGCCATGCAGGCAAGTAAGATTTTATTGGTTGATAGGTCGTTGTAAAATGTTTTGCAAAATGAGTTCCAAAATTATTGTCAGTTGATTTAATTCTGTGATAGAGGTGCTTTCGTTAATATGATGCGCTGTAGCATTCACGGGACCTAGCTCAATCACTTCGGCTCCCATTTTGGCGATAAAACGACCGTCGGATGTGCCGCCGTAGGTATTGGGTTCGGTACTAATCCCACAGACTGTTTGGATAGCAGCTGCGGCAGCGGTTGCAAGGTGTCCGTGTCCTGAGTAAAAAGGTTCGCTGGTTAGATCCCACTTTAATTCATAGTTTAAGTGATGTTGATCGAGAGTATAATGTACTTCCTGTTGTAATTCTTGTGGTGCCCGAATTGGTGCGAAACGGAAATTAAAGTGTGCGGTTAAAATACCGGGAATCACATTTTGTGCGCCAGCATCGGCATGAACATTATAGAATTGAAACGAAGTGGGCGTGAAATGTTCATTGCCCTGATCCCATTGTTTTTTTGCGAGTGCATCAAACGCTTGAAAGCTGCGATGAATTGGGTTGTCAGCAAGATGAGGATATGCAATGTGTCCTTGCTTGCCGTGTATCACTAAGTTTCCGTACATTGAGCCGCGGCGTCCAACTTTAATGGCATCTCCAAGTACTTTGTTGCTGCTGGCCTCTCCAACGATACAGTAATCAACGTTAATGTTGTTTTTTTGTAAATATTCAGTTACCTTTCGGGTTCCATTTTCCGCGGGGCCTTCTTCGTCGCTGGTAACGATAAAGCCGATTGTACCGGAGTGATTAGGATTTTGTTTCACGAAATTAATAGCAGCTATGATCATCGCAGCGAGACCGCTTTTCATATCGCAAGCGCCTCGACCAAAAATGTATCCGTCTCTCTCGGTTGGGGAAAATGGAAGGGAGTGCCATGCAGATTCATTGCCAGGTGGTACAACATCAGTGTGTCCAGCAAATACCAGGGTCGGGGATGAATTGCCGTGCCAAGCCCAAAAATTTTTAACTTCTCCGAATGGTAGAGGTGTGATTTGAAATCCCGCTGCGGTTAATTTTTTAATGAGAATGTCTTGACACCCTGCATCTTCAGGTGTGATTGATTTTTTCGCAATCAATTCGTTAAGCAGTACAGTAGTTGCACTCATGATTCAGGCCTCAATAATTCATTTAACGAAACTTTACTACGCGTTTTTTCATCCACTTGTTTTACGATAATTACAGCATAGGTGCTGTGAGTACCGTCTTTTGAGGGCAATGTTCCTGGAATGACGACGCTGCCTGCTGGTATGCGTCCGTAGCTAATTTTTTGGGTATGGCGATTGTAAATGGGCGTGCTTTGACTAATATAAACTCCCATTGATACCACAGCGCCGCTCTCAACAATGACACCCTCGACTATTTCAGAGCGCGCTCCAATAAAGCAATTATCTTCGATAATAGTTGGATTAGCCTGTAAAGGTTCTAAAACACCTCCGATACCGACGCCTCCAGAGAGGTGGACATTTTTACCGATTTGCGCGCACGAGCCCACGGTGGCCCAGGTGTCTACCATGGTGCCGGTATCGATATAGGCGCCAATATTCACGTAACTTGGCATTAAAACCGTATTTGCTCCGATAAATGCACCGCTGCGAGCAACGGCAGGTGGCACTACGCGAACGCCCGATTGTGTTAATGCGTTGGGATCTCTATTGAATTTAAGTGGTACTTTATCGAAAAAATGTGTATACCCTGCACCAATAATTTCGTTATCATGAGTCTTAAAATATAATAAAATAGCTTGTTTAATCCATTGATTAACGATCCAATTTCCCCCATTTTTTGCTGCAACGCGCAGTGTGCCTGCATTCAGCTTCGTAATCACTTCCTCAATCGCAGAAAGAATTTCATTCGGGGTATTTTTTGAAGAATATTGTGCTCTATTTTCAAAAGCTTCTGTAATTGTGTTCTCTAATGTAGTCACTCTGGTTCCAGGATGAGTTGTAGTTAGTCAAAACATTGTAACCGAATTTCATCAAAGATGGTGACTTGCTGTTAGCCGTTAAACTGAAATTGCTTTTTAACTGCATTGTGGTATGTTTTCAACCAAGAGCGCCCGTAGCTCATCTGGATAGAGCATCGGCCTTCTAAGCCGAGGGTAGCAGGTTCGAGTCCTGCCGGGCGTACCAAATATAATTGGTATTTAGCACCTTGTAACACTTGACGTATAGCGCACCTGCTCGATTTCTTTAAAAATCTGTTAGAATATAAAAAATTCGGTATTCGTGGTGAAATTAAATATAGCTCGGCAAGGTGGTTTGATCAGAAACTTGCTAATTCATTTAGGAATTAGGTGTGAGATTTCCTGCTTGCATTTCGATTTACAAGATGAATAGCCAGTGCGATAATACCAAAGTCGCACCAGTTTTCGATAAATGGCTTGATGCATCAGGTCATTGTCTCCAAAAAAATTTATCGGACATGAACTGTGGGTTATATTTGTTTCCTCGTGTTATATTCAGAAGCATGGGAGGCTGCAGATGCCTCTTTGCTGCGTATCTTGCTCAGGATCATCAACTGCTTCGTTTCCCACTAGGAGAGCGGTTTTTTGATCTTCTTGTTGTCGGAACATTCTTGATTGATTAGGTTGTTCCTCACAACAGTCATTGCGGACTAATAGGATAAGAGCGATAGTACTAAGAGCGATAATTACCCCACCCATCGAATACATGACAATCACAGATTGATTGTCAGAATATGGACGACGGAGTGCGCCCGATGTCACGAGTATCGCTCCAAGGAGTTTTGCTACGGCAACTACTATATATGCCGCAACCCTTTCCATTCTCTCCACCATTTCTAGAGGTGGTTGCTCTAAAAATGCCATTACTTGAGATTCAGGGCCTGAGTTCAGCATATTTCTCTCCATTTTTTAACTCAATCTTCATTGTGCTGCTTGGTGATTAAAAAAATATTAAAAAAACATAGAAAAACGGTTGATGGACTATCGATAAAATTACCAGTAACTAATTAAGGAAAATATGTTCACTCGTCAAGCCTAACACTCAAGAAATTATAACGCATGCTGTTGTTGTTGATAAAGTTCACAGTGATGCTGAGGGAGAATCGGGAGGCGATCCACATACGTAAAGATATTTTTTTGATAATTTAATATTTTTTTAATCTGATTAGCGCAATATAATTTGAAAGTTACACAATAGAGCACAAGTATGACAGATGTAGACGATCATTACCTAGAGCAACTAGAAGAAGCAGAAAAATATTTTTCGTTATTTTCTCTAACTATGGCTGCTCTCTTGTTGCTGCTGATATCAGAAAATACTGATCAGAATACTTTGAGCTTCCCGGTGATCGCCGCATGTGCTCTAATATTTACTGGTATCTATTTTTCTCCAATTGGTGCATGTGTGCGAAATTATCGCTTTCGCTTGTTTAATGGAACAGAGGAGATAGCAACACCATCCACTGTAAGTACGGAATTATCGGAATCATCGATTTCTCCATAAATTCATTTGATTCAATCGCCACTGTTATCAGTCACCAACTGTGAACTCTAATTTTTTTACCGGATTTGTTTTAGGCGAGAATTTAATGCGATAGTGTTGTGATCGGGGTAGAGGGATTTGAACCCCCGACATCCTGCTCCCAAAGCAGGCGCGCTACCAGGCTGCGCTATACCCCGTTTTCTGATAAGGAAGGCATCATACTGTTGCTAAGGTGACGCGTCAACTGCAACGCTGCTCAGGATACTGCGGTTTATATTGACATTGCAGGATTAAATGGCGAAATTCTTGTCTTACGTGCAACAGTGTTGTTTTCAAGTGCGTTGAGAGTCTCGACAAAAGTGTTGTAGGCGCGTAAACTAGCGCATTCTGTTTAGACGCGGAGCCTTTGTGGTGGGCGTAGCTCAGTTGGTAGAGCCCTGGATTGTGATTCCAGTTGTCGTGGGTTCAAGTCCCATCGTCCACCCCAATCGATCCATACTTCTTAATCGATTAGAATTATCTTTTACCGCTCTATATAAGCCAATAAGTTAAAGAGGATTTTGAATATCCGCTTAAGATTTTAATTTATATCATGATAGAGTGTAAGTCTCTAAGTCGGGGGGGGCTTTAGCAATTCTTTGAGTAATAAATATCTGGAAAATAATTGTATATCTGATATAATCAAGAGTTTAGTGACGAAAATGATTTATACTAGAAAAAACAGTTGAGTGTGATTAAATGGTGTAATAGGTTGATTGAGATCACATAATAAAAATTTTTGACATCACCTTATTGGGATAAGAAGCATTCCATATGGTGAGATGAATCAAGAGGGTATTCCAGAAATCGTGATCCAACTGTTTTTTCTAGGTATATAGAGGCTTGCCAAGATGACTGATATGATGACTATCCAAAACTCGAGATGGATGCCAAAGGGATTCGGTTCTTTATATTTTACACAAGTTTTTTCCACAATTAGCTTTGCGGTTTTATTTGCCGGTTTAGTGTTATTCATGCACGACCAGCTCCATATGACAACAGCACAGGCTAATACACTGACTGGTGTCTATTTCGCTTACAATTTCGCGTTGCATCTCTTATCTGGCTACTTAGGTGGGCGAATATTTAGCTATCGAATGCTGGTGGTGGTGGGTGTCATATTTCAGTTGATCGGTTGCGTGTTCTTGGCACTCAGTTCCACAGTTGCACTTTACTGGGGCTTAGCTTGTATGTTGATTGGAACAGGCACAATGGTAACTTGCTTGAATATGTTATTGTCACAGTTGTTTGCTGCAAAAGAAGTCAGTCGTCGTCAATCTGCTTTTTTCTGGAATTATAGCGGCATGAATATCGGATTTATTTTTGGCTTTGTGTTGGCTGGATATTTCCAGTTACATATCAATTATGCTTTATTGTTTGGTATTACTGCGGTGTTCAATGTGATTGCACTCATTATTTTAGTTTCACGCTGGTCGCATATGCGTGACAGAGAGACAATACTCAGCTTCCTTTCTAAGTCTCAGAAGCGCATTCGTTTTTTACTGGGTTTAGGCATCGTATTTGTTTTGGTTGCGTTACTGAATGTGCTATTGCGCCATGCGGAAGTCAGCGATATCCTTATTCTAACTGTCGGAGGCATTGTTGCCTTGTTGCTATTCTTCAATGCTTGGCGCTGCCGTGGTGCGGAACGTAAGAAATTATTTGCTTTTTTGATTTTACTGCTCAGCGCGCAAATCTTTTGGGTTACCTACCAATTAGCACCAATGAGTTTGACCTTTTTTGCAAAATATAATGTGAATTTACATATTTGGGGTTGGCAAATTGCGCCTGGTTGGATTCAGAATATTAATAGTATCGCTATTGTCATTGGTGGGCCAATTTTGGCGGCTCTATTTGCATCGATGGCCCGAAGAAAGCAAGGTTCGACTTCTACAGCAGTGCCAGTGCAATATACCATCGGCTTATTTTTAAGTGCGCTTGGAATGCTCATTTTACCTTTAGGTATTAAGTCGGGTCATCATGGTTTGATGCCTTTTGTTTGGTTATTTCTTACTTATGTGCTTCAGGCAATTGCTGAGCTACTTATCAGCCCGGTGGGATACTCGATCGTGGGCCAGTTAGTGCCGCGAAAGCAACAAAGTTTTTATATGGGGAGCGTATTATTGAATACCGGTGTTGCGGCAGTATTGGCAAGTTACTTTTCCAACTATGCCGCGGGTACTTCTGGAAGTACCAACCCAATTGTCACCAATCCTTCCTACAGTCATGCTTTTAGTATCTTAGGATGGAGTATATTTGCAGTTGCTATGGTGATGTTGGTGATTACTCCGTTTGTGAGGCGTTTGGTTGCCTCTGTGCCAGATGAAGCGCTTACTGAGCAAGAGTAGCTTCTTGTTCTTGTTGTATGGTCAGTGATTCAATGGCATCACAGCTTTTTCCCAATGGGTTTTCTTTGCTGAGTAGGGCTGCGTATTTTTGACAGTAGCTTTTGATGCGTGGAGAACTCAGCAATTGCTCGAGTTGTTTGGCTACGATTTTCGCTTTGAAGCGCGATTGACTTAATTCCATAGCCGTGCCTGTTTGGCGCAGTCGGAGTGCATTATCAAACTGATCACCAATATTCGGCACTATCAATTGCGGCACTCCTTGTGCTAAGGCTTGTGATGCAGTGCCGATACCTCCAAAATGCACGATTGCTGTGGCCATCGATAGTAGTGATTGCATCGACAAATAATCAAGATGAAAAATATTGTCAGGAATGGTTGCGGGGATTTGTTGGCGGTAACGGCTTAATAAAATTCCGTGGCAATTGAGTAGCTTGCACGCTTTTATTGCTTCTTCAAAAAAGCGGTTTGCAAATGGCATTCCAGAACCTGCAGTAAATATGACAATGGTTTTTGCTTTTTTACAAAAATCTTTTAAGTTTCTTGGTATTTCGTTAGACAATATGGGGTTAAATAAAGGAAACGTGGTCAATTGCATATCGTATTGCCAGTCCGACGGTAGGCCACCATACCAACTGGGAAACAATCCTACTAACTTATCAGCTTCATAAATCCAATTACGAAAAATGTGTTTTATCGGTGCCAGACCAATGCTTTTTCTAAATTGGTTGATTCGAGATAGGTTAAAGAGTCGATCCACAATATTGTCAGAAAGTAGTATCGCTTGTTTTTTTAACCAGTAGGGTAATATGTGTGGTAATGGAAAGACAGGGTGGCGAGAGGGTCGCTCGATAGAACGAAGCCCAATCGGAGCGAGGTGAATGCTGATTAACGGGATACCAATTTTTTCTTGGGCAATTTTACCCCCTAAAAACATCGCGTGTGAAACTAATACTGTTTCATTCGGCTTATAGTGTTGCTTGATAAAATGATAAGCAGGTTCCATGGCAGGTAAAATAAAATGGTCGCTAAAACCGGATATATTACGACTAGCGCGGTTGATGCGATTATCGTTCAAGGCTGCCAGGTGCTGCTTTTCAGACAATATGGAAAAGAAGTTGATGCCATGTTGCTCAATTGCGTTTTTATACGCTGACGATGTAAGCAAATGTACCTTGTGGCCACGTCTAAGAAGCTCCTTGGCAAGTCCTATAAAAGGATATATGTCACCTGACGTGCCAGTTGTTGTTAGTATATATTCCACGTTGTTTCCTTGCAGTGGTGATTTTTATAGTCTTTTTTGAATCCAAATAGGAGTGCTACTGTATTCACTCAGTATACTTGAGAACTATTTTGGATCAAAGAGAATTGAACCCAACGAACTACATGATCATCGACTAAGTTGATCGCTATTCATACTATTGGTAGCAGTATACTTAATGACTTCTATGGTTTTAAGAGGCGCAAGGAGCAATCATGTAGTCCTGTGCTCCAGTAATTGTTTTTCTAGTACACTTAGGTCTGAATAACCTATGTGCAGTTGCTAGACGTCTATAGGTCTTGTGAGTGGTGTCGTTGCTCTTGTGAAAAGAAACGGGTTCGGGGTTTGTCGACTTAAATCTGATGCATTTTTCGACCACGCTTTGAGTTGTTTGGCAAATTCTGTTGAATGCGAAAATTTTTCTAGTAGATTCTGCAAAGAAAGGAAAAAATATCATATTTTGTTTTCCATAATACAGCCATGTAACGGTATGAAACGCCAAAGCACCAAAAATTCCTGTAAGTAAGTAGAAGGCTATATTAGCTAACCAATATCGAAACACTTCAAAATTAGGGTTTTCGGGGATTTTTAACGCTTTTTTGATGCCCAATTGTTTTGTTGTCTCCGTGACTTGCAAGCGGAGATCTATATTATCACCCTTGATATATTCAATGATGCTCCCAATTACTGTAGTTAGAAACTGTTGGGATTTTTCTTCTACCTCAAGAATTTTTTCTCCAAGAGATTCTATTTCGATAATCTTATTAAGTTCTGCTTTATAAACTGCTTGAAGAGATTTAAGTGTGTAACATAAAAGATCAAACCAAAGTAAATTATAAAAGCGCAGTGAGTTGAGGATTTCCTTATTGGAATATAATGTAAATAATTCTTTGTAACAAGAACTGTAATATAATGAATCTCTATATCTTTTTGTTGTATTTTTACCAAAAATCGGCTGATTTTCGTTAGGTAAAGCATAGTAGTATGGTACATGTCTAGAATAATAGTTTTCTATCAATTGAAATATTGGGTCTCTATGTCCCGAAATCATGTCAAGTCTATGCATAAATAGTTGCAAATAACAACTGGTAATGCGCTTTGTACTTGAAAAATGGTTATCTATTGGAAGCTCTAACACCATTGCATCAGTGTCTTCAGAGAAACTCGGAACCATTTGAGGGAACCACGTGTCGTGGATAAAATTAGTCGGTTGGTACGAGCCTAATAAAACGTAAACTTGCTTAATGTTATTGCATTCGGTGCAGTTTAATGCCTCCTTGAGATTGCGTGATGGGTTTGAAATGCGATCACCAGGAACCGGTTGATCTGCCATAATATAAACGG
>CAWUIH010000009.1:0-42195 GCA_963922495.1 uncultured Coxiellaceae bacterium | reverse complement strand
GAAGAAGCCTATTTTACAACAAATCGCTCAACATTTGTTCATGAAAACGCCGTGGACGGTGTACACAGTGATGGAGCTGTGATTATTGATTTCAGCACTAGGCGCTTGCTGTTGGCAGGAATGCCTTACGCTGGTGAGATGAAAAAAGCAATGTTCAGTGTTCTCAACTTCATTTTACCGCAAAAAAATATTTTGCCGATGCATTGCGCAGCCAATGTTGGAGAAAAAGGGGATAGTGCGTTGTTTTTTGGACTTTCCGGTACTGGCAAAACGACGTTATCTGCCGATCCCAAACGTTATTTAATCGGTGATGATGAGCATGGCTGGAGTGAAACAGGTATTTTTAATTTTGAAGGAGGTTGCTATGCAAAATGCATCAATTTGTCCAAAGAAAACGAACCGATTATTTGGAATGCAATTCGAGATGGAGCGATTTTAGAAAATGTAGTACTCACAAAAAATGGTGTGCCAGATTATAAAGATACCTCATTAACTGAAAATACTCGCGTTGCTTATCCGCGGGAACACATCAATAAAAGAATAGAAGAGAATAGCGGCGCTACTCCCTCGGCGGTATTTTTTTTAACCTGCGACCTATATGGTGTATTGCCTCCAATTTCAGTGTTATCTAACGAACAGGCAGCCTACTATTTTTTAAGTGGCTACACGGCCTTGATAGGTAGTACCGAAGTGGGTAGTCAAGCGACGATTCAGCCTACATTTAGCACTTGTTTTGGAGCTCCTTTTTTTCCGAGACCTCCCCAAGTTTACGCACAACTGTTATTACACCGACTCAAGGAAAGTGGCAGTCAAGTCTACTTAGTGAATACCGGCTGGACAGGTGGAGATTATCATGGAGACGGTGAACGCTTTGCTATTGCTGTCACTCGAAGAATTATAGATGCAGCGATCAGTGGTCAGCTCATTCATGCAGAATTAGAAAATTTTTCAGGCTTTAATTTTAAAATCCCACAACAGATTCCTGGTGTTGATAGTGCATTATTGCATCCAAAAAAAGCGTGGTCGGATAAAAAGCGATTTGCTAAGTTATCCAAAGCGCTTATGAAAAAATTTATCGCCAATTTTAAACAATTCCAGGTGCCGCAGGAAATTCTATCTGCCGGGCCTCGATTCAATGAAATATAGTATCAAGTATAATATCGATGCTCTTTTGCAGGATATTCGACTACAGGAAAAAAAGTATCATCGTCGCGCCCATTCGGTGCAATTACTTGCTGTTAGTAAGCGCCAACCCATTGAAAAAATTAAAGCCGCTATAGAAGCAGGTCAACGTAGATTTGCAGAAAATTATTGCCAAGAGGCGTTACAGAAGATTCATGCATTAAATATTCCCGATTTAGAATGGCATTTTATTGGCAGGGTGCAGCGTAACAAAACTCGTGACATTGCCACTCATTTTGATTGGGTGCACGGTGTCGCTTCACTAATTATCGCTAAGCGATTGAATCAGCATCGACCAGAGAATTTGTCTGCGCTCAATATATGCGTACAAGTCAACATTTCCCAAGAAGAAACTAAAGAGGGATTGAAGGTCAGCGAGGTAGCAGATTTTCTTAGAGAGCTGCAAGCATTTAGTCGTTTGCGATTAAGAGGTTTGATGGTAATGCCGCGAGCGGGACTGTCCATTCAGGAGCAAATCCAAACCTTCACGACTATAAAAAAACTGCAGCAAAGCTTGATTTCTGATGAAATGTCCTTAGATACCTTATCAATGGGTATGAGTCAGGATTATCGTCAGGCAATTGCCGCAGGAAGCACGATAGTGCGTATTGGTACGGCTATTTTTGGTAATAGAGAGCAGAGGCAATGAAACATACAAAAATTACTTTTATCGGTGCCGGTAATATGGCTCGCAATATGATCATCGGTCTACTGGCAGAGGGTATCCCATCGAAAAATATTCTCGTGACTAATCGTAGTACCGATAAACTTATCGCGCTGAAGTCTGAATATCATGTTCAAACTAGTCAGGACAATATAGCGGCAGTTGAAACAGCAGATATATTGGTTCTAGCGGTCAAACCGTTCCAGATGCAGCAAGTTTGCGAGCAACTGGCAGATACTGTAAAAAATAATCGTCCATTAGTCATTTCAGTAGCTGGAGCTGTAACCACTGAGATGATGCGACGATGGCTGGGTGATGAATCAGTAGCGCTGGTGCGTACCATGCCAAATACCCCCTCGGCGGTACAAGCTGGAGCCACTGCATTGTATGCAGTAGATGCTGTTTCTGATGCTCAAAAAGAGTTAGCAACTAGCTTTATGGCTGCGTTGGGGTTGACAATGTGGGTTCACGATGAGGATCAGGTGGAACGGATTGCCGCATTGTCTGGTTCAGGACCCGCCTATGTTTTTTTGATTATGGAAGCACTCCAAGCTGCGGGTGAAGCGTTGGGAATTCCTAAAGATAAGGTGAGTCAATTAACCGCTCAAACGGTGTTGGGCGCTGCGAAAATGGCGATAGAGACACAAAAAGATTTTGCTGAATTGCGACGCTCTGTGACAGTGCCGAAAGGGACGACAGAACCTGCTTTGGCAGTTCTTCAATCCGGCGACATTACAAAATTATTTACCAAGGCGTTGCAGGCTGCCAATAAACGCGCTCATGAAATTACTCAAATGTTGGATAAATAAGTGGGATATATTCGCTTTCCATTATTGATTATACACACTGTATTTTATTTCCTTTCAATAATCTTTTTTCTGCGGCTGGCAATGCAAAAATTAGGTGCGCGCTACAGTAATCCAATATCTCAATTTTTCATTAAGTTTTCAGACTTTTTGGTAAAGCCGACAGCGCGGGTGTTGCCCGGATTTCACGGATTTGATATTGGCATTTTGTGCTGGTTTTTAGTATTCCAATTTATCATGACATTTTTGGTCGTATGGTTGGAAGCAGGTTTTATCCCTAATTTGGGCGGTATAATCATAACTGCCTTAGGCCGTGGATTGCAGCTTGTACTCTACGTTTATTTGGTTGCAATCATCATTCGCGCTGTTATGAGTTGGTTTGTAAACCCTTACCAGTCAGCGCAGCCTGCTGCAGAATTGATTTATTTGCTCACCGAACCGCCGCTGCGATTTTTTCAGCGTTTTATACCTCTTATTGCGGGTTTTGATTTTTCTCCATTTGTAATGATAATTCTCATCGAAATGATAAATGCCTTCGGCAGTCGCGTACTCATTTTGACTGGGCTGCAGATTGCGATACGATAAAACTCATGTGTGACGCGATTTCGTTGACGAATATTGCAGCTTACATTAGTATATGCATCATTCAACAATGAGAAAGGCAATGAGCGACGAACTAACTTCAGTATCTGATGACGATTTCAAACAGAAAGTACTTGATTCCGATCTACCCGTATTAGTAGATTTTTGGGCCCAGTGGTGTCATCCCTGTAAAATGATAGCGCCTATTATAGAAGATATTGCCAAAGAATATTCAGGTCGTGTCAAAGTATTCAAGATGAATGTTGATGAAAATTCGGAAATACCGGTAAAATATAGTGTTCGTGGAATTCCAAGTCTGTTAATTTTTCAAGGAGGAAACGTTGTTGCTACTAGGGTTGGAGCGCTAACTAAATCCCAACTAACAGCCTATATTGATGACAATGTGTCGTAAATTTTGTTGGTAGTGCTTGCAAACAGGACTTTACAAGATTATAATCCAACTAAATCCATAGTCGCATATACAACTTGTACATGGAAAATTTGGCAATTACCAAGCATATCCACTCTTAGGTTTCCCAACAACATGTAAGTTTAATACTTACTAAAATTTGATTACAATTATATGAAAGCTAACGCCATTCAACCCACTAATCGTAAGAAAGAGGTTTTATCCCAAGTCATGCACCTTACTGAGCTTAAACAAAAATCTGTCCAAGAGCTGATTCAGATCGCTCAAGAAATGAATTTAGAGCATGTTTCACGCTCTCGTAAACAAGATATCATTTTCGCTATTCTTAAAGCGCATGCAAAAAAAGGGGAAGATATTTTCGGAGATGGTGTATTAGAAATATTACCAGATGGCTTTGGATTTTTGCGCTCTGCCGATAGTTCTTACCTCGCTGGTCCAGCTGATATTTACGTTTCTCCCAGCCAAATTAGACGCTTCAACTTAAGAACCGGCGACACCATTTCAGGTAAAATCCGCCCACCAAAAGAAGGCGAGCGCTATTTTGCGCTACTGCAAGTTAATGAAATTAATTTTGAAAATCCACAAGCCTCTAGAGGCAAAGTTTTATTTGAAAACCTAACTCCGTTATTTCCACAGCAGCAATTGAAGTTGGAAACCGGGAATGGTTCGACAGAAGACATTACAGCGCGAATTATTGATTTGGCAGCACCGATTGGAAAAGGTCAGCGTGGCTTGGTGGTTTCGCCGCCTAAAGCCGGTAAGACCATGATGCTACAGAATATTGCTCATTCTATCACACATAATCACCCTGAATGCACATTGATTGTGTTGCTAATTGATGAGCGACCGGAAGAAGTCACTGAAATGGAGCGTTCAGTCAAAGGTGAGGTCGTCGCTAGTACATTTGATGAACCAGCTGCACGCCATGTTCAAGTAGCCGAAATGGTAATTGAAAAAGCTAAACGCCTTGTAGAGCATAAAAAAGATGTTGTGGTCTTATTAGATTCTATTACTCGTTTAGCACGTGCTTACAATACAGTGATTCCAGCTTCAGGAAAAGTATTGACAGGTGGTGTTGATGCCAACGCGTTACAACGCCCAAAACGCTTTTTTGGTGCAGCACGTAACGTCGAAGAAGGCGGTAGTCTTACCATTATTGCCACCGCTTTAGTTGACACAGGCTCCAAAATGGATGATGTCATTTATGAAGAATTCAAGGGAACTGGTAATATGGAGGCACATTTAGATCGCCGAATTGCAGAAAAGCGTATTTTCCCATCTATTAATATTAATCGCTCTGGTACTCGTCGGGAAGAATTGATGATTAAAGCAAATACTTTACAGAAAATTTGGATTCTACGTAAAATTTTACATCCAATGGATGAGTTAGCTGCAATTGAATTCTTAATTGATCGTCTCAAATTAACCAAAACTAACGACAAGTTTTTTGATTCCATGAAAGGTTAGATATCGTGTCGTACTAAGTGATAAGAAAAGAAAATTCAAATATCCATAATAAAGCCTAAAAACTTGCTTAAATTACTGACAACCCCTAGTTATTGTTAAATATTTTCCTACATCATTTCAATATAATCTCGTGTGCGTTTGTGCTGTGGATTGTTAAAAAAAGCCAGCGTGTCGTTGTATTCAACGAGCTCTCCGTGTGACATAAAAGCCATAGTATCTGCGATTCGCTTTGCTTGTTGTAAATTGTGAGTGACCATGACGACGGTATAATGTTTTGAAAGCTTTTTGATTAAGCGTTCAATTTTTTGCGTTGAGATGGGGTCCAAGGATGCGGTGGGCTCATCGAGCAAAATCACTTCAGGGTGGACTGCGATGGTGCGTGCAATACACAGTCTCTGTTGCTGGCCACCGGACAACCGAGCAGCGCTCTTATATAGTTTATCCTTTACCTCGTCCCACAATGCCGCTTGGCGCAATGCCCGTTCAACGCGGATTCGTAATTGCGGTCGACTAATAGATTCATGCAATTTAATTGCAAAGGCAATGTTGTCAAAAATTGACATCGGAAAAGCAGTGGGTTTTTGAAATACCATCCCGATTTTGGCGCGCAATTTAGTAAGGTCTTCATGGGTGGTTAGCAAATTTTCACCTTGAAACATAATGCGGCCTTGAGCGTGTTGATTAGGATATAGTTTGTAAATTAAATTTAAGCTGCGTAGTAGCGTCGATTTTCCAGAGCCAGAAGCCCCAATCAGTGCAGTGATTTCACGTTGCCGAATAGGCAATGAAATATTTTTTAAGATTTTTTCCTGGCCGTAGTAAAAAAATAATTCTTCAATAGATATACATATTGGGGCTGGGTTAATCCCATTTGGTGTAAAGTCAATACTATTTTTTGATGCTATATTATCCGAAACAATACGCATTATTAATTATCCTCTTTGTGAAATAATCGCGAGGCAATGCTCAGTAAGCATACGCCAATTGTAATCAGTAACGCCCCACCCCAGGCAATATGTTGCCATTGTGGATAAGGGCTCATGGCGTAGCGGTAAATAACAATAGGTAAACTTGCCATCGGTTTGTTGAGTGATGTGTTCCAAAATTGATTATTCAATGAAGTAAATAGTAATGGTGCAGTTTCACCTAAAATTCGAGCTAATGCGAGTAAAATACCAGTAATTATACCACGATAAACTGCACGTAATAAGATTGAGAAAATAACTCGCCAATATGGAGCGCCCAGGGCACTCGCTGCTTCACGTAAACTTTGGGGTGCGATACTTAGCATATCTTCACTAGTACGAATAATAATTGGGAGTGCGATAATCGCAAGCGCAATACTCCCAGAAATTGCAGAAAAATGATGCATTGGTGCGACTAGAATCGTATAACAGAATAAGCCAATAATAATTGAAGGAGCACTGAGTAAAACATCGTTGATGAATCGAACCCATTGGGAAATTTTCTTGCCTTTGGAGAATTCTGCTAGATAAAGCGCGATCACAAATCCAATGGGAATTGCAATAATCATTGCAATAGTAGTTATAATAAGTGAGCCAATAATTGCATTTGCTAAACCACCATGCATTTCTGGTGAATTAGTAATATGAAAAAACAGAGAGGGTTTTAACGCCCCCCCTCCATTTTTGATTAAATTCCAAATAATACTTGCAATCGTGGCACCAACAATGACAACAGCGATCCAACAGCAGATAGAAAATACGAGATCGTTTAATTTTCTAATTTTATTTTTCATTTGCATTGTATTTTCTTAGTAATAATCGTGCAATAATAATTGTTCCAAAGGTAATAACCATTAAAATTACTGCGAGTGCCAATAGGGACGAGGAATATAATTTTCCTACTGCCTCAGTAAATTCATTGGCAATGGTTGAAGCTATGGTATTTCCAGGCATATACAAAGAGCTAGATAATATATGTGAGTTCCCAATCACAAAAGTTACAGCCATAGTTTCACCGAGAGCGCGTCCCAATCCTAAAATAGTACTACCCAGTAAGCCAGAACGTAGATAAGGCAAATAAATTTTTCGTATTACTTCAAAACGTGTCAGTCCCATAGCATAGGCCGATTCGGTAAGCGTTTTTGGAACTTTTCGGAATAAATCAAGCATCATTGTACATAGTAGCGGTATAATCATAATTGCCAAAATAATTCCTGCTGCAAAAACACCTATCCCTAGATTTGGCCCTTGGAACAACAGTCCAAAGTAGGGAATTTTACCTAATGTGTCGGTTAGCATCGGTTGCACGTATTGAGATAAAATCGGTGCCAATATAAATAGACCCCACATCCCGAAAATAATGCTTGGGATTCCAGCTAACAGTTGAATGGCAATTGTTAAAGGAAATCTGAGTTTCAGCGGTGTCATATATTCGATGAAAACTGCTACTAGCAGGCTTAGTGGTAACGCAATAATTATCGCAATAAATGCAGTTACCAATGTGCCAACAATAGCGCTCAAGGCGGAAAATTGGTGAGCAATAGGATTCCATTTTAATGATCCAACAAAACCTAAACCAAAATGTGCCCAAGCAGTATGGCTACTGTAAATAAGTGTAAAAAAAATAGCTGTAAATAATATTAGTAATAAAAGAGCTGTTTTCTTACTCGTTTGCTTGAGCAGCAAGTCACCTACGTTTTTCATTATGTCACAGTTCCTGAAGGCAATGGTACATAATCTAATTCAAGGGCTGCACGGTTACCATTAGCGTAACACCATTTAAAAAAAGGCATTAGATCGGCATTGGTTACTGAGTCCTGTGGTAATAGAATAAATGTCGTTGCCATAAGTGGCCAGCTTTGTTTTCCAGGTTGGTTAATTATCAATAGGTTGTAATTCTTGACTATTTTCCAATCAGCGTGATTGGCGGCACTCGCAAAAGTCTTCGGGGTGGCAGCGACCACTTTACCTGCGGCATTAATCATTTTTGCGATAGCTAATTTCCCTTGTTTGGCATAACTGTATTCCACATAACCAATGGTGCCTGCAGTTCTTTCTAAGAAAAGTGCTACTCCCGCATTGCCTTCAGCGCCAAAACCTGTTGGCCATGCAACCGTTGTTCCAGTTCCAATTTGTTGTTTCCATGAGGAGCTGATTTTTGATAAATAATGAGTGAAATTATAACTGGTTCCAGAGCTATCAGAGCGGTGAATGACATTGATTCGCAAGTGCGGTAGTTTCAGTTTGGGATTAAGCATTGTAATTTGTTTATTGTCCCACTGGGTAATAGTGCCTTGATATATTTTGGCAATGACTGGACCGCTTAATGTCAGTTGATTGCTTTTAACGCCCGGGATGTGAGTGGCGATCACGATGCCGCCGCTGATCAACGGAAACTGACGCCAATGATGCAATTTAAGTGTTTGATTTGAAAGAGGCATATCCACTGCTGCAAAGTTGACGGTACCTTGTTTCAGTTGTTCGATACCGCCTCCAGAACCAATAGCTTGGTAATTTATCTCATTACCAGTTTGTTGTTTATACATAGCAGACCACTTTGATAAGATTGGATACGCGAAGCTAGAACCTGCGCCGGTATAAGCTTTAGCGACCACTAAGCCCGTGCATAATAATAAGCCAGATGTTATTGTTATCGTCAACCACTTGTTCATTAGGCTTAGCCTCCATCATTATCTAACTAAGGGTATTATAGACGTTAAATATGACAATTTAATGACATATCACAGTAGTTAGTGCTTATAATCATTATGATACAATCCAATAATATGAGTACTCGCCATTCCCAAAAGCGTATTTTAGTTGTCGAAGATGAAGAAGCTATTCGTTCTATGCTCACTTATGCGCTGGAATCACAAGGGTTCCTTGTTGTCTCTGTGAATGACGCGCAAAAGGCGCTACGCTACATTGGTGACGAACTGCCAGATCTTATTCTATTGGATTGGATGTTGCCTGGAATCAGTGGTGTTACTTTCGTTCAACGGCTGAAGCGAGATAAATTAACCGCTAATATCCCCGTCATTTTACTAACCGCCAGAGCAGAGGAAAGCAGTAAAGTGAAGGGTTTTGAGGCCGGGGTGGATGATTATGTAACGAAACCATTTTCACCCCGCGAGTTGGTTGCTAGAGTGCGTGCGGTATTACGACGTGGTGTGATTACCTCGCCAGAAGAAATAATTTCACTTGGAAAAATTGAGATAAACACAATAAATCAAATAGTAAAAGTTGATAATGTGATACTTAACCTCGGTCCACGCGAGTATCGGCTGTTAGTTTTTTTTGTTTCACATCGTAATCGTGTTTACAGTCGTCCTGAGTTACTGAGTCATGTCTGGGGTAATAGCAATTACGTTGATGAGCGTACTGTGGATGTATTAATACGTCGATTGCGTAAACAATTACAACCTTTTAGGTTGCATCGTCATATTCAAACGGTACATGGCACAGGTTATCGCTTTTCTGAGAAAGCCAATGAGTAGTAAACTGTTATTTTCTGAAAAAGAGCAAGCATTAATCAATGCAATTCCCGATGGCGTGATTATTTTAGATAAAAAAAAATATATTATCGCTTGGAATAAAAATACCGAAACGCTTATTTCAAAAGAAGCGCTACAGAGTAAAAAAAATATAGAGAGCATATTGAATTTGAAATTACCAGTAAATAAAGCAATTGAAATCAAATCACCCTATAAAAAAAATATTCGTTTGTCTTTGCTGCTTAATCACTACCATCAGTTCGACTATTTGATGATCATCGCTGATATCACGCAACGTGATCGACTTGAAAAAATGCGACAAGATTTTATTGCAAATGTTTCCCACGAACTACGTACTCCATTGACAGTTTTTCATGGATATTTGGAGTTGTTACTGGCTAACAATGATGTGAGTCCAAAACAGTTAGCTTCAATCTTGACTCAAATGGAAGAGCAAAATCAGCGTATGGAAAATTTGGTAAGTGACTTGTTATTATTATCTCGACTTGAAGGAGTTGAGCCTGATCTCGCTAGCCATGAAGTGATCGATATACCCGCCTTGATAGCCAACGTCGTACAAGATGCGCGATCCCTAAGTGAAAAAAATGGTAAATATCATTTTGAGATTGAAGTAGATTCTCAACTAAAAATCAAAGGTGAAAAAGAAGAGTTACGCAGTGCTTTTTCAAACTTAGTTTACAACGCAGTACGCTATACATCATCTGGAGGAGTGATCTGTGTTCGCTGGTATACAGATGGTAATCAAGCATTTTTTGAAGTTGTTGATACTGGAATAGGCATTGAGCCAAAACATATAGAGCGATTGACAGAGCGATTTTATCGAGTTGATAAGGCAAGATCTCGAAAAAAAGGAGGTACTGGGTTAGGGCTGGCAATTGTCAAACATGTATTGTTGCGGCATAATGCAGAATTAAGAATAAAAAGTCGCTTAGATCGAGGTAGTACATTTTGCTGTGTTTTCCCGCTTAGATAAGCTCACCTAGCCTCATAGCATTGAAGTTTTCATAGAGGAAATAAAAATGGATGAAATGCCTCATAAGCTCAAAAATAGTAAATTTAACCTTGCTCGTGTTATTCCGCTATTGGTCCTGATTTTACTGATTTCTTCAGCATTTTATTTTCGCATATTTCAATACTTAAGCTTTGAAAATCTTGTAAAAAATCATGATAAATTAATACAATGGACGCACAATAATTATCTCCCACTGATGCTTGTATATATGGGGATTTATATTGTTACAATTGCTCTTTCAATCCCTGGAGGATTCATCCTGACTCTAACAGGTGGCTTTTTGTTTGGTATAGTGCTAGGAACTATTTATGTTGTAGTTTCTGCAACATTGGGGGCTACAATCTTTTTTATTATTATTAATAGTTCTTTAGGTAAGTGGTTTAATGTAAATAGAAAAAGTTGGGTTGCCAAAATGGAGAAAGGGTTTCAAAAAAATGCAGTCAGCTATCTATTATTTTTACGCCTAATACCAATTTTTCCATTTTGGACTGTGAATTTGGTTTCAGCTTTAATAAATGTTCAATTAAGAGTATTTTTTTGGAGTACGCTTTTTGGTATCTTTCCTGGATCACTAGTTTATGTGTCAGTTGGTAATAGTTTAAGTAGTGTATTTTCTACGGATGAAACTCCTAACTTTGGAATTATTTTTCAGCCAGCAATCATTGGTCCATTGATTGCTTTGGCTATTTTATCTTTACTGCCAATCATCTACAAAAAATTGAAAAAATGATTGAAAAATATATACGAAATACATACGACCAGATATTTATAAATCCAATACTCAATATATTATATAAAAACTCCAAGTGGACACCAAATAAAATTACTATATTGTCATTGATTTTCGGGATATTCGGTGGAATATTGATTGTATTGAGGTGGCAGTGGTGTGCACTGTTATCAATTTTAATTTCAGGATATTTGGATTCTCTCGACGGTAGTTTAGCTCGAAAAATAAAAAAATCCACTGAAATCGGAACAATGCTCGACATCGTTTCTGATCGTATTGTAGAGTTTGCTATTATGCTGGGATTATATGTTGTACACCCGCAAGGCCGCGCGATTGCAACCTTATTTATGCTAGGAAGTTCTTATATTTGTGTGACTTCGTTTTTAACAGTAGGCATTTTTTCACGAAATCAGAGTCAAAAAAGTTTTAATTATGACGTGGGGTTTATGGAGCGGCCAGAAGCGTTTTTATTTTTTATTTTGATGCTGTGGCTACCTAATTATTTCTTATGGTTTGCTTGGATTTACGTATTTTTTGTGCTGTTGACAGCTGTATTACGGTTGCGAAATTTTTTTATGGTGTTTGGAGGAAATCATGTCAGAGATGAGAGTTGATCTATGTGTTATTGGTGCTGGTTCTGGTGGTTTAAGTGTTGCTGCTGCCGCATCTCAAATGGGTGTCAAAGTTGTATTGGTTGAAAAATCTAAAATGGGTGGCGATTGTCTAAATTATGGTTGTATTCCATCAAAATCGATATTGGCAGCAGCGAAACATATCAATACAAGGCGATTAGTAGGAAATTTTGGTATTCAACGTGCAAATATAGTTAGCGATTTTAAGGCGATACAGAATTATATACAGCATGTCATTTCACAAATTGCCCCACATGATTCAGAAGAACGTTTCAAGAAACTTGGAGTAACAGTTATTCGTGAGAAGGCTAAGTTTATTAATTCTGCAAAAATCAAAGCGGGTGAATTCTTAGTGGCTGCAAAATATTTTGTAATTGCTACTGGTTCATCGCCATTCATACCTCCAATTAAAGGGCTGGAAAACGTAGAATATTTAACGAATGAAAGTATATTTAATTTGAATGTGTTGCCTCCAAAATTATTGATCATTGGTGGAGGCCCTATTGGTTGTGAAATGGCACAAGCATTTGCATCACTCGGTAGTGAAGTGGTTTTATTGGAATTGGGCAGCACAATGATAAAAGATGATCAAGATATGGTTGCGGTAGTTCGGAAACAATTACAACTTTCAGGAGTTAAAGTCTTAGAAAATGCCTCAATTCAATCATTAAGAAAAAATAAAAACCAAATAGAAACTTTAATCAATCACAGCGATAAACAAATTAAAATAATTTCCACACACTTATTAATTGCCACAGGACGCTGTGCTAACGTTGAGAATTTGGGATTAGATAAAATAGGAGTACAATATTCTGAAAAAGGCATTACTGTTGATAGGCGGCTTAGGACCAGAAAGAAACATATTTTTGCCATTGGTGATGCAATAGGTGAGTTGCAATTTACTCATGTAGCTAACTATCATGCTGGAATCGTTATTCGAAATATATTATTTAAAATTCCTACAAAAGTAAATTATAATGCAATACCTTGGGTAACTTACACTGATCCTGAATTAGCGCATGTTGGCCTTAATGAAAATATGGCGAAGAAAAAAAATATCGCCTATAAAGTGTTATCTGCTTCTTATAAAGATAATGATCGAGCATATACAGAATCTCAAACAGATGGAAAAATAAAACTTTTGATTAGTAAGAAAGAAAAATTACTTGGCGTAACGATAGTCGGAGCCGTTGCTGGGGAATTGATAATGCCATGGTGTTTGATGATTAGTAAAAAATTACCTCTGAGTGCGATGGCGAGTTTAACAGTCGCTTATCCAACCTTATCTGAAATAAATAAACGTGTTGCAAGTGCGTATTTCACACCCAAATTGTATTCCAATAGCGTTAAAAAAATTGTGAGATTTTTGATGCGATTCTAGGAATATCGATATTTGTCTTATCTTTCTTATCTTGTAAATTTAGATTAAAGTTTTGCACACCATAAAACTTTAGTGCGTCATATTAATTTTTTTCTATAGACGATACTGCAACATCTAAGCTGTTCTGACAACTTTATAATTATCTAATAGGATTGTTTATACTAATAAATTTCATCGAGTCTATACTGTTTTAACCTGATGCTCCTCTCAGGGTGTAGTGTTGTGAGTTGATAAAGTTCTTTTTGATCAAATTCATGAAGTCATGATTATATCGATTAACGTTTACCATGATGGATTCCCTTCAAAGCTGTGACTGTTACCAAATCAGCCACAGGAAATATACTAGTAATATTTACGCGAAAGTTGCCAATATGCGCAGATAATTGTGAAGAACTCCCGCCGTCCAAGTTTATTGCATCGTGGCAACCAAAATTATTTTGAAGTAGGTGACTAAATTGCTTTAAGGTAACGAGAAGATGTTGGGTGATGGCAATAATGACTTCACCGTTTGAGGTGATGCATAGTGCTGAACGTTGTTTTAAACTACCATACAGTGCAGGTATTTTACCATTGATGATTAATTGTGGTCCTGTTTCAATAGCGAATTGAATGTTTTTAGTAGTATGAAATTTTTTTATTGACTGGATTTTTGCATGATGGTTGGTAATAAAAAATATACCCCACCAACTAATTTTCCTAAGAGATGAATGCAGTATTCCGTCACTGATTCGTAAGCCTAATGGCTGAAAATCGGTATTAAAGTAACCACCATTTATAGCAATCAATGCACCATTGTTGGTTCCATTGCTAGCGTAAAGCATTCTTTCATGGCTCTTTTGTCGACTTTGAATCGCAAAACGATAAAATTTAGGATTAACTCTAAATGCAACAATTCTGGAATTTGGGTGCTGTGCCATTGATGCTGCTGTAGCGTAGTAGAGATGCTCTTGTTTTTTTGACCAGTGAACAGGAGAGGCAAAGCTGAAAGAAAATCCAAAAAAAATAACACTCAGTAGTGCTTTATTGCTCACATTCAAGACTCTTTTTTAAGTAGTAAATAGTTTTTTTGAGATCATTTTGAGCTTCCCAACATAGTGCCAACTGATGAAAACTGTCTTTTAACGACTTAATTTTTAAGCTTTGCTCTAAGTAGTTAATTGCTTTTGCATAGTATCTTTCCTTATAGCTTAATTGTGCTGTAGCAAGCAGTAATTCTGGTTTTTTTGGGTATTTTTTAATCCAATCTTCCAATTGACTCAACTGCTTGGTGGTATTTTCTGATTCTATTTGCGCGTATTTTAAAACTAAGTCAGCATTCCATTCCTTTTTGAGGAATGATTTGATGGCGTTGAGACAATCTTGTGAATTTTCGTTTAGGAATAAATTTTCAACATAAAGTAAGTGAATTTCGTGCTGAGATTGTAATGTTTTTGGTAGTTTGTTCCATAGTTGTATAAATTTCTGCGGATTTTTGAGGTGGCTTTTTAGTAAATTTTTAGTAGTTGTTTTTTCAAGATTATTGAGTACATCCTCTTCAAGGAGTTTGTTTTTTCGTATTTCGGGGAGTAATTGAAAGATTGCTTGCCAGTCATTAAACTTGAGGTGTACATCAAGCAATAATTTTGTGATATAATTTAATTTTGGTTTGCGCTGTTGCAATTGTGATAACGTTGCTAAAGCGCGTTCCCATTGTTGAGATTCGATTTGTAAACGTGCTCGTGTAATTTCAACTGCTCCTTTTCCCTTTTGCGTTTTAGTAAGTGCTATTTCTAAATAATCATCTCTTTTGTTATAATTATGCTGGGCATTTGCCGCCTTGGCTGCGGCTAAATAATTTATGACAGGATTTTTTACCATTTTTGCAGATTTTAGTAAATTTGATTCTGCTTGAGGCCACAATCCACTTAACAATTCACATAAAGCCTGCGTTGTTACTTTTCGACCACGGCGATATTTTTTCATATTACGTGATTTTTTTATTTTTGACGACAGTTGTGTTGCACCACCTATGATGCGAAATAGCACATATAATATAAAGAAGGTCAATACCAGACAGGTAATCGCAACCCACAGGCTAGTTTCCAATGACCAATTTTGATAGGCAATAAGTACATAACCTGAGCCATGAGAAATAATAATCCCGACCCACACGGATACAATCAGAAGAAGAATAAAAGCAATTAAGTATCTCATGATGGTTGCTGTCCTGTCAGTGGTTGTGAGGAGGGCATGCGTTGCAACAGTTGTAGTGATTGCAGCGTGAAATGGGCAGGGTAAAGTGAGGTTTTGCTAAGATTTAAGAGTTGGTGTTTAATGACATCCACTGTTGTTGGGTCAACGTTATAATCATTCAAAAACTGAGTGGCCTGCTTGAGATTAGTGATATATAGATCCTGTTGTTGGTTAATCACAGCCCATTCTGCTTCAGCAATCTTAAGTTGAATTTTACTCTTTAAGGTGGCGGCTTCGCTTTGAAGTAATAACGGTTTTATAGGCTCGGCATGATGAGTAATGATAAACAAATGCTTCAGACTGATAAAACTTTGCTTGGTTTTATCCCACCAATTATCGGATTTCTTTACTGGCGCTTCGGCTTGTGGCGATGTGTCGCCACTCATTTTATGTTTTATAGCAAGTTGGCTAATTGCATCACTGACGTTATCAAGCTTTTCAATGATTTTGGAAGGGGTCATTGATTTAAGTTGTTGTAGGCTTGATAAATCGTTACTAATAGCCTGGTGTAAGCTAGCAGATTTGGCAATGTTTGATGTTTTTACATACTCAGAAGCTAGTTGCAGCAACTTAATGGTGTTCGCAATATGGTAGCCAATATCAAGCTGGGACTGTGCCATAGTGAGAATATTAAGTAGTTGCTGCCGAAAAACAATTACTGAGACATGATTTTTTTCATTCTGCAAAATGTTAATATGCTGTTGATTATTACTGATTTGCGTTTTTAGTGTGACCATTTGCTGTTGTAGCAAGCGGCTCCTAGCGTCGTTGTGACTCAGTTGCATCGCAAGTGCTTTCCTGTGTTGAGTGATTTGTATCTTAGAATATATTGCGATGACAATGGCAGTGGTACTGATAAGGAATATCAACCCTAAAAACAGCAAAGAACCTTTTTTAATCACACAAGATTTTTGTGGAGTTGGTGTTGGCTCTTTATTTTTTTCAGTCATATTATTTTTGCCCGGGATTTTTATTTACCTGTTAGCCAATTGTAACGTAAAAATGCCATGATCGCCTCATCATTGGCACTGTTTGAGCATAAAACCTCAGTATAACCTAGCGATTGGGCGGTGAGTCGCATGTTTTCTGAAATGACTAGTAATGAGCATTGGAGTAGTCCCTGACGTTTTTTTAGTAATTGTGTCATGTTTCGTAAACTTTCATTACTGGTAGATATAATTAAATCAATTGGCTGTTGCAGCGTTTTCAATATATTTGTAGATAGGGTTGGAACTGTGCGACGGTAGCAAACGGTTTGCTGAACAAGTGCGCCACGTTGTTGTAAGGTTTGTTGTAACAGCGGACGTGAATGTTCGCCGCAAAAAATCCGAATTGTTTTGTGATGGATAGCACTTAAAATTGGCAGCGTCAGTAGGCCTTCGCTGGAAAAATACTCTGGTAGATAATCCACCAGACCACCGACGTCGATAATGGCTTTTGCGGTTCCCGGTCCAATGGCTATGATCTTTGCATGAGCAAGTTGATCAAATTTTTGTTTTAGTGGAAAAACTGCATTGGCACTGACAAATATGGCAATGTCAGTAGCTTGAGCATCTGCAACATGAAAATTCAGCGGCAAATATTCAATGGTGATCATTGGACAAACTATGGGGATGCCACCAGCAGATAAGATAAATCGTTTTAAATTATTCGCTTGATGCGCTGGACGGGTGATCAAAATGCGTTTATTTCTGAGGGTAGTCATAGACACGTTGATTAATCTCCCAGTAAGCGTAAGCGGGTTCTTCATAAGGGTGCGTAGCGACCAACGCTTTAATAGCGGCTGCCAAATGTTGGGGCTCACAAATCATTTCGACTAGATATTCTGAAACTTTTGTTATCTCGTCCGCCTTTGGGTGCATCGGCCGACTACCGGAAAGCGCTCGGTATTGTCCAATGCCACAGGTTTGCCAACAGCATTGATCATAGTTACCAATTTTTCCAGCACCTGCTGCAAACAGTGCTGTTTTGACCTCCTCAAGTTGTGCTTCAGGAACATAAAACGTTATTTTGTAAAACGGTTGTATCATTTTTTCAATAATGCCTTTGCCCCCATAGCAATAAGCTGCTCTGCTGCTTGATAACCGAGCTGTTGTGGGTTTTTAATACTACCAGAACGGTTAACACGAATAATTTGGTTATTTGTTAGAGATCCAATAGTAGCGTGTATTTGTAAGGTTTCATTGTCAATGTGGCTGTAAGCACCGATTGGTGTAAAGCAGTCGCCTCCCAGTATTTGATTAACAGCACGTTCTGCCAAAACGGTACATTCTGCCGACGAATCGTTAATCGGCTTTAATAATTGTTGTATTTGGGTATCGTTAGTACGACATTCTATTCCGATGGCACCTTGGCCGATGGCTGGAATAAATTCCATTGGATTTAAATATTCGTTCACAAGATGTGATAATTTTAAACGTTTTAAACCAGCTGCAGCTAGAACAATGGCATCATAGTCACCGTCATCGAGTTTTTTTAGTCGCGTGCCTACATTACCGCGTATTGCTTTGATCTCAATCTGCGGGTATTGATTTTTTAGCTGACAGGCGCGGCGAGGGCTTGATGTTCCGATAGTAGAACCAGAACTCAAATCTGATATCCTGTTGAATTTATTTGAAATAAACACATCGCGGACATCATCTCGCATTATAAAACAAGCCAAAACCAGTCCCGGGGTAGGATACACTGATATATCTTTAATGGAATGAACAGCAATATCCGCGGTACCGTTTAACAGCGCTACTTGTAAATCTTTTACAAATAAGTTTTTACCACCAATATTGGTGAGTGCTTGTTGGGTGCGATCGCCTTGAGAAGTGGTTGGGATAATATGACAACGGCACTGAGGATGATACTGCGTAATCAGGGATTTGACATGATTCGCTTGCCATAAAGCCAAAGGGCTATTACGTGTTATTATTCTTAGCTTCATCGAGTAAATTATCTTTGCGTGACCACAGTTCATTAAGCCAGTGTTGGATATAGCGCCGAAAGTTTCTATCACTATAATAATTGCCGATTAGATCGTCGCTGATTGGGAGTCGTTCAAAATCAACTTGAATGGTCATCGGTTCTTGGATGAAATACGCCCAAATGGAAGTTTTTTGTGAGTAATAAATACTTGTGTTGATAATTCCACTCAGGTGATGATGGCATTCTTTCAACACCATGGCGATTCCAGCAGCCTTTGGCTTTAGTAGGTTCCGATAAGGTGAGGCTTGTTGTTCACGTTTTTCAGCAGTAAAACGAGTGCCTTCCACGAAGTTCATGATCGTTGTTGGAAATAATATGAATTTTTTACAAGCCGCTTTTGTTGTTTCGATATCAACATTTTTTAGTTCGGGATGTTTGCGAATATCTTCACGTTTGTGCCTACGCAAAAAAGGGTACTCTAGTAGGCGAACCGTAACTCCCAGTAACGGCAACGACCATAATAGCTCACGCTTCAGAAAAAATTTAATAGTAGGTGCCTGGGGGTTGAATACTGCCCCTAAAATTAAAATGTCTAGCCAATTTTGATGATTACTAAACAGTAGATAAGAATGTTGACAGGATAGTGACTGACTATCACCGTTGATTATCCAGCGATGGCGGCGATGAAGTCGTAAAATATATTTGCATGTGCCGGCCCAATAAACGGGCATTTTAAGAGCAACACGCATCCAAAATTGATACCAAAAAAGCATTGGGAATATACGCGCGAAAATGGCAAATAGTAATGCAAGTGTGCTAAGTACTGTCGAGGCAATGATAAATGCGAATAAAGAGAGGATACCCGTAAATTTTCGCCAAAAAGGAACCATTAGAAGATCCTTACATTTAATAGTTTTGTTGAATCGAAGTAGTAGACTGATTCTTAAGATCAGATACTTCTTGGTAAATATTACCTGATTTTGTGGTCTTAGGGTCTTTGAATACACAATCTAGCGGGTTATGGGAGTAGCAGTTTGCGAAACCCCCGAGGTTCTGTGACCATTTTGTTTTTATTAACCACAAAGGGTGATTGTTTTGCCGTTTATTCATCTGTACAGCGTTAACGGCAACTGGCTGTTTTGAAGGAGTAGAAATCATGAACTGTCGCTCAGGTAGCGGCACAATTGTGTAATAACGTAATATTACTGGGAAGCTCAACTGTTGATTAGATTCATAAATACAAGCTAAATTTCCAACGTTAACCCCTTGCCAGCGTGCACCGATAAATTTGTCTAAGGTCTCAACAAAAGTATAGGGTTCGCTTTTCCAGCCTCCAGGTGCACTCCAAATTTTGGTGTTGGGGTTGCGACTCAGCTGTTTAGGAGAAGGGCAACTCCTTAAATTATCAGGTAATTTTGTGGCAGTAGAATTTGCGAAAACGGGTTGGGAAAACAACCCTAGCACAGAAAGTGCTAATGGTATTAGGATGTATTTATTTGCTATCATGGTATTCATGATATCGCCATGCTTCAGTTAATTCAACACACCTTAGCAATCAATTGCGTATTCAGCGATTGCTTTAAAGATTGTGTAATGCGATGATCACGTGAACTATTTGGAGGATATTTGGCGAAATTGCATTTTTACTATTCCGCGATGAACGCAGGCAAAAGTACGGCACTGCTGCAATCCAGCTATAATTATAATGAGCGGGGTATGGATACGTTCTTGTTGGCTCCGGCATTAGACAGTCGTTATGGCCAGGGTGTGATCGGTTCGCGGATTGGCCTAAAGCAAAAAGCAAACATATTTCAACAGAATAGCGATATATTTGCGCTTGTTAAAGCGGCGCTGAAAAAAAATCCCAATATTCGGTGTGTATTAGTTGATGAGGCGCAATTTTTGACTAAACAGCAAGTACAACAGTTAGGAGATATCACCGATGAGCTGACCGTTCCGGTGTTGGCTTATGGTATTCGTACAGATTTTTTAGGTGAGCCGTTTGTAGGGAGTTTGTATCTTTTGGCTTGGGCTGATTTGTTGATTGAGCTTAAAACCATTTGTCATTGTGGCAAAAAAGCAACGATGAACTTGAGAGTCGATAAAGTAGGGAAAGTCACTCGTGATGGGGCGCAGGTACAAATCGGAGGCAATGAAAGTTATATTGCTGTATGCCGTCATCACTTTAAATTGGAGCAACCACATTCATGAAGTTAGAATATAATCACCATAATTATCATTACCGGGGTCAACCTTGGGTAGTATGTTTTTCGGGTTCTCTGTTTTTCTTTTTTGTATTTATCCAGCTCAATTTACCAAATACACTGGGGCCTTACCTGATTAGCGCCTTTCATATTAATGTCATTACCCTCGGTGCATTATCGGCGAGTTACTTTTATACGGTTGTTTTCATGTTGTTCCCTGCAGGAATGTTGCTAGATCGATTCTCAACACGAAAAATAATCATTTTCGCATTCTCGCTTTGTATTATCTGCACTATTGGATTCGCCGTTTCACAAACTCTGTGGCAGGCTATTTTGTGTCGTGCTCTTATTGGAGTTGGTGGAGCTTTCGTACTGTTAAGTAATGTTCGATTAGCATCTCGATGGTTTCCATCGAATAAACTTGCCTTTATTATCGGTTTGATTATCACCTTTGCAATGTTCGGTGGTTTGGTAGCGCAAACTCCGGCAACGCTACTAATTGAGGCACTTGGATGGCGATATGCTATGCTCATAGATGGCTTGATCGGTATTGCAATGCTGATTGTGGTGATTTGTTGTGTTACAGATCATCCTCCAGGCCATCACGAAACGGTGCAAGAGCAAAAAAGTACGTTGCGTACCATGGGCTTTTGGTTAATGTTAGGGTTGGTTGCTAAGAATGCTCAAAATTGGCTTGCTGGATTATATACCTCATTGATGAATTTACCTATCTTCCTATTCGGTGCGTTGTGGGGAGGGCTTTACTTAATGCAAATTCACGGGTTGACTACCAAAAATGCTTCCTTAGTCACATCAATGTTATTTATTGGTACGATGATTGGCTCACCAGTGTTGGGCTGGCTTTCAGATACCATGGGTCGTCGTTTGCTACCGATGATAGTCAGTGCAATCCTTGCAATCGGTGTGATTCTCGTGATGATGTTTGTGACACCACTACCGCTATGGATATTAGTCATACTATTTTTTGCACTGGGATTTATCACCAGCTCCCAAGTCATCAGTTATCCGCTGATAACCGAAAGCAATTCACCGTTGTTAACGGCAACGGCTGAGGGCCTGGCTTCGATTATGATTATGGCTGGTGGTTTTACTCAACCTTTGTTTGGATGGTTGATGCAGCTGCATTGGTCTCACAAATTAGTTAATAAGGTGCCAATTTACACTAATAGTAATTTTCAAACAGCCATTATAATTTTGCCCATCGCCTTTTTTATGAGTGCAATTTTAGCTTTTCTAGCGAAAGAGACTTTTTGTAAGAATATAACTCAAAACTAGGATGCTGTTATCAAGATGAGAATGGACGATTCTTTGTCAATAGCATCTTTCAATTGTAATAATTACAGGCGCTATAGTGCTTCTAATTTAGCATAACTTGCTACTAACCATTTTGTACCATATTTCTCGAATTTCACCTGCAATCGCGCATGCTCACTATGGCCTTCAAAGTTGATAATCGTTCCTGTGCCAAATTTTTTGTGATGCACACGTTGCCCAACGTACAGTCCAGTTTCTCCTATTTCCTTGTATTGCGAAACGTGTATTGGCGCAACGCTAGGTTTAGACACGCGGGTTTTCGGGCGCACGGCATCGATTAATTCAGCGGGAATTTCGGCGAGGAACCGCGATGGTTGACACATCCTTTCCAGTCCATGTAGACGGCGAGATTCAGCATAAGTCAATACCAATTTTTCTCTTGCTCGCGTCATACCCACATAGCAGAGTCGCCGTTCCTCCTCCAAACCATGAGCCTCGTCTAATGACATGCGATGTGGAAATAAATCTTCCTCAAGGCCACTGATAATCACTAATGGAAATTCTAGCCCTTTTGCGGAGTGTAACGTCATTAAACTGACATAATCGCTGTAATTCTCGGCTTGTTCTTCACCAGTTTCTAGGGCAACATGCGACAAAAAAGCATCGAGAGGAGTTAATTGTAGGCCCTCTTCAGGTCTAAATTGGGAAACAGCATTAACTAGTTCTTCAAGGTTTTCAACACGAGATAGGCCTTTCTCTGTTTTATCTTTTTTGTAATGTTCTAGTAAAGTGGTTTTTTGTAAGGTTTGTTCCACTTGCTCAGCAAGCGTTGCGTTTCGGGTAGTTTGATGAATATTGTTAATTAACGCTACAAACTGGCGTAATGCATTAGCAGCGCGTGACGTTAATTGATTCTTCGCTAACACTTCAGCTGCTGCTTGCCACAGTGATAGATTATTTTCGCGGGCAATGCTACGTAGTTTAACAAGCGTAATATTACCGATGCCTCGTGTGGGTGTATTGACAATACGCTCAAAAGCAGCATCATCGGATTGATTATTTAGCAACCGCAGATACGCCAGTGCATCTTTAATTTCAGCGCGGTCAAAGAATTTCAGCCCTCCATAAATGCGATATGGAATTTTTCGGTCAATTAAGCGTTCTTCAAGGATTCGTGATTGGGCGTTGGAGCGGTACAAGACTGCCACTTCGCTGGGTTTTCTGCCAGAGTCAAGCCACTGCTCAATAACCGAAACGATGTAATGTGTCTCATCGCGGTCGTTAAATGCGGTGTATAGTCTGATTGGTTCACCATTTGCACGATCACTCCATAATTTTTTACCTAAGCGATTGTTATTGTTTGCAATGACTGCATTGGCGGCATCAAGTACATTCTGTGGTGAGCGATAATTTTGTTCTAGCCGGATGGTTTCGGCGTTATGATAATCCTTGGTAAAACGGTGAATGTTATTGATGTTCGCCCCGCGCCAACTATAAATTGACTGGTCGTCGTCACCAACCGCCATGACGAAAGTCTGATTACCTACCAGGGTTTTTATCCAATCGTACTGTAAATTATTAGTGTCTTGAAACTCGTCAACCAGTATATGCTTAAAACGTTGTTGATAATGTTGGCGAATATCGTCATTGTGTCGTAATAATTCCAGAGAGCGTAACAATAATTCTGCAAAATCCACCAAGCCACTGCGCTGGCAGGTTTCTTCATAGACACGATAAACGCGATTGAGAGTTTCTGAAAAATAGTTATCGTCGTGATCAATGTTATTTTTAGATCGTTGCCCTTGTTCTTTTTGCCTGTTGATAAACCATTGAGTTTGTTTTGGTGGCCACTTAGCTTCTTCCAGATTAAGTCCACGTTGAATACGTCGGATAATACGATATTGATCATCGGCATCTAAAATTTGAAACGATTGTGGTAGCTTTGCTTCATACCAGTGTGTGCGAAGTAGGCGGTGTGCCAATCCATGAAAGGTGCCGACCCACATTTGATTAAGGGATAAGCCCAACAAAGATTCAATCCGGTTACGCATTTCATGTGCTGCTTTATTGGTGAAAGTTACCGCAAGAATACTAAAGGGCGAAATACCGACAGATTCGATTAGATAGGATATTCTACGAGTGAGCACAGTGGTTTTACCACTACCAGCACCGGCCAATATCAGCATGTGTTGCTCGGTAGCGCATACGGTATCGCGTTGTGGTTGATTCAAGGAAGCTAGCAAGGTTGAAATATCCATGGCACAACTATTGTATCGTAGAAATCGAAATGCTCCAATCGAATAACTCGGGTGAGAATTGGATATTCAAAAGCATAAATCGGCAAATCACGAGAATTGCTTCGCTTTGTAAAAAGTGATACTGTCTAATAAATGATCGAAAAATGAGGTAGGGAATGAGTGCAGGCACTATCATCGGTTATGTCGCATCAACAATTACAACCATTTACGTCAGCTATGGTTTGACCAGTCAAGTAATAAAAAACTATATCAAAGGTGTGGCGCAGAATCTTTCTATTGCCATGGTCCTCACAATGTTTGTTTCTTTCATCGGTTGGGTCGTCTACGGTTTGTATTTGCATAATTATTTTGTTTTTGTTCCTAATTTTATTGGCATGGTGCTTTCAGGCATTTTGTGCTTACAGAAATTATTGCCGCGATTTTTAACAATTAGAAATAGGAATAAATCATGTCCGTCAGGTTAAATGCTCAAAATTTAACGAAAAAAAAAATAGCTACTCCACCTTTGCAGCCTACACAATCTAAAATATGCCATATTGGCTTAAGTAATTTTCACCGTTCACATCAAGCATTTTATACTCAAAATACCATGAATCTGAATCAAGATTCCCGTTGGGGTATTACTGCAATTGGTCTATTGCCAGGAGATATAGAGCGCCATATAGCATTAAAAAAACAAAATAATCTTTATAGCCTCAGAATGCGCTCTGCCACTACCAGTCAATTCCAAATTATTGGTGCGTTGTATGAAATTTTACATACCTATGAAGACTATAAAAAAATCATCAACAAAATAGCTGACCCAGCAACTACCTTAATTACACTGACGGTCACTGAGGGTGGTTATTTTATTAATCAGCGAACGGGCGAATTAGATTTTGAAAATCCTAGCTTACAGCATGACTTGAAAAATGACACATCGCCAAAGACCATTTATGGGTTGCTGCGTGAAGCACTCAAACAACGAGAAATATCTTCAAGTCAGCCCATAACTCTGTTAAGTTGTGACAACATTCCATCAAACGGTAAGAAATTTCAAACTGCATTTAAGGCATTTCTGGAAGCTAGTGACGTGGTTGGTGTTTCTTCAGGTTGGTTTGCTGAAGAGCTAGCATTTCCTGATTCGATGGTAGATCGAATCACCATCAATGCTACCGTAGAAGATAAACGCTATTGCCAGTCGCAGGGCATTATTGATGAAGCTCCAGTGGTGTCTGAAGATTTTGTTCAATGGATTATCGAAGACCATTTTCTGGCTTCAAGGCCGTTGTGGGAATTGGCGGGTGCGCAATTTGTATCCAATATAGAACCCTATGAAAATATCAAATTACGTTTACTTAATGCCAGTCATACTGTATTGGCATTGTCTGGCGCTTTGATGGGTTACGAGTACGTCGATGCGGCGATTCATGACCCATTGATTAAAAAAATTGTACAGCGCTTCATGGCTGAGGAAGCTGCTCCAACGTTGGTGTCCATGCCAGGTATGGTATTGGAAGCGTATCAACCACAACTGATTAAACGATTTTCAAACCAAGCGATAGCTGACAAGCTTGAACGTATCATTTCCTTTACCAGCGATAAAATGATTAGCTTCTTGCTGCCTACTTGCATAGACAATGTTGCTAACGGTGGTAATTATCATTTTAGTACGTTTACCATTGCAAGTTGGGCACATTATTTGCAACGATATGCCCTGGGTCAGGATTCTATTAAAGAATTGCAAGATCTCAATGCCGAAAAAATAGTGAAAATGGCAGCCAATGCAATAGAAAGTCCTGCTACTTTTTTAAAAGACACAGCAATTTTTGGCTCTTTGTCTCAATCAGAGGGGTTCGTCGAGTGTTTCGTGAAACACTTTGAAGCGATTAAAAATAATGGTATAAAAAAAGCGTTATCTCAAGCGTTAGATGTGAATTGATTCTAAGCTCAAGACTATTTAATCAAAATATTAAAGGTTTTATCAAATTGGAAAAGAAACGGCTATTGACGGGCGATACTCCAACTGGGAAATTGCATTTAGGTCATTGGGTTGGCTCATTAGAAAACCGAATTCAATTACAAGATGAATACGATTGTTTTTATTTTGTCGCAAATGCTCACGCATTTACAACACGGGTAGAAAGCCCGCAGCAAATACGTCAAAATACTTTAGATATTGTCACTGATTATTTTGCAGCGGGTATCGATCCTGATAAAGCAACAGTTTTTGTAGAATCAGAGGTTCCCGCTATTTTTGAACTAGCAAATTTGTTCAGTATGTTAATTCCATTTCCTCGTTTGATGCGTAACCCAACCATCAAATCTGAAATTCGAGACAAAGGTTTAGGCGATAACTATTCGATGGGTTTTTTAATGTATCCCATTATGCAAGTCGCAGATATTTTGACTTTTAGTGCTGACGTTATACCGGTTGGTGAAGATCAAATTCCGCTGATTGAATTAACACGCGAGGTTGCAAGGCGATTCAATCAGTTGTATTGCGGGGTCGATCCACAGGTTGAGGATGAAAATCAAATTGCTGCCGGTGGACAGTTTGCATTACCGACTGCCAAGATGGGACGTGTTAAGCGTTTGGTTGGAACCGGGGCGCCTGGAAAAGACGGTCGTTTATTAAAAATGAGTAAGTCATTGAATAATTCTATTTTGCTCAGTGACCCACCTGATGTGGTCAAGAAAAAAATCATGGGGATGTATACAGACCCTAGACGCTTGCGCGCCACTGACCCTGGGGAAGTTGAAAATAATCCATTATGGATTTTTCATAATGCATTTAACGAAGATAAGCAATGGGTTGAGCAGGCCAAACAACGATATTGTGAAGGGAAAATTGGTGACGTTGAATGCAAGCGACAATTAGTTGAGGTGATAGTGAATTTATTAAAACCTATTCAGCGGCGTCGCCAACAGTTTCAAGATGATCCAGCACAACTACAGCTTATTTTGAAACAAGGTGCTGATAAAGCCAACCAAATTGCTGAAAAAACCTTGCGTTCCGTAAAAGAAACTATACATCAGTTTTACTAAAAATTAGAAACTGGAAAATAAAAATGAGTGTTGCGTTACTTTGTGGTAGAACGGTTGAAGAAACTAAAAAACTTAGCTACTGGATAGAAGGTATTGCTCAGGCATTGTTGAAGATTGACAGCAGTATTACCGTGGAAGTTTGGCCAGAAATTACAAATCCAGATAATGTCGAGTGTGCTATTGTTTGGCACTATCCCTTAGGCGAACTTAATAAATTTAGTAACCTTAAGGGAATTTTTTCTGTCGGCGCAGGTGTTGACCACATTTTTGCAGACACCAGTCTCCCGAAAAATGTTCCTATCACACGTATAGTCGACCCTTACATGGCTATAGATATGATGCATTATGCAGTCACGGCCACCATGAACTATGTTCGGCGGTTTCCTGATTGGCGTGAATCGCAATTGCAATGTCAATGGCAGCAACAACATCCCACCTCGTATCGTGACAAAACCATAGGGGTGATGGGACTTGGATATCTCGGTGGTTTCGTTGCCAAAGAATTAGCTCGGTTGCAGCTTAAGACTATTGGTTGGTCTAAATCACAAAAACAAATTGACGGTGTGCATTGCTATTGCGGTGTGGATGGGTTTGACAGATTTCTTCAACAGGTGAATATCGTTATTTGCTTGTTGCCATTGACTCCGGCAACTAGGCAAATCCTTAACCGCAAAGCGTTTGCTAAAATGCCACGTGGTGCGTATCTTATTAATATGGCCAGAGGTCGGCATGTACAAGAGCAAGATTTACTAGCTGCAATGGAACAAGGTCAGTTGTCGGGAGCTTGTTTAGATGTATTTAGCCAAGAACCTTTACCCCCGGAGCATCCGTTTTGGGCGCATCCTAATATTACCGTGACACCCCATATTGCCGCAGTCACTAATCCAGTCACGGCGGCGCAACAGTTTTATGAAAATTACCAGCGCATCAAGCATGGCCAAAAATTAATTAATCGCGTTAAGGTCGAACGCGGTTATTAAAAGAGTGCTTGAGCGATGGATCCAAGTAATAGTAATTTTAAAAAAAAATTACCACAGATTAACGTCATCACGCATTGCCATGCGATGACTACTAAGCAATTTCTTCTCAGGTTGGAACTACTACTAAACAGAGGATTAAGACTATTTCAAATAAGGGCAAAAAATCTTGACAACGCTGCATATGCTGTATTAGCTAATGAGGCTGTTAAATTAGGTCGCCAATTTGGCGCAATTATCTTGCTTAATCGTTCAATAAAAATTGTGCGCGAGATTGATGCTGATGGTATTCACCTTAATAGCCACACTTTATTAAGCCAACAAAAAAGACCATTAAATCACTCAAAATTTGTCTCTGCTGCCTGTCATAATGTATTAGAATTACACCATGCTGAGAAAATAGGAGCTGATTTTGTGATGCTTTCTCCAGTATTACCAACACGCTCACACCCCAGTGCTCCTTACTTGGGCTGGAGGGACTTTAGCGCGATGATTCAAGAAACTACAATACCAGTATTTGCTCTCGGTGGCGTTAATGAAAACCATCTGGCTACGGCCAAAGCTCACGGTGGCTATGGCCTATCTGGAATTTCTGGATTTTGGGAGATTGTTATTAATTGAAAAAACCCCTGTATAAATTGTCAGATGCTTACGTTATTTAAGAAAAAAGAATTTGACAATTAATCTTTATAAAATAGGTTGGAATTCCTTAAATGACCAAGTCACCAATTGCTTAATACTGTTATAGCTTAGATTAAATTATGTGAGGTACCATCCTTGGTGTGCTATTAGTTTGGGTGTTGAATTAACCCATTGGATAAAGCTGGTTTTGCCAAAGTCTTTGTGATATTTTTTTATCCATAGAAAATAATTTTGAAAGACTTGGTATCCCACTGTAGTTGGGGAAATTGCGTTATAATGCCAAGAAATTTGGTCTTCCAAGTCATCAACGGATTTATCTCCAGAAAGTATGACACTGATGGCAGCAGCAAGTCCTGAGCGATCAGCGCCACGGCGACAATGTATTAGCAATGGTTTTTTTGCAGTTTCAATTAATTGAACGAGCCGCTTAAGTTGTGTGTCAGATGGCAGTTGGTGAGCAGAAAGGGTAATATCATCGTGTTGAATATCGGCCTTTTTGGCAGCAGCTATTTCATTTTGATACCACGAAGCATTTGGATTTTTGCCTCGCAAGTTAATAATTGTTCGTATTTTGTCGCGCTTAATGTACGATAATAGTGTTGACTGATTAAGTTGGGCGCTGCGGTAAACTTGTTTAGGAAGAACGTTATGATAATTGTTGTTACATAAGTTGATTACAATGTAGAATGAAAGCAATAATATAAGTATCAATGTAATACAATAGACTAGTGTTCTTGCCGATACTTTTTTCATCTCAAAAATTGTAGCATATTTGTTCATATTTGAATACATTGCCGCCCCCTTTTCATTTCTAGAATTATTATTAGGTTGTGGTCTTATATTCGACTTGCATTGTGCTCAGAAGAGCACGGCATCAACTTCTTCTGTATAGTGAAACCAGGTCTGTTTTTGAGTACAATGACTTTGAAAATGTATAGCCTTTGAAAATAGATTTGATGCAAGCACCCCCTAAACACCTGACAACTTTTAGCCTAGCCATGCTTAACGTAGCCACCGTTTTGAGTCTTCGTGCATTCCCATTACTGGCGGCTACAGGCTATGAAATGATTTTTTACTGTCTGTTTGCTGCGATTTTATTTTTACTGCCGGTATCTTTTGTGGCTGCGGAATTTGCAACTACTTGGCCGGGTCCTGGAGGAGTCAACCATTGGGTCAAAGAGGCGTTTGGGGCGCGCTTGGGTTTGTGTGCAGTTTGGCTGCAATGGACGCAGAATTTATTCTGGTATCCGGGGATTTTAGGCTTTGCAGCAGCGAGTCTAGCATATCTATTAAATAGGCCTTCATTGGCAACTAATAATTATTATCAATTTTTTATGATCGTTATAATTTATTGGGTGGCTGTTATTATTTGTTCTTTTGGCCTTAAATTTATTTCACGAATTGCAACTTGGGGTGTGATTTTGGGCACTTTCGCACCCGCAATATTATTAATTGTATTGGGTTTTTTTTGGGTATTAGGCCATCCTCAGTCAGCTTTGCTGGTGTCACATAAACTATTTTTCCCCAATTTTTCGCAATTAAATCAAGTGGCCTTTTTGGCTGATATCGTATTGTTGTTTGCAGGCATGGAAGTGGGTGCCGTGCATGTTGTCGAATTGACCAACCCGCACAGGCAATACCCCAGAGCGATTCTATATCCAGCAGCGATTATTGTGATAACTTTTTTATTGGGATCATTTGCAGTATTTACTATCGTTCCGGTATCTGACCTCAATTTACTCGCGGGTACGATGCAAGCTTTCCAAAGGGCGCTTGTCTTCTTTCACTGCCAGTGGTTAATTTATGTGGTGAGTGCCTGTGTCACATTTGGCGTTTTGGCGAGTGTGTTGGCCTGGGTTGTCGGTCCCAGTAAAGGGTTATTGGCGACTGCCAAAAATGGCGAAATTCCTCCGTTTTTGGCGCACACGAATCGCCACAATATTCAAATTAATATTCTGATAATACAGGCTATTGTTGTGACAGTATTAGCTTCGCTTTATTTAATCTTGAAAAATGTGGATGTCGCATTTATTTTACTCTCAGCAATATCTGCAGCGCTTTATTTAATTATGTATTTTATAATGTTTATTTCCATCATTCGATTGCGATTTAAGGCGCCTCACATAAAACGTCCTTATGCAATACCGGGTGGAAAAGTTGGGTTATGGTTCATTGCAGGCATCGGTGTGCTTGCGTCTTTTTTTGCTATAGTATTAGCTTTTGTACCACCGGCTAAGCTTGCGGTATCCGCGCCGATGATTTATAGCATTATAGTGGCGTTGGCAATCATCACTTTTTGTGTTGCGCCGTTTGTTATTTATGCCTGTCGTAAATCATCGTGGTCTCAACATCGCGATGTGAAATCAGATTAGATTTAGAAACAGCAGTTGGATTACGATTTTTGGCGTACCACCTTGATGTTTCTCGCCATATAAAAATGCATCTCATCACTAAAAAGGTGACTGTGATAATTTTCATTACGCGATCTCAATCAATCGATTGCAGGATTTAATTGCCCTAAACCGTTTTTTCTAGGATGATTCAAGAGCGTTATCGCCATCATTTAACCCAAAATTCGGATATAACCGACGCAAATGTGGCGTTGAATATTGAGGCAGGCACTGCGTCTCATGATTAAGGAACAATTCAGCTTTTTATAACAGTGCTTCAGTAAAAAATTGGTTGTGTTGTTTTGAGCCTAATAACGATAATGCTCGGGTTTGAACGGTCCTTTGACAGTCACATGGATGTAACTTGCTTGCTCAGGAGTTAAGGTTGTTAACTTAGCGCCGACGCGTTCCAGATGAAGTCGCGCGACTTCTTCATCAAGTTTTTTCGGTAAAGTATAGACTTTATTTTCGTAATTTTGATGATTTTGCCATAGCTCCATCTGAGCTAACGTTTGATTAGTAAAGGAGTTGGACATTACAAAACTGGGATGGCCTGTGGCGCAGCCGAGATTAACTAAACGCCCACGAGCAAGCAGCGTAATGCGTTTACCATTAGGGAAAATGACTTGATCTACTTGAGGCTTGATATTCTCCCATTGATAATTTTCTAATGAAGCAACATCAATTTCGTTGTCAAAATGACCAATATTACACACGATTGCTTCGTTTTTCATTGCCATCATGTGGTCGTGAGTGATGACGCCGAAATTTCCAGTAGCGGTAACGAATATATCAATTTCTTGCACGGCATCTTCAACTAATACGACACGATAACCCTCCATTGCAGCTTGGAGCGCACAAATGGGGTCGGTTTCGGTGATATATACTGTGGCGCCTAGTGAACGCAGTGCATGGGCACTGCCTTTACCGACATCACCATAACCGCAAACAAGAGCACGTTTACCAGCAATCATAGTGTCGGTGGCACGTTTAATCGCGTCGACCAGTGACTCGCGGCAGCCGTATAAGTTGTCGAACTTAGATTTGGTAACAGAATCGTTGACATTGATAGCTGGAAATCGCAACGCACCTTTTTTCGCCAAACCCGTTAAGCGATGGATACCTGTGGTGGTTTCTTCAGAGACCCCACGAATTTGCTTACATAGTTCAGGATATTTGTTGAGTACAATTTCTGTGAGGTCGCCACCGTCATCCAATAGCATATTGGGTTTCCAATCATCAGGACCATTCAGAGTTTCCTCAATACATTGGATATATTCTTCATCGGTTTCACCTTTCCAGGCAAATACTGGGATACCTGCTTGCGCTATCGCTGCGGCCGCATGATCTTGGGTGGAATAAATATTGCATGAAGACCAGCGCACTTCGGCACCAAGATCGACGAGTGTTTCGATCAGTACCGCAGTTTGAATTGTCATATGAATACATCCAGCGATGCGTGCGCCCTTTAGTGGTTGACTAGCAGCATATTTGGCACGCAGGGCCATCAAGCCTGGCATTTCAGTTTCAGCAATTTTAATCTCTTTGCGGCCCCATTCAGCGAGTTGAATGTCGGCAATCTTGTAATCTTGTGTTGTGATCGTATTGTTCATAATTTCTAATCTCGTGATAATTCCGCATTAATGAGGTTGCTCGCGTCTCGCAGCTCCTCAACTTTATCTAAATGTTCCCAAGTAAATTCGTGCTCTTTGCGTCCAAAGTGTCCGTAAGCGGCAGTCATTTTGTAGATGGGGCGTAGTAAGTTCAGCTGCTTAATAATGCTGGCAGGACGCAAGTCAAAGCAATTTTTGATAATGTCGATCAAGCGTTTCTCACTTAGTTGGCCCGTGCCGAAGGTTTCGACACTGATAGAGGTGGGTTCGGCAATTCCAATGGCGTAAGAAATTTGCACTTCGCAACGATCGGCTAAACCGGCAGCCACTAAGTTTTTAGCAACATAACGCGCCATATAAGCACCACTACGATCTACTTTAGAGGGATCTTTACCCGAAAAACAACCCCCTCCGTGGCGAGCCATACCGCCGTAAGTATCTACAATAATTTTTCGCCCAGTTAATCCACAATCGCCCACTGGACCACCGATGACACAGCGCCCAGTGGGATTAACTAAAATACGTGTTGTGTTGGTCATCCAGCTCTCTGGCATTACCGGCTTGATGATCTCATCGATGACTGCCTCTCGTAATTCTTCGTTGTTAATATGGGGTGCATGTTGTGTTGAGATGACAACACAATCGACTGCGACGGGTTTACCGTTTTCATAGCGCAAAGTCACTTGTGATTTAGCATCGGGACGTAGCCATGTCAGCACACCTTCACGACGAAGTTGTGATTGACGCTGCATTAAGCGGTGTGCGTAAGTAATTGGTGCAGGCATATACACATCCGTTTCATGAGAGGCATAGCCAAACATCAAACCCTGATCACCAGCGCCTAACTCTTGATCTTCACGTTTGTCTACTCCCATGGCAATATCAACGGATTGTTTGCCGATAGCTGATACTACAGCACAGGTTTCGCCATCAAACCCTAATTCAGGACTGTTATAGCCGATATCGAGAACAGTATTGCGAACGATCTGTTCGACATCAGCCCAGGCCGAGGTCGAGATTTCACCGGCTAGAAATACCATGCCTGATTTCACCACTGCTTCACAAGCTACGCGACTGTGTGGATCTTTTTGAATCAGTGTGTCAAGAATGGCATCAGAAATTTGATCTGCTAATTTGTCTGGGTGTCCCTCAGAAACGGACTCAGAAGTGAATAGGTGCGTACTCGTCATAATGTTGCTAAATGTCTATTTACGTTACAAAGCAGTCATGGTAATAAAATTTTTTGCAAATTGCACTGGATATTCTTAATAAGGTTTGTGTTTTATCACTAAATGGTATAATAGTAGCGTATTTTTTTATAAGATATTTGGAGGTAATATGCGACGCATTATTCTTTTATTATTAATTTCAATATGTTGCGCAGCAGTTGGTGTGGAAATTGCTTCGGCGCATGATAAAGACAAATCAAAAGTCATACACCAGCCGATGGTGAATATTTACACTTCTCCCAGTTTGAAAGCAAAGCTTGTTGAGTCCGATTCTCCATCGACTTATTTAGTAGCAATCTTTCATAAAGACAAAGATTGGGTGAAAGTTGCAAACCCCAAGAATGGCGAAGTGGGTTGGCTTAATCGCGGACAGTATCAGGAAGCACTGCAGGCCTACTATAAGCCACAGGTGCAAGCAGTATTTGTTCATTCTGTGACAGGTAAGAATGGCAAACCGGATGTCAAAGTGGTTGCTTATGACAATGGGAATAAGTTGTCTGACAAGCAGACCAAAAAACTCTATGAGCAGATCGTCAAGCATCAAGCGCGTGAATCTCGTTTTATGCAAGATATGTTTTGGAACGTAGACAGCATCATGAATCAACAGATTTTAGAAGGTGAAAAACTACTGGCGCCTTGGAACCATGTTGATTTTGGTTTTACGCCGGAAATCATTCAACCTATTTTTATTGTTCAACATAATGATCCAGCTCACACCAATAAATGACTTCCTGACGGGCCGAATCAGGCCCGTTTTTTCGCTTAAACTGTGTTTTTTTTGGTAATAGATTGATTTGTAATGTTTTTGTAAGCTAAATTGAGGTTTTAGAAATCAGATGCCTCTCTTTGGATATGGGCTGCAAGCGTAAAAGCAACAACCAATACAGGATTACTGTTTTTATCAACGTTGTTTACCTTTTTATACTCATTTATCAGGAAAAGTAAATAAACAACAACGAGATGAAGCGAGTCAAACTATATTGTTTCATGCAGTTGCTTTAAACCAAGTCGAAAAAGTTTCCACGTTGATTAGCAAGAAAGCTGATTTGAAGGCAGTCGACTCACGTGAGAATATTTTGCTTCATTTTCTAGGTTTAACCCAGCGCCTGTTGTAAATCGTGCTGTAAATCTTCCACATTTTCGATCCCGACTGAAAGGCGGATAAAACCGTCAGTTATTCCAAGTTTTTCGCGTTCTGTTGCGGGGATTGAGGCGTGGGTCATTATGGCGGGATGTTCAATTAAACTCTCAACCCCCCCAAGACTTTCTGCTAGTGTGAATAATTTACAGCGTGACAACATCGTCTTGGTTTGTTGCAAATCAAGCGCTAGATCAACTGAAATCATACCACCAAAATAATAATGCATTTGTTTTTTAGCAATAGCATGCTGTGGATGGTTACTTAGTCCTGGATAATGCACCTGTTTCACTTTGGGGTGTTGTTGTAGCCAGCGTGCCAATATCATGGCATTTTCACTATGGCGCTGCATTCGTAAACTCAGTGTCTTGATGCCACGCAATACTAAAAAACTGTCGAATGGTCCAGCTACTGCACCGATGGAATTTTGTAAGTAAGCGAGTTCTGCGGCCAACTTTTCATTATTGACAACGGCTACGCCACTGACTACATCGGAGTGCCCACTTAAATATTTTGTGGCGGAGTGAGTGACGATATTAAAACCCAGTTCCAGTGGTCGTTGAATAATTGGGGTGGCAAATGTGTTATCGGCCACTGAAATAATATTTTTTTCTGTTGCCAGTGCAGCAATTTTTTCAAGGTCAACTATTTTTAATAGGGGGTTACTTGGGGTTTCCAGCCAAATCATCTTAGTTTGTGGCGTCAGTGCATTTTTAATGTTTTCAATATTGGTAAAATCAACAAAAGAGAAATTGAGCCCTGCGGAACGCTTGCGAACATTTTCAAATAAACGGTAGGTCCCGCCATATACATCATCGGCCGCTACAACATGATCACCGGGCTTTAGTAATTCTAGGATAGTGGCTATGGCGGCCATCCCAGAAGCAAAGGCGAAACCACGAAAACCCGATTCCAACTCGGCAACACAGCGTTCGTAGGCAAATCGTGTGGGATTGTGACTACGGGAATATTCGTATCCCTGGTGTTCTCCAGGGCTGGTTTGAGCGTAGGTGGATGTTGCATATATAGGCGTCATCACTGCCCCAGTCGATGGGTCGGGGTGTTGGCCGCTGTGAATGACTTGAGTTTCGATCTTATTCTTTTGAATTGTCATAAAAAACCTTCTGCTTTCATCCAATGGTTGTCAACAAATTTTGTTAAATAATTGCGGATGGAGTCGGGTAGCACCACAATAATTTTATCTCCGGATTTAAATTGTTTCGCTATTTCTAGGGTTGCCCAGGCAGCAGAACCGGAAGAGCCACCGGCTAGTAAGCCTTCTTCACGTATCAAACGTCGAGCCATTAAAAAAGAATCTTTATCATTGCACTTGATGTATTTATCAATCAAATCGTTATTGAGCACATTAGGAAAAAAATCATAGCCGATACCTTCAACTTGATAAGGCTTCACCTCATCGCCGCCTCCTAGAATAGAGCCGATAGGATCCACTCCAATAATTTTTATCTTAGGATTAACGGATTTTAATTTTTTGGCAACACCTGTGATAGTGCCGCCGGTACCAACCCCCATGACGACAGCAGCAATGTCGTTGCCTAAATCATCCAACATTTCTTGGGCGGTGGTGTGGTAATGAATTTCTGGGTTTGCCGCATTAGCGTATTGATCGAGTATATGTGCATTAGGCATTTTATCACGTAATCGCTTCGCCAGTGAAATATGACTGTCGGGATGGTCATAGGCTGCTTCCGTGGGTGTGCGATAAATTTTTGCACCTAAGGCTTCAAGTACCACTTGTTTCTCTTGGCTCATCTTTTCTGGTAGCGTAATAATCACTTGGTAGCCTTTGACAGCTCCCGCCAATGCGATGCCGATACCCGTATTGCCAGAGGTTGGTTCAATCAAGGTGTCGCCGGGTTTGATTTTCCCAGCTTGCTCTGCAGCGTCGATCATCGCGGCAGCGATACGGTCTTTGGCTGAACCACCTGGATTAAGAAATTCGCATTTAGCATAGATTTCACAGCGAATATGGGCCGTGACGCGATTCAGGCGGATCAATGGAGTTTTGCCAATCGTCTCTAAGACAGTGTTGTAAATCATATCATTGAGCCTACGGTAATAAATGATTGTCAGAGAATTTTACAACAAAATCGATATTACACAACGGTACTGGTGTTTTGCGTTATGATGTATTATCAACAATACTGATTTTCACAAAAGGAAAAAAGATGTTTGATTCGAAAAAAATTAATGACTTAGCCAAAATGTTGCTTGATGCGGTTCCTCAGGGTGCTAAAAATCTTCCTAAAGACATCGAAAAAAATTTTCGCGCAGTGTTGCAACAAGGGTTCAATAAAATGGATCTTGTGACACGTGAGGAGTTTGACGCCCAAACTAAGGTGCTTGCACGAACTCGCGCCAAGCTTGAAGAGCTTGAAAAAAAACTCAAACAACTTGAAAAGTAATTTATTATGTCACTGGCTGTTGTTCATAGTCGTGCGTCGAGAGGCATTGATGCACCACTAGTTACTGTTGAAGTACATATTTCTAAAGGTATTCCTAGTTTGTCTATCGTGGGTTTGCCGGAAACAGTGGTCAAGGAAAGCCGTCATCGAGTACGAAGTGCGATTATGAATTCGGGATTAGAGTTTCCTTTGGGGCGAATTACAGTTAATTTAGCTCCTGCTGATCTACCGAAGGAGGGTGGGCGTTTTGATTTGGCGATTGCGTTAGGTATTCTAACAGCTTCGCATCAATTGCCCAAAAACGCTTGTGAGGGCTATGAGTTTGCCGGCGAGTTGGCACTTTCGGGTGCGTTGCGTTCCATTCAAGGTGCATTGCCGTTTGCGATTACCACTGCAAAACATCAGCGCCGCTTAATCATTGCTGCTGAAAACAAGGCCGAAGTCGCGTTGCAAGCGAATAATCACTGTTGTATCGCCAATCATTTACTGGAAGTAGTGGCACATTTGAATAACACTAGCCAACTTGAACAAGTGCAGTATCATCACATGGAGTGTAAACAACCTGTGGTTGATATCAGCACTGTGTGTGGACAAGCCTGCGGTAAGCGGGCACTCGAAATTGCTGCAGCAGGTGGACACAGTTGCTTATTTGTTGGGCCTCCAGGCACTGGCAAAACGCTATTATCCTCTTGTCTCAGCGGTATTTTGCCACCACTGAGTTTGGAGCAGGCATTGGATGTTGCGTCTATTCATTCGATCAGTCATCAAGGTTTTAATGTTCAGCATTGGAAGCAGCGACCGTTTCGTTCACCACATCATTCCGCTTCTGCTCCCGCTATGGTTGGCGGTAGCAATCCGCCAAAACCCGGTGAAATTTCATTAGCACATCACGGAGTACTTTTTCTAGATGAATTACCAGAATTTTCTCGTACTGTGCTGGAATCGCTGCGTGAGCCGTTAGAAAGTAAGATCGCAACGATTTCACGAGCTGGTCATCAAATTAGTTTTCCAGCAAACTTTCAACTATTGACGGCAATGAATCCCTGTCCATGTGGGTACTTTGGGGACGCAAGTGGGCGCTGTCGTTGCACTGAAGATCAGGTGCAGCGTTATCGTAATCGTTTGTCTGGTCCTTTGTTGGATAGAATAGATATGCATGTGGAGATGCCGTGGCAGGACATCGCAACGCTTAGTCGCATTGATAAAAATGCCGAAAATAGTCAGGTGGTGCGCCAAAGAGTGATTCGAGCGCGGGATTTGCAGCAGCAGCGCTCAGAAAAAATCAATGCACACTATAGTATTACGGATATTGAACAGTGCTGCGATATCAGTCCATCCGAACAGCAATTCTTGCAGCGCGCTATTCAGCATTACCAATTATCAAACCGTGTGTACCACCGTATTTTAAAATTGGCGCGAACCATCGCTGATCTAGCCGAATCCACAAAAATTCTCCAGCCACATATTGCTGAGGCGCTTAGTTTTCGAGCGTTTGATCACGCTAAAGTGAATTCAGTATTATAGAATGTATTATCCTGGATAATCATTTGTTACTTGCAAAGTGCGAGAGGCCGAATGCCCTGGCGGAATGTGCCAGGGAAAATGAGACAGTATTTGTTTAGGAAAAGTAATCTGAGGTTGTAGGGTGTTTTTAAGATAACTAAAATAAATTCCCACTGTGTGTCGTGTAACCCTGGTATCAAATTCTGGTTGAATAGCTGTCGTGTTGTTGTCTAAAACTTTTTTCCTTAGCCCCTTAAGTATAGGAAATGACGATTGTACTGTTTGCCACTCTAAATTATCTATAGCTTTGATATGAATTGAAACAAAATTTTTCCAACGGTACAAAAAAGAGATGTTTCTTTTTATAATTAAATTCCGATAGGTGAGGAAGCACTTGTTATAACATTGCTAGAGGATCAACATTTTTCCTCATCATCGACTACTATTTCAGTTGTATGGTCACTGGATTGAGTGATACAGCGATAGCCGCAATATCGTCATCGTGCTTATCATGTTTGGTATAACCAGGAAGCCGTCTTACCAAGTTCCTTGAACTTTTGATATTGGCTCAGTTATAATCGTTTTAAAGATGAAGATAATAAGGGAATAAATAATGGCAAATTTTAAGGTCCATGTTACTGTAGCTGCAGGGGCAAGTTTGATGGCGGGGCTCGGTGCTTATATCGTATCATTCTCGAATATACCACAAACTCTTCTGTTAATTATGCTTGGATCAACCGGAGGTATATTACCAGATATCGATTCCCCTCACAGTACCGCTGTTGAGTGGGCGTTTAATATACTTGGTATTATTATTTCTTTGATACTATTATTTTCCTTCCTTGATAAGCTGGGGGTTTTGTTGGCACTGTTTCTTGCAGCGTCAACTTTTATATCAATTAAAAATTATATTAGACCCGTACTATCGAAGTTCTGTGTTCATCGTGGCGTTATACATTCTCTTCCAGTTGGACTAATTTTTTCAGGAATCGTAGTGCTCATAGCTGATATGGCAACGAATAATACCCTATTTTCGTGGTTATGTGGTTTATTCTTACTATTCGGTTTTTTAATACACCTATTGCTTGATGAAATATACAGTGTCGACTTAAATGGGGCCAGGTTAAAAAAATCATTTGGTACAGCCTTGTCAATATATAGTAACAAAAACAAAATAGGATATTTACTTGCCTATCTCTTACTGATAGGAATATTTTTTCTATTACCTAAAAATAATCTTGTTCCACTAGTTCAATCAAAAGTTATTTTAAAAACTATAGTGAGAAATTTACTACCTCCTGGATGGAGTTTATAGTATTCAGAATTGAATTGAACAACTGACTCCATTCGAGATCAAGTAACTCTTCATAAAAAGCCCCTCTCTTTTTTATAAATATGAATAATCATTATTAGAAATTTATGTGATCACGATTTTTTTTAGAGTTTTCTCACTATAATATACGAAGTCATTATGTATCCTAACAGCCTTCGTGAATAAAAATAAGTTTTGAAATGTTGGAAGCAGTGGTGTTAAGACTCCTTTATTTAAAGCGAAACAAATAAGGAGCAGCATGAGTTTATAAAATTAGAAAAATAAATGAACAAATTATACTGTTTATTCATGTGTATTTAGAATAGATTTAGTGAGAAAGTAATTGTTAAACAAGAGGTTACTTTGAATTATGCGTCCAATTGAATAATATCGGTATTTTTAATATTTGCAACTAACGAATTTCATTACCGCGCTTTAGGTCATATTTCATTTCGTGAATTGCATGCACCTTGCTCAGTACGTGGGTTTTCTTGAAAGGGCGGTTTTGATATCATCATAGTTGCAGCATCGTATCCTTTACAACATCAGCACAATAGTATAGTAACCACGGATATGATAATTTGAGCGATTGCGAACAGGAAAATACCTATGGCCCGATCACAGAAAAAAGACCCGATACCGTTCGATACTCTAAGTTATGCCAAAAACTGCTGGCAGCGGGTTTTACCCAGGAGCAAGCTGAAGTACAGGCAGAGACATTCTTATCAATTGTTCAAGATCAGTTGGTGAGTAAACGGGATTTAAAAGAAGTCGAAAAGACACTTGAGTTTAAGATTGAGACAGTCAAAAAAGATTTGAAAGTTGAAATTGAAGTGGTGAAACGAGATTTGAAGATTTGGTTTGGAGGGATGTTAGTGGTGGCGGTAGCGGCGCTATCAGGGATCATGACCTTGACCGCTCATGTGTCGCACTGACAAAGTGTCTGGCTAATAGTTGTTTGTTTTTGGGTAACTACTCACTCCTATTGATAAATTTCACCTGAGAATGCCATTTGGATTGCAATTAACGGATTAATTCCTTTATTTTGCATAGTTTGTAAGTAACTAGAAATTCGGCAGTAAGCATGCGCGTATTTCTCTGATCGAAAACATCCAGATACCTTTTGTTTTACTTTTGCCATTCTCAGTTCTCGCTCTGCACGATTATTGGTAAACGCGACATGGGAGTCACGAGCAAACAATAGAACAGCTTCTTTATGTTTTATTAAGCGCTCTAGAAGATTGTGCGCGTCTGATTTGGCGATTCTCCCGCCACGCCCCTTGCCTTTCCTCAGGATGGGCGGCAATTCTGCTTCGCCACGCGTTAGACTATTTCTATAGCGACGCTGCAGTTTTGCATATTGAGTTTTACTTAGCTTCTTATTCTTCTTTTTTGATACTGTGCTACAGGCTTCCTGCAGTAATTTCTTTACATTAAGCGCCCAGCGATAATTGTTTGAGTCAATAACAAATGTCCGTTCACGGAGTATATGTGAACCGCATAGCCCATGTGAGCAGTGATCATAAGATAGGTAGGATGCCCAACAGTCATGAACAATTGTCCCACTGTAACGCGGAATAATATTAATCTCTTCCATCGCCTCTTTTCCACGCTTTCTGTGTAAAAACTTGAGTGTTGGGTTTAGTAACCCGGCCTGGCCCCACTTAGTAATTTAAATTGGCCCCACCTT
>CAWUIH010000008.1:0-43107 GCA_963922495.1 uncultured Coxiellaceae bacterium | reverse complement strand
GGTTGAAGACTATCATGATCACTCAAATTCCAAGGGGAGATTCTCGAGGGCTTACGATGCATTGATCGGTAGCTCCCGTGATGCAGTCACTTCCAGAGGTTCTTGCTCATGAGTTATTTGATAAAGTTAAAAAAAGCAATAACCCACACAGTATGGCACCGAGGGTGTACGGTGGTGACAACGCTTTCACTGATTAGCTTCGGGGTATCGTTGTGGGTGGGATTAACGCAGCCCTGGGCAGCGCAAAGTTGTATTTTTGCATTCATTGCGGTCATTAATTTTGTATTGATTGTGGCTGCGTTGTGTCTTTGGGCGATGCGTCACTATTCGCTATGAAACGCCTAAGAGTGAAGTAAGTTGCGTAGTAATAACGAAATCGTGCAAATTTCGAGCTAAAATGATGCAATAGAATAAGGAAAAATCACTATAGTCCTGCTTCTGAGACTTTTCTATCATCAGTTTCATCGGATAGGTTTTGAAGAAGATTGTGTGTTTGATTTGATGTCCCTGGGAACAGTAAGCTCCAGCAATTTCTCTCGCGAAGATAGACATAAGTACTTGATGCACCAATCCCTAACAAGAGCATAATGCTGCCTATAATGATATATGTTTTCCCACGCCCTGTATCATAATCCTGAGAGAGGCGATGACTTCCAGCTACGATTGCACAAATTCCAAGAGAGACCAATATAGCACTTGACCCATATGCTAAGGATTTCTCTCTAATTAGCTGCCAGTGTTCGTTTCGATTATTATCATTTCTGAATTGATCACTAACATGATATAATCGCATAAAGATATTTCCCCTCATTTTTATAAAGAACTTAAACTAGCCGAATTCTTAAATACTTTTCACTGCTTGCTGACTTTACGAATACAAACCATTTTGAGACTAATGATGGTGGCGTGGGAGACACTACACCAGCTATTGCTCTCATGAACCTAGGTTCATATATCTATTGTCTATCTAACGGGAGGACGCAATGGCATCATGTTTGATTCTCCTTTTTATTCAGCCTATAATATTATGCCCCTCATTAGATTAAAAAAATATTAAAAAATGGAAAAAATAGCATTCGGCATAGCAAGTTTTTTCAGTTGTTTTTTAAATAATCCTAGAAAAGGCAGTGAGGTGGGTCAATAACGGATTGCACTGATTATTTTATCTTCACACGAACTATCTTGATGCATCGCATATAAAAGAAGTCACGGTGGTGTGTTAGGTTATGGGTCCTCCTCTTTCTGCAGTGAAGCCAATGCCGCTTGATTCATGCGATTGCCGACTCTACCTTGACATGTAACAGTGGGGTTTTTAAATTCTTAGAATTTTTGAGCATCTATGAGATGCTTGTGATAAAAAATACGCAACTGGTGGTTAATTGGGTTTGTTAATTTCCTCTTTTACTCGACTAAACACCTCTCGATCAAGGCGTGAAGCAATTTTCAGCCAGCGTTTCGCCTTGCTTTTCATGTTAAGTCGATGGAAGCGTTGCGAGCGCGGAGAGCGGGTATTTTCATCGATCACCGTCCGACAAAGGCTATAGGCAAGCAACATCCATTCCCAAAACAATTTCCATTGTGCTTTGGTGAAGCGTATCGTGTACGTTTTAGACTTTTCTTGGCGAGAGTGCCCGTTTTGTTTAGAATCGTTATCAGACATGATGACCTCCCATGGTTAGGTTGTTGTGTTTAGCGCCTGCCTTGTATTTCAGCTACAAGGTGGGTGCGCTTACTTTAGGATATATTTGAAGAATTGTTGGTAACATTTCCAAATAATCAACCAGAGCTAAATTGTCAGATAAAATCAAGACAATTACAAGACTTTTTTTAGGTTTGCTATTTTTTTATATCATATTTATCATAGATGTTCTTTTATGTGCTGCGAGTATTTTTGTCGGTGAATTTTTTGTACGTTAAAAAAATTACTCTTGAAATATTGTACGGTGGGATGGTCTATGGAGTTAAAAAAATTATCATATTTCCAACGTAAGCTGCTTAAAATGTGTAGTAAAAAAAAGGTGCAAAAAACGGATTTATCTTTAAAGATACGTAATGCACCCAAAGAAGAACGTAGCACCGCACTGTCATCGTTGGTGGAAAAAGGTCTTCTTGACTTCATGAAAGTGACCAACGAAGCGACTGGACGACCGATAACGTTTTACTATATCACTGACCAAGGAAAGGAATATTTACAAGAATTTGACGACTGGGTCGAAAAAACATAATGCTAACAACCGGATAGCTTCTGTAAAATCATTTCATCTCCATAGGTGTTGCTGCGGGAAAACTCTCCGGCTTTGTGTGTGAATCTTTCTTCGGTAATGTTCCAAAAATGCTTATTCCATTACTGCATTCTCCAAGTAGCTTGTGTGTGAGTGTGAAGCGCGATGTGCTATCTCTAAAATGACAACTAAATGTCACCAACCATCCCACAAATCTCACTATTTTTATGGCGATTCCATATAAAGAGTGATGTATTAAGCCACCATCTGATGTGGATTTATTGGCATCACTAAAATTACTTTTCGCAGTTTGTGATACTGCTCCTCTTAATGTTTCTAGCTGCTGTAGTTTTGTGGAAAGATCTGGAGCGTTTTTTAACTCAGTGCACTCTTTCTTGTAGTCGTGAAAAGACTCTAAAGCAGAGCCTATAATTTCAAACGCTGTGGTATTCTTTGAGAGCGTCGGTTTGAGGGCCTCTAATTTTGCGATCCATTTGTCCAAATATTTCTCAAGGCCGATGGCATAATTCTTTAACAATTGTGGATGTCCTGTATTCACCCAATTGCGTTGCACTGTTTCAAGTGTTTTCCAAGCTGCCTGGTAGCGAGGGAGACGATTTTCTTTGACTTTTTTTGAAATACTCTTTAACAGTTGTATAGAATTATTGAGGAGAGTAATTTGGGTATTTATATCGCCTTCGCTAAATTTGGATTGGGTTTTAGTGTTATTTTCCGTAACGCATTTTAATAACGATTGATGATATTCCTCATGCTTTGTCATCAATTGTTCAAAATCTATGGTTAGAGATTTTATCCCTCGAATACTATCAAGACGTGCTTCTAACGAATGCAGAGCCTCGATAAAAATTGAAATATGTGTATACGCGTGGCGTGTACCCAGTGGAAAATTTTCATAGCTTTGGTTCAATATTTTTTCGAAACGAGGTTGAGCAGGAGTTTCAGGCTGTTTTTCAAGTGTTAAGTGCGATTTTAGTAATTCAATAGGCTTTTGTTTGTCTCCACTAAGCTCACACTGCAATAAAATACCCACTACTTTCACTAAATCATTCCACTCAGCTGCGGTTAATTTTTCTTTTGTAAGAGTTGTCGTTATTACTCCATTCAATTTGGTAGTGGTAAACTCCTGCCATTGTGTGCTTGCTGTTTGTAATGCATTTTCAGCTGTATTTTTTATTTCGGTAAAAGCTGGAGGAATCTGTGTAGTAAATTCTTCTAAATCCGTTTTGTTTTTAACAAAACGTAGTGCATTGTCTAAAGTGGGTTTGCCAATATTTTTGAGGCCATTTATTTTTTGATTGCATTTTTCGTGGAGTAATTTCTGTAGTTTTTCTGATAGCTGCTTTCTAGACTCAGTCCACTTTTGTTGTAATTTTTGTTGAGTCATTTCACTCAATATAGTGTTTTCCTGAAATTTTTCAGATTCATTAAGTATTTTAATTGCATTTTTTATGGTTTCTGTTAGTTGTGGTGTTTGCGGTGTTTGTAGTTCATTTGTGATATGTTGACAAATAGTAATTTTATTGAGTCGTCTTTCTAGTGCATTGTATTTTTTTACCAAATTTTCACTATCTTCATCAGAGGGTGCAGATTGTCTCGTTGTATCTAGTGCTTTTTTATTAGTTTTTAATTCTTGTTTCTGAAATTCAAGTTTTTGTCTCAAAGTGTGTAAGCTTATCTTTGTAGTTGTGTCATCGATCGTTGTAAATTCCGAGACAGTATAAATACTGTCAAGCCAGATAAGTAAGTTTCCATCTTCTTGACCTAATTGCTTTGCGATTTCTTGTGATATTTCTGTAGATAAGAAACTGTTGAGAAATTTATTCTGATTATTCAGAAAATTTCTGAGTTCAACTTGCACACTTATGTTTGGTTGTTTTGATAGTCGTTGTTGAAAATTATTCCAAAATTGGTAATGCCTATGACTTCCATATTTTTTTGTGTTGAGAATATTTTGGATCGCATTGCAAAGTTGCTTGTTAAGTGCTGCAATGGTTAGCTTTATTGTTGATGTTGTAACTGTTTTTTCATCGGCTGAATCTACAGTTTTGTCAGAATTGGGATCAGTTCCTGGAGAATTTTCTGCGGCCTTTTTTTCTGTTCTGATGATTGGAGAAAATCGTCTTGGTTCTGATAATAATTTGAAATCCTGTTTCTTCTCTAACCGCTCTTCGAGTGCTTGAATGTTTTTTTTGAGCTGAGTGTGTTGGCGATTTGATTCTTTTTCTGCGGCTATTTTGGTTTGCGTTTCGGTTATCTCTCGTTCAACAATATTAATTTCCTGCTGCAGTTTTCTAACTGTATCTCCAGGTTTTATATCCAATGTTTTTGGGTTTATCTTCGTGATTTCTGCTGCTTCGAGAAACCAAACTGACACTGCTATGATATGTTGGTTGAAGTCGTCAGTATTTTTGTTAACTAATGCAAATGTTTCGGTAAACGAGCGAAAATATTTTTTTTTAATCTTTGGATGCTGATGAAGATTGGCAAATGAGCAAAAAATATAGTTCAAGGCCAAAAAAATTCGATCTGGTGTAGGTTCTTTATCAACCTGTGTAATTAATTCTAGTGATTGCTCTAATCGTGGTGAAATATTGTCTTCCTCATCCATACCTATAATGAAATTAGGATCATTGCTTAGTTCTACTTTAAATTTTTCAAGAAATTGCTTTAAGGCTTGTAGTTTCAGGTAAAGGTCTTTGATTCTGGGATGAGTGAATAGTGGTAAATTATTGATTTCGTTGTTTGTAGTATTTCTCATGCCTGGGTTACCTTTAAAATGTTTTTGTGAACTTATTGCAGTTATTTTTATTCCTTAAAAACATTCTGAATATTTATTATGACTACTCCAAGATTAAATATTTCTTAAAAATTGAAAAAAAATTTACCAGTTTGAGGTCCAGTTTGAGAGTATGATATGAATTATTTGAAAAATAATAAAAAATACTTTGAAAGAATACCATATAATGATTTAAACTATTATCACTTTGGCGTGACTGTGTTGTGTCTATCTATAATTTGGTTGCTGTGCGATAGAGTCGTAGCGTCGGTTTGAGTCACAGAGCTTAACCTAGAAAAAGCCGTTGAGCGTAAATAACATTACCATCTTTGTCATTGATAGTCGCTTCTTTATCCACCACTTATTTATTTTGATAGCAGTAACAATTATTTAAGACGATTTAGTATTGCATCAATCTTGTGTCGAATGAGTGAGTGATGTTCTTCACCTGCAACCAGTATTAATTCAGCATTTGGTGATAGGTTATCATATATTTCTGCATTTGAAGGAGGAATTTGTTTGTCTTCTTGTCCATGCTATATTGTCGTTGGAGTGGTAATTTTTTTAGGATCGAACGGCCATGGGGAAAACAACAGTTCTCTCCTTGCTGATATGCTTCGCGAAGGTTAGCAAGTATATTCCTTCGGTATATTGGATCATTGAATATTGCTTGGTCAGGTGCAGACATAATTTTGATCAAATGATTTAAATATTTTTCAGGCTGATTTAAAAGGAGCTTGGTAAATTTTAATAATAATCGCGATAGTCCTGGAGCAAATTGAACTTCCATTTTGATAAAACGTAGATTAAGTGGTCGCTTGCCCGCAATGATCTCAGTGGTGTATATTGCAGCAACAGCATTTTAAGTTGCTGTTCTAAAGTGGTGTATCTGCAGTGTTGCAAACATTTAATAAGTATATCAAGGGTTGGGCAGCTGTCGTTGTGACGCTGATCGTTTCAGCATCGTTCATTTTATGGGGTGTACAGCGTTATCTCAGTAATATGCACAGTGCTTCCCGCGTTGTTGCAACGGTCAATGGTCTAAAGATTACCGACAGTATGGTGATGCATTTGTATCGACTTATGCAAAACCAACTATTGCATCAAACAGGTAAGCCATTGACACCGCAGCAAAATAAAGCTCTTAAAAGGCGGGTATTACATATCTTGATTGATAATCATGTTGTGCTCAGTATGGTGTCGCAAGCAGGCTTTTTTGTTGGGAAAAATCAGTTATCGCAAGTCATCGTTAACCAGCGGGTATTTCAGCAGGATGGGCATTTTTCAGCTAATTTGTTTCAACGTTATCTTTATGCTTCCGGCATGACACAAAAGGGTTTTCTGAGCGATATCGCGAATAGGGTTAAGTTTGCACAATTGCAAAATGGTATTCAAAACTCGGCTTTCGTGCTGCCTCATGAATTGAAAACCTATATCGACCTCACTAAACAAAGTCGAGATTTTAGGTATTTGGTTATTCCAACCAGTGTAGTTGATCAGCGCTTGGATGCTAGCGGGCAGCAACTGAAGAATTATTATCGTCAACACCTTGCTGCGTACCGTGTTCCAGAGCAAGTGAGTATCTCTTATCTACAAGTTTCTCCCGATGTTGTTGCGAAACAAGTGAAGGTGACGGCGGCAATGGTGAAAAATTATTACGATAATAACCTTAGTAACTTTCTTACCACTGCTAATTGGAAGATAGAGCGTGTTTTCTTTGCGATTCCCAAGAATGCTACGGTGGCGGAAAAGCAAAAATTAGCTACAACGGTGAATCGATATAGAAAATCTATAGTATCTGACAAGGATTTCGCTAAATTATTCCAATCACAAGCCGGCATCACACAAAATTACAACTCGTTTAATATTCCCACAAAATTGCAGAGTGTATTATCTCATTTGCAGCAAGGTGATATTTCACAGCCATTTCAAACGAAAAATGGCTGGAATATTGTGCGCTTACTGCATTATCGACCCATTAAGCAGCAGTCGTTGCGCCAGGTGCAGCAGAAGATTAAAGCAGGTTTAGTAAAACAAAAAACTTCTCAATTGCTGAGTCACTACCAGGATCAACTGGCAAATTTAACTTACACAGACCCTGAGACACTACAGCCTGCTGCCAAGGTATTGGGTTTGAGTGTGAAAACCTCCACATTTTTTTCTAGGAAAGGTGGTGAGAATGGTATTACGGCAAATGCTAAGGTTGTTTCCGCAGCTTTTAGTAGCGATGTATTAAAAGATGGTAATAATAGCCCGGTTATTTCTCTTGAAGGTGGGGGCGAATTGGTGTTGCGGGTGCATCGTCATCTTGCTGCTCACACGCCAAACTTTGTTGCTGTGAGAGATAAGGTGAAAAAATCTTGGCTTCAAATGCAAGCACACCAGAGGGTGCGTCAAATTGCTGAGCATATCACACAGCTTATCGTCAAACATCAACCCATTGATACTATTTTAAAAAGATATCGAATTCAGTGGATTCAAGAAAAAAACGTTAACCGAGCAGCTGCCTCTGCGTTTCCAAAATTAGTGCCGACAGTTTTTTCTCTCAACAATGCTAAGGTTGCCAACTCCTTGCGAGTACTAACTCTCAGTTCCGGTGAATTGGCACTAGTGCAGCTACTGCATATTAGTACTGCTGATAAGCTTCATATCGACGCCAAAGAGCGTGGAAAACTTACCGCTAATTTATCATTACAGCAAGGTAATTTGGATTACGCCTTCTTACTGCAGGGTGAGCATCATCGTGCCCATATAGTTATTAAACCTAGAAAAAGCAGTTAGCTCTCTATTTTTGGTATAACATCTTGGTTCATCTCGCTATATAAAAATTTTTCCCATCACCAAAGGGTTGACTGCGATAATTTTTATTACGTGAGTTTAATCAAACTGTTACACTATTTAATCGCGCTCAACGGCTTTTTCTAGAGTTAATTGTGCTTAACTGCTTTTTTTAGGTTAAAAGGTAGTTTAGGAGAGGTTTCGATATTCCTTATGTATCTTAAAGTGTCGCATGAGCTTGATTCAATTTTGATGGTTTTTTGCTGTGGCCCATCCTCAACATAATAGTTTTGTATTTTATTGTAAGAAAAAGGCCTATTGTTCTTTTTTCTCAATTTATTGTGGTAATATGATGGTTGATTAGATTTTCTTGTTTCTCAAGATTCTGTAATTCTCCTGTTTGTAGGAATACTTTGAATTAATATGTAAGCCAATTCTCATTTTTTAGTCAGTTAAATTCTGTTGATTATATTTTTATCCTTGTGAGACATCCCTATAACCTTTTGTTTATAAATTAATATTTATCCTTTTCGTTATTTTCTATTGGTGTCAGTAGCTTGTTATTTGCGCAGAATGAGTGTTTTGTATGCAATCTGAGTGATATATTAAGAATCCCTTCATTGGGAAATGTGAGTGTTTAGAGCTTGCTGGTTAACAAGGAAGTTGAGCTTTCCTCAGTCAGGTCAAGTGGGCAAGGAAGTCCCCGGCAAACTCTAGAGCGCAACCTTGAGATCTCATTGTAGAGCTTAGGGTCGTAAGATGTATAGGGTCCTTGTGGTTATGGAAAACCGTATCAAACAAGGATGTCTGATGTAAGGACCCTAACTTTTAAAGGACCGCCGAGCGGTCCTTTTTTTATGGGTTTGTTTCAGCTAGAATCATTGAGTCACAATTTTGGCACATGTTGGAGTCAAATGTATGGGTCGTCGCGCCTTAATTGCAGGAAATTGGAAAATGAATGGTTCGCTTGACACCGTGCGAGCTCTACTGAAGGGTATCAAATCCCATTGCCAGCAAGTTGAGTTGGCAGAATTAGCAATATTTCCGCCTAGTGTATTTATTCCGGAGTGTCAAACTGAATTAGTTCAGACCCAGGTTAGCTGGGGCGCACAAGACATCAGTCCGCAACACAGCGAGGGGGCTTTCACCGGTGATCTGTTGGGGGGCATGTTGACAGACTTCGGGTGCCGTTACGTTATTGTTGGGCATTCTGAGCGTCGCCAATATCATCATGAAACCAATCAACTCGTTGCAGAGAAATGTTTTGCAGCGTTGATGGTAGGATTAAAGCCCATAGTCTGTGTTGGTGAGACTGAAAAACAGCGTAATGACAACCAAACTCACAAAATCATTACAGATCAGCTTGCAGCCGTGTTAGAGATGAAGGATAATCCAGCACGTTTGGAAAATATGGTGGTTGCTTACGAACCAGTTTGGGCGATTGGCACGGGGAATCAGGCTTCGCCAGAACAAGCTCAAGCAGTCCACGAAGCAATTCGCTCTCAGCTTAATCAGTTTGATGCAGATTTGGCTCAGCAGGTCAGAATAATATACGGTGGCAGTGTTAAGGCGAGCAATGCAGCGGCGTTGTTTGAAATGTCTGATGTCGATGGCGCTCTTGTTGGAGGCGCCTCATTAGATGCAGAACAGTTTATAGAGATAGCAAAGCAGTGGAATCGTTAGTTTTAATTGTGCATGTCTTATTCGCAGTAAGTATTGTTGCTTTAGTATTATTGCAGCATGGTAAAGGTGCAGATGCTGGAGCCTCGTTTGGTTCAGGTGCTTCTAATACTATGTTTGGAAGTGTGGGCGCAACTCCGTTTCTACTAAAGGTGACTGCAATCCTTGCCGCTGGTTTTTTTGCCTCCAGTATCGCTTTAGGTTACTTGAACTCACGTTTAGTAAGAAATCAGCAGCATGCAATCATACCTTCAACCACACAGCCAATGAGCGCACCATCATCCGCTGAGAATCCTTCACCCAAATGATGTAATCATTATTGCCGAAGTGGTGGAATTGGTAGACACGCTGTCTTGAGGGGGCAGTGAGGCAACTCGTGCCGGTTCGAGTCCGGCCTTCGGCACCATTTTTTGCATTTTTTCACTAAAATTGTTTTTTCTTTCTATTGATTTTTCAATCAAAAGTGCCTTTTTGCTAGTTATGTAATCACCCAATGTCTTGATAAATTATTTTTATATCCCTAATTCAAAAATTTTACAGATGGATTTTTAGAGAATTATGATACAATTGGCGCAATCAAAAACTTAGGTATAGGAGAGCACATTGCTGAAAAACTATTTTCCAATATTGGTTTTTATTTTTATCGGCATTGGTTTAGGTACATTAATTTTGACGTTGGGTCGCTTACTTTCTCCACATAAACCCGATTCAGAAAAGCTTTCTCCTTACGAATGTGGATTTGAGGCATTTGAAGACACGCGCTTTCCGTTTGACGTGCGATTTTATTTGGTTGCGTTACTCTTCATCATCTTTGATTTGGAAACAGCATTTTTATTTCCCTGGGCGGTTGTGCTGCGAAGGTTAGGTTGGATCGGTTTCGGTGCGATGATGTTGTTTTTGTTGATACTCATTGTTGGATTTGTGTATGAGTGGAAACGAGGTGCTTTAGAGTGGGAATAATAATTCATGAACTCAGACAATAATCAATACGGCTTTCACCTTACCACTGTAGAGAAAGTTTTCGATTGGGCTAGAGGCGGCTCATTGTGGCCGATGACCTTCGGCTTAGCTTGTTGTGCCATTGAGATGATGCACTGTGCCTCGTCACGATTTGATTTGGATCGATTCGGCTCCTTTTTTCGTGCCAGTCCGCGTCAATCTGATCTCATGATTGTTGCTGGAACCCTAGTTAACAAGATGGCGCCAGCATTGCGTAAAGTGTACGATCAAATGCCAGAGCCTCGTTGGGTGATATCCATGGGTTCTTGTGCTAATGGTGGTGGTTATTACCATTATTCTTATTCTGTGGTTCGTGGATGTGACCGTATTGTGCCGGTCGACGTTTACGTGCCAGGGTGTCCGCCAACTGCTGAAGCCTTGATGTACGGTGTGTTGCAATTACGAAATAAAATACGCTATCGCACAGTGATTGAGCGCAACCAATTAGGAAGGGAGCAGCAATGATGGGTTATTCCAGTCTCCAAGATGCGATTTCAGATCGTTTTGGTGAGTTATCACAGCACATTGTGATGGACAATAGTATGTTGACGGTCGAGTTGGCTCCGAATAACTTGTTAGCAGTTTGTACTGCTTTGCGTGACGAAGATCCTTTTAAGTTTGAGGTTTTAATTGATATTTGTGGGGTCGACTATCTGGATTATGGTGTTACACATTGGCGCACCCATGAAACAACCGGCACGGGCTATAGTCGCGGCTATGTTGAAGGCCAGCAAGAGCAAATTATTCCTTGGGATAAACCGCGTTTTGCTGCTGTTTATCATCTGTTGTCCCTTAGTAATAATCAACGTATTCGTTTGAAAACGTTGGTTGATGGTGATCCACCAGTGGTTCCTTCCGTGAACAATATTTGGAATGCAGCGAACTGGTATGAGCGTGAAGCATTTGATTTATTTGGTATCGTTTTTGATGGTCATCCAGACTTGCGTCGTTTGTTAACAGATTACGGTTTTGTGGGTCATCCATTTCGTAAAGATTTCCCTTTAATTGGTGAGGTGGAATTACGTTATGATGCCGCAAAGAAAAAATGCGTTTATGAGCCGGTCAGTATTCAGCCGCGTGTGCTGGTGCCTAAGGTGATCCGCAACGATAATCGTTACCATAAGGATGTCGAATAATGGCCGACGTCAGAAATTATACATTCAATTTTGGGCCGCAACATCCTGCTGCACACGGTGTGTTGCGCCTAATAATCGAAGTGGATGGTGAAACCATTCAGCGTACCGATCCACATATTGGCCTATTACATCGTGCCACTGAAAAATTGGCAGAAAGTAAAGTGTTTAATCAATCGATCGGCTACATGGATCGCTTGGATTATGTATCGATGATGGCAAACGAGCATGGCTATGTCATGGCGATTGAGAAATTATTAAGCATCGAGCCACCGCTACGTGCAAAATATATTCGAACCTTATTTGATGAGATCACTCGTATCTTAAATCATCTGCTGTGGTTGGGCTCGCACTCTTTGGATAACGGTGCACTAACGTTATTCTTATACTGTTTTCGTGAACGTGAGGATCTCATGGATTGCTATGAGGCGGTATCTGGGGCGCGTATGCATGCGACGTATTACCGTCCTGGTGGTGTATATCGAGATCTTCCCGATAAAATGCCGCAATATCAGCCATCAAAATGGCGCAATAAAAAAGACATTAAGCGATTAAATGCTGCTCGTGAAGGTTCTTTATTAGATTTTATTGAAGATTTTTGTACACGATTTCCGAAGTTGGTTGATGAATATGAAACATTGTTGACCGACAATCGTATTTGGAAACAACGCACTGTGGGTATCGGTGTTGTTTCCCCTGAGCGTGCATTGCAGTTAGGGTTTTCTGGTCCAATGTTGCGTGGATCAGGTGTGGTGTGGGACTTGCGAAAAAATCAGACCTACGCAGCCTATGACCAAGTTGATTTTGATATTCCAATTGGTACTAATGGCGATTGTTATGATCGCTATTTGGTGCGTATTGAGGAAATGCGCCAATCAAATCGTATTATGCAGCAATGCGTTGATTGGTTAAAACAAAATCCTGGGCCGGTGATGTTAGATGATCACAAAATCACGCCACCACCACGTGAGCATATGAAAAATGATATGGAATCGATGATTCATCATTTTAAGCTGGTTACTGAAGGATACAATGTGCCCATTGGTGAAGCTTACGCCGCCGTTGAACAGCCAAAGGGTGAATTTGGTGTATATATTATTTCAGATGGCGCTAATAAACCGTATCGCGTTAAAATCCGCGCCGCCAGTTATCCGCATTTAGCAGCGCTGGATGAGATGTGTCGTGGCCACATGATTGCAGATTTAGTTTCAATTTTATCCAGCGTTGATGTTGTATTTGGTGAGATAGACAGATAATGTCCGTAGATACTGAAAAATTTGAATTAAGTGATGCCGTTAAAACGGAAATACAACGGTGGCTTAAGAAATATCCTGTTGAAAACAAGCGTTCGGTGATTGTTCCCGCTTTGATATTTACGCAAAAACAAAACGCTGGTTGGCTAAGTCCTGCTGCTATGAAAGCGGTCTCTGAATATTTGCAATTGCCTGAAATCATGATTTATGAGGTGGCGACATTTTACGATATGTATAATCTTAAGCCTGTTGGTAAGCACCAAATTAACGTGTGTGAAAATGTTTCTTGCTATCTAATGGGTTCAAATAAAATCGTTGAGTGCCTTGAAAATCGTCTGGGGATTAAAATGGGTGAAACGACTCCTGATGGTTTATTCACTTTAAAACGTGTTGAGTGCTTGGCTGCCTGTGGCGGTGCGCCTATGTGTCAAATCAATAATGAGCAATATCACGAAAATTTGACTCCGGAGAAAATACTGAAAATTGTCGATCAACTGGAGCAGGAGGTTAAACTCAATGCTCACTAATGCTGTTTGTTATCGTACCGTACACCTGGAAAAATCCTGGACACTGGCAGCCTATGAAAGTGTTGGTGGCTATAAAATTTGGCGAAAAATTCTTAAAGAACAAACACCACCTGAAGAAATTATCAATGAGTTGAAGGAATCTTCGCTGCGTGGTCGCGGTGGTGCAGGTTTTCCAACAGGCCTGAAATGGAGTTTTATCCCGCGTTCTGCGCCTGGGCAAAAATACGTGATTTGTAATTCCGATGAGAGTGAACCGGGGACATTCAAAGATCGTGATATTTTACGATATAACCCGCACCAATTATTAGAAGGTATTGCCATTGCATGTTATACACTCGGAGCCAGTGTGGCTTATAATTTTTTGCGGGGTGAGTTTGCAGAACCGTTTGGTCGTTGTGAAGCAGCGTTGCTAGAAGCCTATAATGCAGGATTATTGGGTGAAAATATTTTGGATACCGGAACGACTATTGATATTTATAATCATTTCTCTGCTGGTGCCTACATTTGTGGTGAGGAAACCGCTTTAATGAATTCTTTAGAAGGAAAGCGAGGATTGCCGCGATTTAAACCACCATTTCCTGCAAATTTCGGTATTTATGGCCGTCCAACCAATATTAATAATGCTGAAACTTACGCGTCCGTGCCGGTGATTTTAGAAAAAGGTGGTAAGTGGTTTGCGGACTTGGGGCCAGAAAAAAATGGTGGCACTAAAATATTTTGTGTCAGTGGTCATGTTGCGAAACCAGGTGTCTATGAAGTGCCATTGGGCATCCCATTTCCTAAATTACTAGAATTAGCTGGTGGTATGCGTGAAGGTAGTACACTGAAAGCAGTGATTCCGGGTGGCAGCTCCATGCCGGTGTTGCCTGCTGAGATCATGATGAAGACCGAGATGAGTTTTGATGGCATACGACAAGCAGGCTCAATGTTAGGCTCAGGGGGTGTGATTGTGATGGATCAATCCACTTGCATGGTTAAAGTGTTAGAGCGTATTTCTCATTTTTATATGCACGAATCCTGCGGTCAGTGTACGCCTTGCCGTGAAGGAACTGGCTGGATCTATCGTTTAGTGCACCAAATTAAAAAAGGTAAAGGTACGATGCGTGATTTAGAACAACTTGCCAAGGTTGCTAAAGGTATTGAAGGTCGAACTATTTGTGCTTTCGGTGAAGCGGCTGCATGGCCTGTGGGCGGTATGTTAAAGCATTTTTACAGTGAGTTTGAATATCATGTAAAACATGGGAAGTGCATGCATGATTGAGCTGGAAATTGACGGTAAAAAAATAAAAGTTGAAGAAGGCACGACAATTATTGAGGCTGCTGACGCGCTTAACGTTTATATCCCACGATTTTGTTATCATAAAAAATTATCTATCGCAGCCAATTGTCGCATGTGTTTGGTTGAGGTAGAAAAAGTTGGCAAACCACTACCTGCTTGTGCCACCCCGGTGACTCCTGGCATGAAAATATTGACTCAGTCAGAAAAAACACTCGATGCCCAACGCTCTGTGATGCAATTCCTACTGATCAACCACCCATTAGACTGCCCTATTTGTGATCAGGGTGGCGTTTGTGAATTGCAAGACCTTGCCATGGGTTTTGGTCGTTCTTATTCCAATTATGACGAAACCAAGCGCTCAGTATTTTCCCAAGATATCGGTGCTCTAGTTGAAACTGAAATGACACGCTGTATACAATGCACGCGTTGTGTACGCTTTGGCAACGAAATTGCGGGTCTACCCGAACTGGGTGTGTTGGAACGTGGTGAAAATTCAGAAATTTCAACTTATGTACAACACTTTTTGAAATCTGAATTAAGTGGCAATATCATTGATATTTGTCCCGTTGGTGCCCTCACCAATAAGCCTGCACGATACGAAGGCCGCGGTTGGGAATATCGTGAACATCCTGTAATCAGTCCTCATGATTGTGTGGGTAGTAATATTTTCCTACATACTCGCGGGCAAGAATATGCGCTCCAACGTAAAGTAATGCAAGCGGTGCCGCGCAATAATGAATTAATCAACGAAATTTGGATCAGTGATCGTGATCGTTACGGACATTTTGGTTTGTATGACGAGAGTCGTGTTGGTTGTCCTCGTGTTAAACGTGACAATACTTGGTGCGAAGTTTCTTGGGAGGAAGCGCTGGAGCAATTGGCCACACAATTGAAACAAACTGTTGCTGAAAACCCTGATTTGCTCGCTGCGTTATGTAGTCCTAGCTCAACATTAGAAGAAATGTACTTACTGCAACGCTTGATGCGTGATTTGGGATCGTCACATATCGATCATCGCATGCGTTGGCAAGATTTCAGTGATCAAAACTATTTACCGCAGTTTTTGAATTGTGGATTGAAAATTTCAGAAATTGAAAAACAAAATGCTTTTCTCTTAATTGGCTCTCATGTGCGCCTTGAGCAACCGCTTATTAACCACCGGATTAATAAAGCCTGTAGTGAAGGGGCTACTGTTTGTGCCATTAACTCTTATGATTACGCTTTTAACTATCCGCTTGCAGAAAAAATGATTGTCTCTCCCCAGCAGATAGTTGTTTCGTTGCAGCAAATCTTGAGCGCACTACAAAATAAAAACGTTTCCGATATCGCCAAAAAAATTGCTAACTCCCTCAAAGAAGCAGACAAAGCTGCTATTTTTATCGGGGAACAAGGCTTACATAGTCCCCATAGCGCACAAATCCGCGCTTTGGCCCATCAAATTGCAAAGCTATCAGGTGCTTCTATCGGTGTTCTCACCGATGGTGCTAATAGTGCGGGGGCATGGTTGGCGGGTGCGATTCCTCATCGTGGGCCAGCAGGAGAAAAACTCGAAAAGCTCGGTTTGCATGCCAAAGCGATGTTGACGAATAAGCCGTCAAAAATGTATTTGTTATTGAATATGGAGCTAGAAAGTGATTGTGCTTATCCTGCCACTGCCTTACGTGCTCTACAACAAGCTAACTTTGTTGTTTGTATGACGCCTTTTGCTTCAATGGCTATGCAAGAATATGCTGATATGATATTGCCAGTAGCCCCTTACACGGAATCAGGAGGCACTTATGTGAATGCGGAAGGAAGGTGGCAATCCTTTGCGCCTGTGAGCGTCCCTGAAAACGATAGTAAGCCAGCGTGGAAAGTGCTGCGTGTGTTGGGTAACTTATGTAACCTCAAAGGATATGATTATAAAGTACAGCAAGAAGTACGCAGTGAATTAAAAGCGTTGCTTACAAAAGCGCCACAGCATCAGCCTTGTGAATTTCCCTTTACAGCTGTTGTCGAGCCAGATCAACAACTGTGGCGTTTAGCGCCTTGGTCAATTTATCAGGTTGATCAATTGGTTCGTCGCGCTAAGCCGTTGCAAAGTGTGTTTCCAGAAGAAGCAAATAAACTCGCTATTAACAGCCGTACTGCTGAAAAGCTAGGATTTCAAGTCAATCAAAAAGTAATGGCAGTGCAGGGTAAGAGCAGTATTTCACTACCATTAAGTATTGATGATAACTTGGCCGATAATACAGTTTGGTTAGCCTCAGGAAGGCATGAGACTGCAGGCTTTGGTTGTGGGCAGGGGCCAATTATACTGCAAAGAGGTCAGGCATGAAAAATCCTGTGTATATTCAACAGCTGATCGCATTTGCATGGATTATTTTAAAAATTATTATCATTTTAATTCCAATTATTATCTTTGTGGCGCTACTTACTTTGGGAGAACGTAAGGTGTTAGGCTATATTCAGTCACGTATTGGGCCTAATCGTGTCGGCTTTCGTGGTACGTTACAACCCTTTGCCGACACTTTGAAGTTGATGGTGAAAGAACTCATTGTGCCTACCGCTTCCAGCCGTTATCTTTATTTGCTGGCCCCGGTGCTTTCATTAGCGCCTGCCTTGGCGGCGTGGGCAGTGATTCCTTTTGGGTACCATTTTAATCTCGCAAACATTAATGCCGGGTTGCTGTTTTTAGTGGCTATTACTTCGTTAGGAGTTTACGGAATTATCGTTGCAGGTTGGGCATCTAACTCTAAGTATGCTTTTTTTGGTGCAATACGTTCTGCTGCACAAATGATCTCTTATGAAATTGCAATGGGCTTTGCGTTGGTTGGTGTATTACTTGCTGCTAATACGCTTAACTTACATGGTATTGTGTTAAGCCAATCCGGTGGTATTTGGCGCTGGTATTGGTTGCCATTGCTGCCACTTTTTGTCGTTTATTGGATATCTGCAGTCGCAGAGACAAATCGCTCGCCGTTTGACGTAGCGGAGGGGGAGTCAGAATTAGTTGCAGGATTCATGGTTGAATATTCTGGAATTGGCTTCGCGGTATTCTTCCTAGCCGAATACGCTAATATGATTTTAGTATCAGCAGTGGCGTCTCTAGCATTTCTTGGGGGTTGGCTGTCACCTTTTCAGGGTATTCCAGGTTTAGAGCAAGCATTTGCCTGGGTTCCGGGTACGGTTTGGTTTTTCTTAAAAATTTGTGTGTTTGTTTTTATTTATTTTTGGATGCGTGCGACATTTCCTCGTTATCGTTATGACCAAATCATGCATTTGGGTTGGAAGGTATTGATTCCTGTTACCATTGTTTGGTTGCTGGTGTTAAGCTTTTGTATTGTTTTTAACGCTTCGGGTTGGTTTTGATGAGTCATTTTTTAAGGCGAATCGTAAAAAGTTTTACATTGTGGGAACTGTTTAAAGGGTTGCGCTTGACCTTAAGTTATTTCTATAAGAAGAAAATAACCGTGCAATATCCTGATGAAGAGATGCCTATCTCCCCGCGTTTCCGAGGTATGTTGGGACTACGGCGATATCCTAACGGAGAAGAAAGGTGTATCGCATGTAAACTTTGCGAAGCTACTTGCCCTGCTTGTGCGATCACTATTGAAGCTGGTCCACGTGAAGATGATGGAACTCGTCGCACAACGCGTTACGATATCGATGCATTCAAGTGTATCAATTGTGGCCTTTGCGAGGAAGCTTGTCCTGTTGATGCGATTGTGTGTACTTCTGAAATGCACTATAGCGTACATAAAAGAGGCGATAATATTTTGACTAAAGAAAAATTATTAATGATTGGTGATTTATACGAAAAGCGTATTGCCGCTGATCGTGCAGAAGATAGGAAATATCGCTGATGATACCTATTTATCAGATAATATTTTATGTGTTTAGTATTTTTCTAATTGTTGCTGCTATCATGGTAATTACAGCGCACAATCCTGTGCGAGCGGTTTTATCCTTGGTCTTAGCCTTCTTTTGTAGCTCGATACTTTGGATAATGCTGCAAGCAGAATTTTTGGGGCTTGTGCTTATTTTTGTTTATGTCGGCGCAGTCATGACATTATTTTTATTCGTTGTAATGATGCTCAATGTCGATTTATCAAAAATGCGTGAAAAGTTCGTTAAGTTCTTGCCAGCGACCTTACTGGTTGGGTTGTTGTTTTTGGTGGCATTGAGTTTGACACTTGGGGCCAGTCATATTCGCCACGCTGCACTTGCTACTTTGCCGGCACACTACAGTAACACTAAGGCGTTAGGACACTTAATTTACACTCGATATGTTTACCCATTTGAAATCGCGGGAGCCATTCTTTTTGTTGCCATTGTTGCGGCCATAACACTCGCTTTTCATGGTCGCAAACCGAATACACGCCGACAAAAAGTTAGCGATCAGTTAAGTGCGAATAAATCAAGTCGATTGAAAGTTATAAAGATGAAGGCAGAGAAATCATGATTAGTTTAAATTACTTTCTGGTATTAGCTGCTATCTTATTTAGTTTAGGAATTATCGGCGTGATTATTAATCGCAAAAATCTTATTGTGTTATTGATGTGTATTGAACTCATGTTATTAGCTGTAAATTTTAACTTCATCGCTTTTTCGAGCTATTTGCAGCTACTTTCAGGTCAGGTTTTTGTGTTTTTTGTGCTAACCGTTGCTGCTGCTGAATCCGCTATCGGTCTAGCGATACTGGTATTATATTATCGACAACATAACACCATCAACGTTGAAGAAATGAATTCTCTAAAAGGATAATAAATGCTTATTCGAAATCTAACACTTATTATTCTATTTGCGCCCTTATTGGGCGCAATAGTTGCTGGTTTTGGTGCTAAAAAAATTGGAAAATTTGGCGCTCACGTCGTTACTATTTCCTTGATGTTATTGTCTTTAATCTGCGCCATATTGGTTTTTAAAGACGTAGCGGTGTTACACCATTCTGGTTATTACGGCAATATTTACACTTGGGGCGTCGGTGGTCACTTCCGCTTCAATATGGGCTTCATGATAGACTCACTAACGGCTACGATGATGTTAGTGGTCACATTCATTGCCACTTTAGTGCATATTTATAGTATTGGTTACATGGTTGATGATATTGGTAACCAGCGCTTCTTTTGTTATATGTCATTTTTTACTTTTGCTATGTTGCTACTAGTAAGTGCTAATAATTTCTTTCAACTTTTCGTCGGTTGGGAAGGTGTGGGTTTAGTGTCATACTTACTAATTAGTTTTTATTATAACAAAGAATCCGCAGCGATAGGGGGTAATAAAGCTTTTTGGGTCAACCGCGTTGGTGATTTTGGTTTTATTATCGGTTTAGCGGCAATTTTATGTTATACCGGTAGTTTAGATTACCACACAGTATTTCACAGTGTTCATAATCTCACTGGGTTAACGATTACAATTTTTGGTGGTGTGCCCTGGCATATAATCACTTTTATTTGTGTTTGTTTATTTATCGGCGCTATGGGTAAATCAGCACAAATGCCGTTGCATATTTGGCTACCCGAATCGATGGAAGGTCCCACACCCATTTCGGCGTTAATTCATGCGGCCACTATGGTAACCGCCGGTGTCTTTTTAGTAGCCAGAATGTCACCGTTATTTGAGTACTCATTACCTGCATTAGAGATGGTTTTAATTGTTGGTGCTTCCACTGCGTTATATACGGGTATTCTAGCTTTCGTCGAATTTGACATTAAGCGAGTGATTGCCTTCTCCACAATGTCACAGCTGGGTTACATGATGGCAGCCGATGGAGTCTCAGCATTTTCTGCAGGTATTTTTCATCTGCTCACTCATGCCTGCTTCAAAGCACTACTATTTATTTCAGCGGGTTCAGTGATTATCGCTATGCACCATGAGCAAGACATGCGAAAAATGGGTAATCTCAAAAAATACTTGCCAATTACATATGTAACTTTTCTTGTGGGTGCTTTAGCCTTGGCCGCTATTCCTCCTTTTTCAGGCTTTTATTCGAAAGATTCGATTATTGACGCAGTTGGACGCTCAATTGTTCCTGGCCACACCTATGCGTATGTTTGTTTGGTGCTGGGAGCATTCGTCACTGGATACTATATTTTTCGTGCATTTTTCATGACATTTCACTCTACCGAGCGTATAAGTCCTGAATTACGAGCTAAGTTAAGAGAACCCCACCCTGCAATGTATCTTACTCAAATTGTGCTGGCTGTGCCTGCCGCGGTTATAGGTGGGATAATGATCTACTGGATCCTATATGCACATCCCTCTCTAATCGGTAATAGCGTGTTTGTGCTACCAAAATACAACGTGCTGACACAAATGGCCAAAGGTTTCCATGGTGCCGGAGTGATGCTCGGCCATGCTTTTGTTGATCCGGCTTTTTATGCTGCATTTGGTGGTGTTTTCTTTGCATGGTTAAATGTGATTGTAATCCCACAATTTCCAGAATTTTTACAACGCCATTTACCATGGTTACATCGCTTTTTGGTAAACCAATACGGTTTTGATACCTTTAACAACATTGTCTTTGTAAAGGGAACGCGATTTCTAGGTCAGTTATTTTATAAAAGAGGAGACGTTAATTTTGTCGACAACCTCATGATAGAAGGTTCCGCCAGAGGTGCTTCATTTTTGGGGCGTTTGGTTCGACGGTTGCAATCGGGGTACCTGTATCAATACGCATTTTTGACGATACTGGTAGTTTTGGCATTTATTATTTGGTTGGTGTTGGTGTAGTGGCTTGGTTTAATGATCTACCTGTATTAAGTATTTTGATCTGGATTAATATCTTCGGAGCAATTCCCGTCGCGTTGTTAAATAAACAAAAATACTCAAATCATGCGCGTGTGCTTGCACTTTTAATTGCAGTGGTTGCTTTGGTATTTAGTGTGTTGCTATACATTGCATTTAATGATCACTTATCGGGAATGCAATTTATTGAGAAAGCCAATTGGATTAAGTCACTTAATATTAATTATTACTTAGGGGTTGACGGAATTTCGATGCCGTTAATAGTACTAACTGCATTTACCACGCTTATTGTTGTGCTGGCTTCTTGGGGTAAAACGCAAGAGAAAGTTGGTCAGTATCTGGCGACTTTTTTAATGATGCAAGGTGCGGTGATCGGAGTTTTTGCCTCATTAGATGCAATTCTGTTTTATTTTTTCTGGGAAGGTATGTTAATACCAATGTATTTAGCAATTGGTATTTGGGGAATGCAGCGGCGTTCTCACGCTGCGATTAAGTTTTTTATTATTTCCTTTTTTGGATCAGTTTTTATGCTGGTGTCATTTTTATATCTCAAAAGCTTTTCAGGCAGCTTTGATATCCTCTCTTTTATTCCATTAAAAATCGGCATGACTGCACAAATTTTATTATTTATTGGATTTCTACTGGCTTTTATGGTCAAAGTCCCAATGTGGCCAATGCATACATGGTTAATTGATGCCACTGCAGAAGCCCCACTGGGGGGGTCTGTGATTATCGGAAGTTTGATGGTAAAAGTTGGAGCCTATGGTTTTCTACGCTTTAACCTACCAATCACCCCCGATGCGTCGCACTATTTTCAATGGTTATTAATTGTGTTGTCGCTGATTGGAATAGTATATGTCGCATTAATGGCATTAGCACAGACCGATATGCGTAAGCTATTAGCGTATTCGTCAGTGTCGCATATGGGTTTTATGACCTTAGGAGCATTTGCAATTTTTTGGATAGTACAGAAAACAGGTGACATGCAAACTGCTGCGTTGAGCCTTTCAGGCTCTTTGATGCAAATTATCACCCATGCCTTTGGTGCAGGTGCGATGTTTATTGCATTTAGTATCTTATATCAACGCATGAAATCTTATCGTATCGCTGATTATGGTGGTGTGGTAAAAACTATGCCTTATCTTGCAGCATTTTTCATGTTGTTTGCGATGGCTAATGTCGGCTTACCTGGAACTTCAGGTTTTGTCGGTGAGTTTTTTGTTATCCTCAGTTTATTGAAGTCAAGCTTTTGGATAACGTTTTTTGCAGCATCGACCTTGGTACTTTCCGCGACTTATACGCTCTGGATGTACAAACGTATATTTTTTGGTCCAGTTGTCAATGAAGCAGTGATACACCTCAAAGGTATCTCATTGAATGAAAAATTAATTTTCACACTACTCGGTTTGGGTGTGATGTGGATAGGCCTCTATCCACACTCGTTGTTAAATGTGATGCACAATTCAATTGGTAACTTGTTGCATCAGGCACTGCGCACAAAGATATAATTAGAAGGCTAATCAGATGACAGCAACAGCATTTAATTTAGTTCCCGCAATACCTGAACTGATTGTGTTAGCCATGGCGCTGTTGATATTAATGGTAGGAGTATTTTTCCCACGGTGCAAATCATTGCCGTTTTTTCTTTCGCAATTGACTTTAATCGTTGTTACGCTGGTTACGTGGTATACTTTTTACAGTTTCGATGTGGGTAAAACCACCATTAGCTTTTCTGGCAATTTTATTTTGGATCCACTTGCTACTTTCCTAAAGATATTCATTTATGTCACGTTATTTTTTACATTCATTTACTCCTATATTTATAATCAAGATCGCAAAATTCCGGTAACTGAATTCCACGTACTGAGTTTGCTGACGTTGCTTGGTATGATGGTGCTTGTTTCTTCTCATAGTCTTTTGACTTTATATTTGGGGGTCGAGTTAGTATCCCTCGCCACTTATGCGATGGTTGCGATGCAGCGTAATAAGGTTGGTTCGGCTGAAGCCAGTATTAAATACTTTGTTGTTGGTGCATTGGCTTCAGCAATGTTGTTGTATGGAATGTCCATGGTTTTTGGCGCCTCGCACAGTCTTAACTTTGCAGTTATAGCCCACAGAGCAACAGATCCCTCGAACTTAATATTTGTTCTAGGGCTTATATTTGTTATGGTAGGTATCGCTTTCAAGCTAGGGGCAGCACCACTCCACGTTTGGGTACCTGATGTCTATCAAGGCGCTCCAACTTCAGTGACATTAATCGTTTCGACGGGTGTAAAAATCTCTGCTTTTGCGATGATTATTCGATTGCTGACCCAAGCCATGCCAGGGCTTCATATGCAATGGCAGGATATGTTAATTGTGCTCTCTATTTTGTCCATGTTAATTGGAAACCTTGCCGCACTATTGCAAACGAACATAAAGCGGTTATTGGCATATTCAACTGTTGCGCAAATTGGTTATATGCTTTTAGGTATTGTGGCGGGAACCGCTCAAGGATATTCTGCAGCAATGTTTTTTATCGTTACCTACGCTATCGTTACCGTGGCTTCTTTTGGTGTTCTTACGGTGATGAGTCATTCAGGATTTGAGTGTGAAAATATTTCTGATTTTGCAGGTTTGAGTAGTCGCAGCCCTTTATTGGCGCTATTAATATTGATATTGATGTTTTCACTGACGGGAGTTCCACCACTCGTTGGTTTTATTGCGAAGGTCAGTGTGCTGGAGGCACTCATTCAAGCACATTTTGTATGGCTTGCTGTTGTCGCACTCTGCTTTATAGTTATCAGTGCCTACTATTACATTCGTGTAGTAAAGATTATGTACTTTGATAAAAGCCATTCTTTGGCGCCACTGGTCTGTTCACCAGTTGTGTGTATTGCACTTTCGTTAAATGTGTTATTTGCGCTGGTGGTTGGTATTTTCCCAGGCTGGCTGTTTACAATAACGCGCATGGCTTTTTCATAATGCAACTAATCTGCTCCTGATACGTATAAGAAGGCACTAAGCCTTGCTATCAATGGCTTTTTGCATTAAGATGTATGCCGTCGATGCGGGGTGGAGCAGTCTGGCAGCTCGTCGGGCTCATAACCCGAAGGTCGTAGGTTCAAATCCTACCCCCGCTACCAATTAATTTTTAAGGCCCCTTATGGGGTTTTTTAGTAATTACGGGGGGCTTTGGCCCTCTTTGTTTTTTGAGGGGATATGAGCCGGGTTAATACTATCGAAGATATTCTGGAACCCGCAATCAAAGCAATGGGCTTTGAGCTGGTTGCCTGCGAATTAAGTCAACATCGTCATGGTGGGGTGTTGCGTGTCTTCGTGGATGGTCAAAATGGTATCACCTTAGATGACTGTGCAGCCATTAGTCGCCAGATCAGTGTGGTTTTAGACGTTGAAGATCCAATAGCCGGTCGCTACAACTTAGAGGTTTCATCTCCTGGCCTTGACAGGCCTTTGACTAGACTTGAGCATTACATGCGTTATATCGGTAGAAGAGCAAAATTACGTTTTCGAATTCCCCGCGATGGGCAACGTAACTTTGCAGGAATTATCGTTGCTGTTAAGGACTCAGTGATTTTACTGGAGTTAGAAAAAAGCAAACTTGAAGTGCCCTTTAGCGACATTGAGAAGGCTAATTTGATAGCGGATTTTAACCAGCCCTGAGGTTAGTGATATGAATAAAGAAATTTTACTAATTGTTGATTCTATGTCCCACGAGCGAGGCGTCGTTAAAGAAGTCATTTTTGAAGCAATTGAAGTGGCACTGGCTACCGTTGCTGCTAAGCGCTATGCAGAAGAGGAGGTAGATGTGCGTGTTGCGATTGATCGCAAGACTGGAAGCTATGAAACGTTTCGTCGTTGGACAGTTGTAGATGATACCAATGAACCATTAGAATTACCCAGTTGTCAGTTAACGCTATCTAAAGCTCGGGAAACCGATGCGGAATTGCAAGTTGGCGACGTAATTGAAGAAGCGATTGAGTCGCCTACATTCAGGCGCATAGGCGCGCATCAAGCTCGTCAGGTAATTATTCAAAAGGTTCGCGAAGCCGAGCGTGCGAAAATCATAAAACAATATGAAAGCCGTATTGGTGAGTTGGTGATTGGTGTTGTGAAACGCGTGAGTCGTGACAGTATTATCATTGACATGGGTGAGAATGCTGAAGCATTACTTCCGCGTGATGAAATGATAGCAAGAGAGGCGTTCCGAACTAATGACCGCTTGCGTGCGCTTTTATTCGCGGTACGTGAAGAACGACGCGGTCCACAATTGCTTGTAAGCCGTACGCGCCCTGAATTTTTGATTGAACTATTCAAAATTGAAGTGCCTGAAATTGGTGAAGAAGTAATTGAGATTATGGGAGCTGCCCGTGATCCAGGTTCTCGTGCCAAAATTGCAGTAAAAACTAACGACGGTCGAATCGATCCTATTGGTGCCTGCGTTGGAATGCGGGGATCTCGCGTACAAGCAGTTTCTAATGAGCTTGGTGGCGAGCGTGTTGACATCGTTTTATGGGACGATAACCCAGCGCAATTGGTCATTAATGCGATGGCGCCGGCAGAAGTTGCCTCTATCGTCGTTGATGAAGACTCGCACACCATGGATATTGCAGTGCATGAGGATCAGCTATCGCAAGCGATTGGTCGAAGCGGGCAAAATGTACGTCTTGCTAGTGAGTTGACTGGATGGACATTAAACGTTATGAGTGAAGCAGATCTTGCTGCTAAACACGAAAAAGAAGCAGGTAACATTAAATCCGCTTTTATCAATAAACTTGAAGTCGATGAAGACGTTGCTGAGGCGCTTGTTCAGGAAGGTTTCACTAGTTTGGAAGAAATTGCGTATGTCCCTAAAGAAGAGTTACAAGCAGTTGAGGGTTTCGATGCTGAAATAGCAGAGGAGTTACAACGCCGTGCCAGTGATATACTACTGACACAAGAAATTGCAACCGAGGAAAAGTTAGGTAATGCCGAACCTGCTAATGACTTATTGGAAGTAGAAGGTGTTTCCGAGAAGATGGCGCGTCAACTTGCAGCTCAAGGGTTGCTCACCCGAGATGACTTGGCGGAACAATCAGTGGATGAGTTAAAGGAGCTTATTGAAATTGATGATGAAGCGGCTGCAAAGTTAATCATGGCAGCACGCGCACATTGGTTTGCTGAAAAATAAATAACGCAAAGAGGTTTTCATTTAATGGCCGATGTCAGTATCAAACAATTAGCACAATTGGTTCGCACTACACCTGATAGACTGATCGAACAGTTGAAAGAGGCAGGTGTTGCGGTTACTGATGCTGAGCAGACAATCAATGATGAAGAGAAACGGAAGTTGTTATTGCATTTGAAGAAAGCACATGGTGAGTCGGACCTCGGTAAAAAGCGTACCAAAATTACTCTGAAAAGTACTAAACGCAGTATAGTAAAATCTGGCAAGAAGAGTGTTAAAGTTGAGGTACGCTCCAAACGAACCTTGTTAAGGACTGCAAAAACAGTTCTCGACAAAGAAACGCCCGTAGCAGAAACCGCGTCGGAACCAACTCCCGTGATTTCTGAAGCAACCGTCAAAACATCAACACCAAACAAATCGGATAATACTGAATCAGCGCCTACTGCGATCGAAAAACCGTCGAAATCCACAGTAGCATCAAGGCAAACAAAAACGGAAGATAAGCCAGCACCTAAAAAAGGTCTTCGTAAAGATTCGCGTAGTCGTTCGCGTCGTTCAGAAGATGATCGCTGGGAGCGTAAAGAACTACACATGAAGCATGGTAGTGATGATCGGCGTCGTAACAAGTCAAAGTCAATGTCTGATGATGCTGCCTCGTCTCGACTTGAGCAAGGATTTGCAAAACCTACCGCCCCAGTCGTGCGCGAAGTCGCGATACCGGAGTCGATCACCGTCGCTGATTTAGCTGCAAAGATGTCGATTAAATCTGCAGAAGTGATTAAAGCGATGATGAAAATGGGCGCTATGGTGACCATTAATCAGCGTATTGATCAAGATACAGCCGCTATTGTGGTTGAAGATATGGGACACAAACCCAAACTGCTCAAAGAAGACGCTGTTGAAGAAAGTTTGATTGCTGACGTGATTGATGAACAGAATCAGGAAGAAGTACCGCGCGCTCCAGTTGTAACCATTATGGGGCATGTTGATCACGGTAAAACATCTTTACTAGATTACATACGCCGTACAAAAGTGACAAATAGTGAAACAGGTGGAATCACACAGCATATTGGTGCTTATCATGTTGAGACTGCCAAAGGAATGATAACCTTTTTAGATACACCTGGGCATGAAGCTTTTACAGCAATGCGCGCTCGTGGTGCTAAGTGTACTGATATTGTGGTGCTGGTTGTTGCTGCCGATGACGGTGTTATGCCGCAAACTGTTGAGGCCATTCAACACGCTCGTGCAGCGAAGGTGCCTATTGTTGTAGCTGTTAATAAAATGGACAAACCAGAGGCTGATCCAGACCGTATTAAGACCGAGTTATCAAAACATGAAGTGTTGCCCGAAGATTGGGGTGGTGACGTAATATTTCAATATATTTCAGCCAAGACAGGTGATGGTGTTGATGATTTACTCGAAAGTATCCTGCTTCAAGCAGAAGTTTTGGAACTAACAGCAGTTGATTTGGGGCTTGCACAGGGAGTTGTTATCGAATCTCGCTTGGATAAAGGTCGTGGTCCTGTAGCTTCAATCTTAGTGACGCGTGGGCAACTGCATCTCGGAGATATCCTATTGGTCGGGCGTGAATACGGTCGCGTTCGAGCAATGATCGGAGACAACGGTAAGCCTTGTAAGTCAGCTGGTCCATCCATGCCTGTTGAAGTCTTAGGGCTATCAGGAACGCCAGCAGCTGGGGATGAGGCATTTGTGGTTCGTGAAGAGCGTAAGGCTCGAGAAATCGCGCAGTTCCGTCAAGGTAAGTACCGCGAAGTACGGCTAGCAAAAAAACAAATAGCGCAACTGGATCGTGTATTTGACCGGATGTCGCAAGGTCAAAATAGTTTAAATATCGTATTAAAAGCTGATGTGCAGGGTTCGTTGGAGGCTATCAACGAATCATTAATCAAGCTTTCTAACGATGAAGTGACAGTCAATATTATTGCTGGAGGAGTCGGTGCAATTACTGAATCTGATGTTAATTTGGCGATTGCTTCCGATGCAATTGTTATTGGATTTAATGTCCGTGCCGATGCCTCTACTCGTAAACTTGTTGAGAGAGAAGGAGTAGATCTTCATTATTACAGCATTATTTATGACCTTATTGACGAAGTCAAAAAGGCAATGAGCGGTATGCTAGCGCCTGAATTCCAGGAAAAAATTGTTGGTTTAGCTCAAGTGCGAGAAGTGTTTCGCTCATCAAAATTGGGGGCTATTGCAGGTTGTATGGTTATCGAGGGAATCGTGCGTCGTCATTTACCTATTCGCGTGTTGCGTGATAACGTTGTGATTTACGAGGGTGAGTTAGAATCACTACGCCGCTTCAAAGAAGATGCTAGTGAAGTTCGTAATGGTACAGAGTGTGGTATCGGTGTTAAAAATTACAACGATGTGAAGGTCGGTGATCAAATCGAAGTATTCGAACGAGTGGAAGTTGAACGAAAAATATAAAATTGATGCGAATTTGCATTTACAGTCTTTTAGACCACAGCGTGTTGCAGATCTTGTTCATCAACAGTTGGCTACTTGCTTGTATAAAGAAGTTCGAGATCCGCGACTAAGGGGTTTAACCCTCACAGCAGTGGAAGTTACTGCTGATTTAAAACATGCCCGTATTTTTTATACTTTGATTAACTCCAAAGAACGTCAGCAAATTCAGCAAACCTTGGACAAGGCGCGCGGTTATTTTCGCCACTTGCTATCAACAGAAACGACGTTACGATTTGTGCCCCACCTACGCTTTGTTTACGATGAATCCATTGAGCGAGGTGATAAACTTTCTACTTTAATCAATAATGCCTTATTGCAAGACCAAAAATTTAGCGACTAAGAGAAACGTTAATGGCGTTTTGTTGCTTGATAAGCCAAGCGGCTTAAGTTCTAATTGTGCTTTGCAAAGGGCAAAACACCTTTTTCGTGCTAAGAAAGCGGGTCACACTGGCAGCCTGGACCCGCTAGCTACAGGTATGTTGCCGATCTGTTTTGGTGAAGCTACTAAATTTTCACAGTACTTACTTGATTCTGATAAAAGCTATATCACTAGAGTCAAGCTGGGTCTCCGAACTACTACTGGTGATAGTGAAGGTGAGGTGCTGGCTACAAAACCTGTCGAGAATATTTCGCTTGAAAAAATTGAAGAAAAATTGAGGTTGTTTAAAGGAAAAATCACTCAAATCCCCTCGATGTATTCTGCTATTAAGCACGGAGGTCAGCCTCTTTATAAGTTGGCTCGTCAAGGTATTGAGGTAGAGCGCAAGTCACGTCAGATCAGTATTTATGAATCGCGTGTGCTAGCTTTCAAAAACGATGAGGTTGAACTATTTGTTTCCTGTAGTAAAGGCACTTACATCAGAACATTGGTTGAAGATTTAGGAGCAGCATTGGATTGTGGTGCGCATGTGATAGCATTGCGTCGCACCCAAGTTAGTCATTATCAAGCTTCGCAAATGATCTCAATGCAACAGCTTGAGCAAGCATCACATACTGGTTATTGGTCTGGTTTAGATGATTTTTTGTTGCCTATCCAAGGAATGTTTCCAAATTTTCCAGTTGTCCAGCTTGAAAAAATCACTGCCTTGTATTTAAAGCAAGGTAATATTGTCACAGTGCCGCAACCACCGCGCCAGGGGCTTGTTTGTGTCATGGATAAAGAAGATACTTTTGTCGGCTTGGGAAAAGTGCAGTCAGATGGTCGTCTCGCTCTTAAAAGGCTAGTGAGCATTATTAAACAAGTTGATCAATAGATATCACAAATTATTTCATTGGCGCGCAATAACTTCTTATCGTCAAAATAGCGTGTGCCATGCTCTGGGTCAGGTAAGGAGACGACTTCAATTTTTTCTTTATTATAAGCAATCATTCTATTGCGTGATTTTTTTCGTAAATATTCCACCGCCTCTGCGCCCATGATAGAACCCATAATGCGGTCTTTTGCCGTTGGCATGCCACCGCGTTGTGTGTGACCTAAAACACATACTCGGTATTCAATATTAGCGTGTTTTTTTAATTCTTTCGCTAAGTCAAAACTATGTCCAGGTTTGTTGGACTCAGCTACCACAATGATTGAGGCTTCCTTTTTACGCTTTTTAGCGTGGAGTTTTTCTGATATTTCCTTCGCAGATATTGGAAATTCAGGAGTAATAATTAATTCTGCCCCGCCGGCAATGCCGACATTTATGGCAATAAAACCTGATGAGCGCCCCATGACTTCAATTAAAAAATTACGCTCAAAACTAAGTGCTGTATCCCTTACTTTATCAATTGCATTTAATGCCGTATTACAAGCAGTATCAAAACCTATGGTATATTCGGTACCTTGAATATCATTGTCAATAGTACAGGGGATACCGACTATAGGAGGACCACCTTCCTCACACAGTTTGGCGGCACCTGCAAAGCTACCATTGCCGCCCAACACCACCAAGGCATCAATTCCAAGCTCATTTAAGTAGTGCATTGCTTTATGTCGTGTTATTTTTTGATGGAAGCTTGCAAGGCGCCCTGTTTTAAGAATGGTACCACCGCGCTGGATACAATTTGCCACATTGGCAGTACTTAATAAGGTGACGTTGTGATTAACAAGACCAGCGTAGCCGTTATGTGCTCCATAGACCTCGATGCCATAATAGCTTGCTGTTCGCACCACAGCGCGGATAGCTGCATTCATGCCGGGAGCGTCACCGCCAGAGCTTAAGATGAGTAATCGTTTCATGGGCATTCACTGAATATAATTTATCTTGGGATGAATTTTTGAGATTATATCGCGTTGTTAATCAAGAAATGTTTCGTAATACCTTCGTTGGTTCAAAAAAGAGGTGCTGAATTATTGAAAATAATTCTGAGTCATCTTTCAACTACATTCAACACCTAAGCGATCAAAATTTATTTAGCGGCTTCAGTAACCAAACGTTCTAATATCTCTTGACGCGCTGATACAGGCTCAGGATTAAGATTATTTTCGACAGCATATTTTGCAATTTCCTCAAAATCGCCGCGGCCTGCCAAGATATCAGCACTGCGACCGGACTGCCAACCTTCATAACGCTTCACTTTATTTTTGTGTAGAAAGTCATTCTCTAATATGGTCGCTGCGTTAATGAGAGATCGTGCTAGTGCGTCAATTCCAGCAATATGTCCGTGAAATAGATCTTCAAGATCGATACTTTCACGGCGTAGTTTAGAGTCAAAGTTATAGCCACCGGTTGTAAAACCACCATTTTTGAGAATAGTGTAGGTAATTAGGGTGAGTTCGTAATTATCTATGGGGAATTGATCAGTATCCCAGCCCAGTTGTGGATCACCACGATTTGCATCGATGCTACCAAAGATATCGTTTGCAATGGCGTAACTGACCTCATGGAGGAAACTATGGCCTGCTAAAGTGGCGTGATTGGCTTCAATATTAACTTTAAACTCTTTTTCGAGACCGTATTTTTGTAGGAAAGCATAAACTGTAGCGCTATCGTGGTCATATTGATGTTTTGAAGGCTCTGCAGGTTTGGGTTCCAGTAGCAGACCACCTTTGAAACCGATTTTATGTTTGTAATCAGCAAGCATAGACAGGAAACGACCCATTTGATCACTTTCTTGTTTCAAATCCGTATTTAATAATGTTGAATATCCCTCACGGCCACCCCAAAGCGTAAAGTTTTTTGCACCTAGTTGATGGGAAAAATCAAAGGCATCTTTTGTTTGCGCTACCGCAAAAGCAAACATTTCTGGATTAGGGTTTGTTGCTGCTCCAGACATAAATCGACGATGAGAAAATAAATTAGTGGAGCCAAATAGCGGGTATATTCCAGTACGGTTGATTTGCTCCTGTACAAAAGGAATCATTTTCTTTAAATTTTCGCCAGACTCTTTAAGATTTTTTCCTTGTGGTGCCATATCAAAGTCGTGGAAAGTGAAATATGGCACACCGAGTTTTTCAAAAAACTCAAATGCGGCATTGACGCGCATTTGTACCTTTTTCATAGGATTGGTTTCGTCAAACCATTTTCGGTTGAAGGTTCCATTACCAAACATATCTTCGCCGTGCCAGCAAAAAGTATGCCACATGCAAACGCCAAGACGTAAATGTTCTGCCATAGTTTTACCAAGAATCAGTTGATCTGGGTCGTAATAATGATAGCTGAGAGGGTTATTGGAGTCCGGGCCTTCGTATTTAATGCTTTCGATATTTTCAAAAAATTTTGACATGCGATTCTCCAAAGGGTTAATGATTGTTCAGAAATTTATTCATTATAACATAAGTGAATTGATAATTGCTTTTTCTAGGATTATACAATATCTGTAAGAGTTTTAGAAACCTAAGGGCTGAATAAAATCAGTGGCCTTGTTTTAAGATTTCAATCAGATCGATAGGCTTTTTTATATATAGTGTTGCGTTCCAACTCGCAGGTGAACTAGTTTCCCCCAAATAGCCATAAAGCGCCACGACAGGGATGATATTCGCTGCATTGGCTGCTTTTACGTCCGTTTCGGTATCTCCAACGTATATGCAACGATTGGGGTTGATTTGTGTCAAACGACAAGCATGAAGCAACGGGTCGGGATGGGGTTTTGACTTGGGTAAATCATCCCCAGATACCAGGCACTTTGCGCGTTGATTGAGTTTGAATAGACGCAGCAATGGCTCAGTCAACCATCGAGGTTTATTGGTAACAATTCCCCATAGGAAGTTTTGTTGATCGAGAAAGTTTAATAAAATCGGAATACCGGAAAAAAATTGTGTATGTAATGCAAGGTGTTGTCGATAAATTTGTAAAAACTCATTACGTAGCGAATTGAATTTTTTAGGGTTATCGTGTTGATTTATTCCTAAAGCCTTAGCAAGAATGTTATTGGTACCATTGGCAATTTCTGCAGCGAAATTTTCGGTGGCAATCGGCTGGCGATGATATTTTTCGACTAGTTGATTAAGTGCAAAAGTCAAATCTGCTGCAGTATCTAAGAGCGTGCCATCAAGATCAAATAGTACGGATTCTATTGGGGGTATTCTAGGCATGACTGAAACAAGCCAGATAGTTTACGGATACGTCATTACTTAAGCGAAATTTACTTTTTATCGGGTTGTATTGTAGTCCTTTAATGCTCTCTAGTGTAAGGTCTGCGGCTTCTGCCCACTCCACTAACTCTGAGGGGCGAATGAATTCTCTATAGCTATGCGTGCCGCGAGGCAATAGTCTTAGAAAATACTCTGCACCAAGAATCGCAAATAGGAAGGATTTAGGGTTTCGATTGATCGTGGAAAAGAAAATTTTTCCGCTAGGTGTAACTAATTTCGCGCAGGCACTCACCACACTTGAAGGGTCGGGAACATGTTCGAGCATTTCCATACAGGTGATGATATCAAATTGTTGCTCTGCGGGATCAAGCGTTTCTACAGCTTGGCAACGATAATTGATATTTAAGTGGCTCTTTTGGGCATGTGAGATTGCAGCATCAATCAACTCTTGTGTCATATCTAAACCAGTGACGATAGCATTTTTTTGTGCTAATGATTCTGTCAAAATACCACCACCACAGCCCACGTCTAATGCTAATTTGTTTATAAGCGTGGTGTTGTCTTCAATGTAACTTAAGCGAAATGGATTGATGTCGTGTAACGATTTCATAGGGCCGTTAAGATCCCACCAATCGTTGGCAATAGCAGCAAATTTTTTAATTTCTTCGGGATTATAATTGTTCATGATAACTATCTTTTACGGCATTAAGCACGTGGTCAATTTCAGTGAATAAATCATTCAGTGGTTGGTCCAATAATTTGTATCGTTTAAACTTTAGCAATTCTTCAACTTGCATGGCAAAATTTTTTAATGTTGGTACTCCGGTGTAGCAACATGAACCGTGTAGTTTGTGTACTACTTGTTGCATGGTTTCCCATTGTTTGGATTCATAGCTCTGTTTGATTTGATATGCTAATGCAGGCAACTCATCGGCAAACATACCTAACAATTCGTGTGCAATGTCTTGTTTACCATTTGTCAGTTGTAATAGTAACTGCCAATCAATGGGGCTACTTACCATGTTACATTCCTTATCGTTGATATGAGGCCTACAGACGGTCGAATTTTATTGTGCTAACACAGAGCCTAGTAATGCACTTTATACCTATCATGTTACCTTAACTTTTGTTCTTTTTATATGTTTATCAAACCCAAAGTTAGAAAGGTTTTTGATAATTAGGGCAGTTGAGGTGGTTTGAACAACGTTTCAAAAAGCTGTGTTGCCGAGCGGCTCAAGCGTTTCGTAATAGGTTGCTTGATGCGGTAACTTAGCTCGAAAATATCTTTTTCTTTGCTGGCAGCTAGGATGTAATCATCACTGGTTTTCAGTAAGTCTACTAGCTTATATTCAATGGCTTGAGTTGCGTACCAATATTCACCGGTAGCAACTTTATTGATATCAATTGAGTTGCGATGTTTGCTGATAAAGTCTTTAAAAAGTTGGTGGATTTCATTTACTTCGGATTGCATTTTTTCACGACCTTCATCAGTGTTTTGGCCAAACACGGTGAGCGTTCGCTTATGTTTTCCGGCAGTCAATTGCTCGAAGTCAATTGATTTTTTTTGTAAAAAACGATGAAAATTTGGAATTTGTGCAACAACGCCAATGGAGCCAATAATTGCGAATGGAGCAGCAATGATATGGTCGGCAACGCAAGCCATCATGTAACCGCCGCTGGCAGCAACTTTATCAACAGCGATCACCAAACGAATACCGGCGTCTCTCACGCGTTGTAGTTGAGAAGCGGCTAGGCCGTAAGCATTCACGACCCCCCCAGGACTTTCAAGACACAACAAGACCTCGTCATTTTTATTGGCGACCGTAAGCAATGCGGTAATCTCTTCGCGTAGTGCGTTTACAGCAGAGGCTCGCATATCACCTATGAATTGTAATACAAAAATACGTGGTTTTTCCTGTTTTAAATTATTTTTTGTGTTAGATGATTTTTTGGAACGTTTTTTAAATGCTTTCAGCGTTTTTTTGCTTTTTATGGCTCCAGCGATCGTATGATGATAATCCTTAAACTTATCATTGATTTTTTTGATAGTTAATTTTCCTTGGGTCTTGGGTTTTGAATGGCCTAAAATAGCAACGAATGACAACAGAATAATGATTGCCGCAACGACGACACTGACCAATCGTAGTAAGAACATGCCAAATTCTGGAAAATAATGCATTGTTAAGTTCCTTAAGTTTTTAGATAGCGCATTTTAATGTGATTAATAAAATAGTTTGGGTTCAGAGGTTCTCCAGTGCTTTCAGAGATGAGTTTGTCAAATGAAATCGAAGAACCTTTACTGTGTATATGGGTATTTAACCACTGGAATAATGCATCGAAGCTGCCAACGGCAAGTTGTTCGGGAATATCTGGATGTGCCTCTACAGCGTGATAAAACAGTTGCGCAGCAGTTAGACTGCCCAAGGTATAGGCCGGAAAATACCCAAATAATCCTGCTGGCCAGTGTACGTCCTGCATGATACCGTCTTTAAAATTATCATGAGTGGATAATTGTAAATACTGTTGCACAGCATGATGCCAACGCTCTGGTAAATCTCTCACTGTCAGCTTTCCGTGAATTAATTCTTTTTCAATTTCGTAGCGTAAAATAATATGTAGCGGATAAGAAACTTCGTCGGCATCAACGCGAATCAAGCTCCGCGCAACTTTGGTATAGATCCGATAGAGATTTTCAGGGTTTAAGCCAGGTTGGACACCGAATACCTCCTCTGCAAGGGGTGCAAAAAAATTCATAAATGCGCGGCTACGACATGCCTGCATTTCAACCAGTAATGATTGACTTTCATGTACTGCCATGCCTAGTGCATGACCGACAGGTTGTCGCAACCATTGTCTGGGTAAGCCTTGTTCATAGCGAGCATGTCCGGTCTCGTGGCAAATACCCATTGCGGCTGAAATGAATTCATTGTCGTTGTATCGAGTAGTAATACGAACATCAGTGGGATCACCACCACAGAATGGGTGGTGGCTAGTATCAAAACGACCTTGATTAAAATTAAACCCGAGCGCACTCATCAAAGCTTTACTGAATACTTGTTGTTTTGCAATAGGGAAGAGCCCGTTTAGCGGTGTAATTGGATGTTTGCTTTGAGCGTCGATAATATGTGCTATCAACGAAGGCAACTGAATTTTTAACTGGTCGAATATTGGATCAATGATGGCTTGCGTTAAGTTGGGAGAGTAGTCATCAATCAGAATATCATATGGGTCAAGTTTGAATTTTTCAGCACGAATGTTGGCGGACTCCCTGATTAACACCACAACCTCTTCAAACAGCGGTATAAAATCGTGCCAATTGTTATTGGCACGCATTTGTCGCCAAGATTGTTCGCACTTTGTTGTCGCTTGAGTAATTTTTGCGACCAAATCGCTGGACAAAGCGGTTGCTTTTCGGTATTGACGCGTCATCAGCGCGTAGTTTGCAGCTTGCCATTCATTGTTAAAAACTAAATTTCGAGATTGTTCAATCAGTTCACCAACCTGCGGGTTGGCAAGTTTTTCATGACGAATGCGCTGTAAGTAAGCTTGAGCATCGGCGCGAGCTTCGCCACCACCAGCCGGCATCATTACTGCTTCATCCCAAGAAGTTATCGCATCCAAGTGACTTAAGTGGGCTATTTCCTCGAATATGTGCTCTAATTGCTGGTATGTGTTCATGTATTATTGATCTTCTATGAGACAAATCGAATAGTATACTCTCCTTATCGAGAGTTCTCATTATTTTTGCATTATTCTACCATATACATGTTATCGTCCAGTTGATGATTTAATGGCTAGTATATTTTGAGAGCAGTTTTTACTGATATCGTTGTCAAACACGGATTATTTCGTGGATAATAAATCCACTGGAGCTTAAACCTAGAAAAAGCGGTTGGGTCACGATTTCTAGCGTACCACCTTGATGCATCTCGCCATATAAAAATTTTTCTAATCACCAACAAAAGGTGATTTCGATAATTTTTATTACGCGATCTCAATCAATCTGTTACGCCATTTAATCGCGCTCAACTGCTTTCTCTAGGTTAAAAAATGACATGAACTGATTCAAAAAGAGGGGAATGCTGAGACAATGTCTCAAAGAAATAAGGTCTGGGATCTTTTAAATACTATAAAGAATTTCCAACATCGTATCGATTTCAAATACGGTGGTATTTCTGGTGTTGTTTCAGGTACAGTATCTATTCAGCGTAGTCCACAGCGTGAAGAAATTGGCTTTTACGAAGTTGGTAAATGGGATCATAGTGGAATGCTAATTTCTAATGTGTATCGTTGGGTATTGCAAGACTCTGGTTTTGTGTTGTCACAGTGTCGTTTAGGCGATGATTATTGCACTACACTTGTAAATTTCGAGGAGAAAAGTGGCGAGTTTGCCTCTGTATTGCCTCACGTGTGTGGAGATGACCACTATCATGCAAGTTTAAGTGTACAAAAAGGTAAGTTATTTTTACGCTGGATAATAAAAGGCCCACAAAAATTGGGGACGATTGAGAGTATTTATGATTTCGCCCCCGTTCCCAAAATCAATTAGATTTTTTTATCTTGTGAATGCCAGAAAGCTGGGATTACCAGTGCCAAGATCGCAAGTTTGAAAATTTCACCTGGAATAAAGGGGAGAACACCTAATTGGATAGCGTGCTTGATGCCTACAAAGCTAGCAAGTACTGGAACACCTAGGCCATAAATGGTAACCATGCCAGCTAACGCTGCCAACAATGTAGTCACCATATTACGTCCCCAGCCCTTTTCAACCAGATAACCGCTAATCATTGTTGCAGGTAAAAAGCCCAACAAATATCCTGCGCTTGGACTAAAAAACTCTATGATGCCGAGGTGTTTTGCAAAAAATGGTGCTCCAATAGCTCCCTCGACTAAATATAATAGTAGACTCAACCCACCGAGTCGCCATCCCAAAGTCATTCCGACAAGCAGTACAGCGAGATTTTGTAGAGTCACGGGTACAGGTTCGAGAGGAATTTGCAATTGTGACGCAATCGCAATCAATAAGCTTGCGCATATGGTTAACCAGATTTGTAGAAAAGCATTGTAAGAATCTAATTTTTTCCATAAAAAAATATTACTAAGAGGTTTTTTCAGGGATAGGATCGATGACATCGAGACGCTCCTTATGGCATTAAAACAATTACACAGCATAGCTAAAAGCAATGTGAAGTCAATGAGTACTAGTTTGTATTCTATATTTCCACCATTCCCTAAAGATAAAACTGAGGTCATCTGAGGCTAGCGTTGAGTAAGCCATTTGCTCAAAGTTGCAAAAACGTTACAATAGATACTAATAAACATATTAATGAGTACGTACCATGACTAAACACCGTTCTATGGCATTGATTATACTCGATGGTTTTGGTGAAAGATCAGAAAGAGAGCATAATGCAATTCGCCTCGCTGATACCCCAAATCTTGAATATCTCTTTAAATATTATCCACATACTTTCCTTAATGCTTCAGGTGAAAGTGTCGGATTACCCGATGGTCAAATTGGAAATTCAGAAGTAGGACATTTACACATCGGAGCGGGTCGAAAAGTTCCACAGGATTTAACGCGAATCGACCATGCTATTGAAACCGGCGATTTTTTTGCTAATCCAATATTGGATGCTGCAATCAAAAAAGCCAAGAAGACAGATGCCGCAGTACATATCATTGGACTATTGTCGTCAGGTGGTGTTCACAGTCGTGATAATCAAATCAGTGCTATGATTGAGATGGTTGAGCGCGCTGGTATTAACAAAAACTATTGCCATGCAATCTTAGATGGCCGTGATACACCACCAAAGTCTGCTAGTCGTTCACTTAAGAAGATTGCTTGTCAGTATGAGCAGTACGGCCATGGGCAAATTGCTACTTTATGTGGGCGTTACTTTGCGATGGATCGTGACCAACGTTGGGATCGCATTGAGAAGGCTTACGATCTGTATACCCAAGGTGTTGCAAAACACCACGCTGCGACGCCAATTGAAGGTTTGGAGTATGCTTATTATCAAGGTGAAACTGACGAATTTGTAGCACCAATTGTGATTGGCGAACAAGCGATCACTATTCAAGACGGCGACGTAGTTATTTTTATGAATTTTCGTGCTGATCGAGCACGTCAATTAACGATCGCACTAACTGATAGTAATTTCCATAGTTTCAATCGTAAATTCATCCCTAAATTAGGTGATTGTGTCACGCTCACACAGTATGCATCTAATTTAAACGTGGGAGTGGCATTTCCTTCATTACAATTAAAAAACACGTTGGGTGAATTTGTAAGTCACCATGGTCTTAAACAACTTCGCATCGCGGAGACAGAAAAGTACGCACACGTGACCTATTTTTTAAACGGTGGCAACGAAACACCGTTTAAAAATGAGGAGCGTAATTTAATTCCGTCTCCAAAGGTCACAACTTATGATTTAAAGCCAGCTATGAGCGCTAGAGAAATGACGGCTCAACTTTGTAAACAAATACAGTCGCAGCAATTCGATTTGATTGTTTGTAATTATGCTAATCCTGATATGGTGGGTCATACTGGCAACGAAACTGCAGCGCGTGAAGCCATTGAAGTAGTTGATCAATGTATCAAAGAAGTGCTTGAAGCAATCAAAGCCGTTGACGGTGAAATGTTGATTACTGCTGATCATGGTAATGCAGAATTGATGTTTGATAAAAATACGCAACAGCCCTACACTGCACATACTACTAATTTAGTGCCTTTGATTTATGTTGGTCGGCCTGCAAGCTTTGCTTATCAAGATGGGGCATTAGACGACATTGCACCCACATTATTGTATTTAATCAATTTGCCGCAACCACAGGAAATGACTGGTCGGAATTTAATTCAGCTCCAATAAATGTTTATGCAAAGGACTGTAAAAAAAAATTTATTAGTATACGTTTATATCATAAGTTGCGCCCAACTCTGTTGGGCGACACCACAAGATCAGCTTAAAAAAATTAATGATAAAATTAACGTACTGAAAACTTCATTATCTAAGGAAAAAAAATCACGAGACAAAGCTTATAGTAATTTTAAAAAAACCGAAAAATATTCCCGGCAGGCCTGGAATAGATTCAAAAAAACTTCTACACAAATTCAAAAAATACTGCTTTCACTTAAAGAGCTAAAAAAAAATCACCAAAAATTGACAAACGAATCGATTAAACAACATCAAAAACTCACTCGTGAACTGGGTGTCACCTATAAATATCAGAGAAGTCTCAACGTTAATTTGCCATTTGGAGACTCTGAAAATGAGGCTGGAATACGATATGCAACCTACCATCGTTACATTTATATAAAAAATATTCAACGAGTTGAAAAAATTAATCGACACTTGCTGGCAGTCAAAAAAAATCAACGTTATCTTATCACTAGGAACAAGACCTTAAAAAAAATACGTGACCAACAAGTGATTTTACATCAAAAATATGAAACTAGTAACCGATTCAAACAAAAAAAAATTCAATCAATGAATGCGTCTATTGTGCTTGAGACACATCAACTGCAGCAATTACGTTTTAATAAAAAAACGCTTGAAAAAGCTCTTGTAAAGATCACCAAGCAAGGTTTAAGTACTGTATACACCGAGCATTTTTCACAATTTAAAGGTCATTTGCCGTGGCCAACTAACGGTAAGGTGATTGTGAAATTTGGTTCTAAGATCAATCACAGTCAACTGCGATGGGAAGGTGTCTTAATTCGAGCAAAAGTAAATCAGCCTATTTATGCGGTACAAGCTGGGAAGGTTGCATTTGCAAAATGGCTGCCAGGTTATGGATTATTGTTGATTATCCAGCACGGACATGGTTATATGACGTTGTATGGAAGAAATCATCAGTTATTTAAAAAACCTGGGGACATGGTTCGTAAAGGTGATTTAATTGCAACCGTTGGTCAAAGTGGCGATTACAGTAAGCCTGCACTCTACTTTGCAATTCGACATAACGCTGAACCGTTAAATCCACTTTCCTGGTGCAACAGAAATTATACTGTCAATCACAGTTAATGGGAGAATAAAATGTCATTTCGACAGAAACTACGTGCGATAATGTTCGGCACAGGGATTTTATGTGCAAGTTTTTCAAGCACTTCACTGGCAAATAAAGCCACCAGTTACCCACAGTTTGCTAGTGTATTACCAGCGCAAGGTAGTAGCGATACTCATTTGCCTCGTTCAGACATTGAGCGCTTCGTAACCACAATTGCATTAATTCATCACTATTATATCAGCAACGAAAAAAATCAAAAATTATTCAGTGAAGCGATTCGTGGTATGGTTGCAAACTTAGATCCGCATTCTTCCTACCTTGATCAAGAATCACTCAAACAATTGAGAACCACTGTATCTGGTCAGTTTGTTGGTGTTGGCATAGAACTGACTGTTTCACGTGATGGGTTGATCAAGGTGATCAGTCCATTAGATGGCTCTCCAGCCCAAAAAGCGGGTATAAAGCCAGATGATTTAATCATTAAAATAGATGATCGTCTCGTTCGTAACATGAGCTTACAACAAGCAGTTAATCACATAAAGGGAGAAAAGGGCAGTACCGTTGTCTTGACAATTGTTCGTAAAGGTGAGAATAACCCTTTAATTTTCAATCTTAAACGGAATACTATCAAGCTAACTAGCGTAAAAAGCAAGATGCTTGAGCCTGACTACGGATACGTGCGCATCACTTTTTTTCAAGGCTCACTTGAAAAACAATTGCGATATGCAGTGAATACCCTTAAAAAACAGGCTGGTGGTCACTTGAAAGGGTTAGTGCTGGACTTACGCAACAACCCGGGTGGTTTACTAAGTGCCAGCGCAGATGTGGCCAATGATTTCATAGATGCTAATGAAATAACTCGTAAAAAACGATATATCGTTTATACCAAAGGACGCATACCAGGTGCAGACATTCAATTGAAGGCTAAACCGCAGGATTTAATCCCTCATACCCCGATGGTACTGTTAATCAATGGTGGCACTGCTTCTGCGTCAGAAATTGTTGCAGGTGCATTGCAAGATTACAAGCGTGCTGTAATTATGGGTCAAAGAAGCTTTGGCAAGGGCTCAGTACAAACTGTACTGCCGATCAGTAAAAACGATGCGATCAAATTAACCACAGCTTTGTACTATACACCAACTGGCAGAGAAATTCAGGCACAAGGCATCACACCTGATGTCACTATTCCAGAGCTTGCTGTTTCTAATGCTAATTCTGGGTTTACGATTGATGAAGCCGATTTTAGTAATCATATAATCAACAACAAACGTGATATCGCCTATAAAAAACATTTAGCTAAGCGTGAAAAAATTCTCAATAGTCGGATTCAATTGGCTAAAGAGGATTACCAACTTTACGAGGCACTTTTAATGCTTAAAGGAATGAATGTCGCACGAAATACACACTAGCCACCCCAGTTTGGCGAGAGCAATGATTTTATTTTTATTATCTTAGTGCGTTGCTAGTGAGAGTCTTCATTAAACTGTGTCACCAGTTTTTCATAACCCTACATTTAATCGA
>CAWUIH010000007.1:0-45320 GCA_963922495.1 uncultured Coxiellaceae bacterium | reverse complement strand
AGGTCGCCTAGTGAAGACATGAATGAAAGATTCCGGCGCTTATGTCAAATCAGCCCATAAACAATAGAAAAGTGATGTTGGTGCTTGTAACTGATTGATTAAAAATCAAAAAAGTCAGGCGGGAACTTTTGAACAATTTGGTTAACCTGTTGATTTAAAATATATTTTCTTTCCCGATTTTCAACCATTTTTGCAGGCGCGTTGCCAGTCCCATTTGGCTAGCCAATCATCTATAAATCTGTTGCTTTGTACACCACAGAATTGGTAATAGCCCAGCAAAATCTAATTCATGTAGCTTTTTTGAAAGCAGTGTCGGATTTTCATCATCAATATGTTCGTCTAAATAATCGAATACATTTGGATCACTTTGTGCCGTTCCTTTAAAGTAAAATAATCAGGTACTAATACACGCCGCTAAATAGGTGGTGTTGAATCTGCGATAGTCATTTTAAATTGACAGCGGTTAATCTTACGCATTTCCCTATTTTTTCCATTCATTCGTTAAAATAGTGCATCAAACAGTCACCGTACGTGCATCATCTATTTGCTGTTTAGATTTATCTCCAAATAAATGGATCAGCTGTTTCCACAATGCCGATAACAGCTCCGTCATGATAACAAAATCCGCGTCAAATCGCTGCAATTCTGATTCGGCATTTTGATCCTTTGCTAATTCTAATACCTCATCGCCATAACGGATATTTTTTAATGTCAAATCACTCACTAACATAAAACTCATTTTATCCGACCAACTTAAGGATATTTGATGTACTTCACAGCCGTCTTTCAGTAAAGATTGAATGCCGGGCGCTGTCAACTCTTGTTGCTGACAGCGAATGATGCGACCTTCTTGACGGGGATCTTTTAAAACGCCGGCTTTCTCAATTTCGAATGGAGCAGGGGTCTCATTGTGTTTGAGCCAACGCGTCAAGATTGGTGCCATTTTTTGGGTGTGGATATAGTGATAATGCATATCAGGAAAGGTTTTTTTAAATAGCGCTAAAAACTTTTCAATCTTGGATTCGGTTGTCGTATTAAGAATTAGCCAGTTATTTTTAATATCAAAATAAGCATAAATAGAATCATATTTACTGAATGCCCGAGGGAGGAGGGTATTGGTAATGTCATCTTTTAAGGCATATTTTTCTTTTTGAGAAACGCTGCGGTCTTGAGTCTCTTGAAGCTTTTTTATTTTTTCATTCAGCTCCTGTCGAATGACTGTCGCTGGCAACACCTTTTCTTCTAAGCGCATACAGATCATCCTGTGATTTTGTGTGCTATACACCAACGACGCATCCGCTTGCTCCGTTGGTGGCATCCAACCATAACTGAATGATAGCGTGGGTAAACAGGGCTTAAAGGTAAATGCTTCAAGCTTTGATTCCAATACACTGGGATCACTTACAATAGAAGATGATAATTGGAATATTTGGGATTGCTTAAACCACATGATTTTTCTCCGAGGTAATAGTTTTTCTTTTGGCAGATTTGGCACGCTCTTTTAATTCGACGTCAATATAACGATCCGTGATGGCGCTGGAGCTGTGACCCGCATCGTCACGCACATGTTCGCGAGGGCGTATTTTCACATCTTCAGAAATACCGGTATGGCGCAACCAATGCACTGTGGCAGTTCGCAGTAAATCAGCTTCATCCTGATCTGTTTTTTCAATATGGTCGGCTGCTTGATCAAAACAGATTTGTATTAATTTTCTGATGGGGCTGGTGTCTGTCATAGAAAGGCGGGGATTTTTAATATGTCCAATGAGGGGTATTTTTTCTCCTGGTAATGGATAGGCAGCCGCATTTAAATAAGTGGTTCGATAATGCTTTAAGGCTTTCAGCATCGATGGGCTCACCGCAATCTGTCTGGATTTATTGCCTTTCCCAACGGTTTTAAACCACCAACTTCCGTCACCATCTTTAAAAAAATCTCCCATCGTGGGGGTCCATTGCTTACTGGCTACCAGCTCTGAAATACGCAAATACATGCCATACAAACAGGATAAAATAAAAACCGTACGTTCATGTTTCACATCAGTTTCTGCTTGCTTTTGTACTAAACTGATAACCGTTTGCCATTGCTTATTAGACAAACGCCGAATGATTGGTGCACGAGATTCTCTTCTTAAAAATTTACTTTTTTGTCGAATCAAGGCAACCGGATTAACCAAAGCCATTTCTTCTTGCAACAAAAAATTGTAAAAGCTGCTTAGAATTCCAAACAGTACTTTTAATGCTGGTTGCGATAGCTGATAATCTTCTTTGTGTGGTTCAAGACCGGCTCTTCGATCTTTTTTGCTGATACTGACAACGAATGGTCGCCATTGTGGATTTGGTATTTTTTTAGCATCTTTCCATTTAAAACGCGCAACATTTTTTAATCCAATCCAGCGTTTATAAGGTTTAATGCAAAATTCGATAAACGCCTCAATGTCTTCACGTTTGTGTTTTAATAAAGACTGATCGCGCACAAACCAGCTCCATTGCAGTAAACGCTCCAATTCACGGCGATAAGCACCGAACGTATCAAAACTGCCGCGATAACTGTATAAAAAGTTCAAAGCGTATTGATAATCTTTGGAAGCATACGATGGAATAGTCACATTGACATCGTTAAAACAATGATTGAGCCATTGGCGAATTTTTTTGCGTGGATTGTCATCTGCATAGAAGGTTTTATGCTGATCCAGTACTTCATTCATGGTATCAAAAACTGGTTTGGGGATGTAAGATTTGTTGGACATTTAAGTCATTTCCATATAGCCTAGTAAACCATATTATCGGGTTATTTGTCGTATAGCAAGCCATGGATTTAACTTGTAAATGCCACTGTTAGCCTACCATCAGATGTTTTAGGGCTGGGTTTCATTTTGATAGTAATTTCTATGTTTTGATCAAGTAAAATTAAAAAATGAATCAGCCGATCCATCGAATAACCACTAAGCTGACCATTAACTAATTCGGCATATTTTATATTTCCCATAGGAATCACCTCTTTTTGCTTAATGTTAGGGCCTCATTCAGGCGCTGCTTTATTAGTTCAATATCCTGCTTTGGAGTTTTAATTCCACCTTTTGATTTTTTTTTGAAAACAATGTAATACATAAATCACATCATTAATTTTTGTTGTATATACAGCATGGTAAGTATTCTTGGCATGATTATCAACAATCCCATCACGGATGACTTTATTCTTTTCAGCGGTCTTGCGTTCCTTGGCGTAATCCCCTCCTACACTTTAAATAATGCATAACCAATATCATCTTTGACCGGCACTGGAAAATCCTTCAAATCCTCTAAAGAACCCCCCTGCCAGAAAACTTTCTTAATGTAAACCATGGATCAGCTGGCATCATTCTCTGCAGTTGCAATAATTTCGACTTATTATCAAACCAAAAAAACCAAACTAATCAACAAAATAGAGATGGATTGTTTAAAAATGCCCCCGAGTGTTGTTAGCCTAATAACATCCGATAATCAATCCCAAACTGTTGGGCAATACGCTTAGCAACGACTTTACCAATAGGGCGTTTACCATGCTCCATCTTCGATAAATCGGATTGTGATACATTAATTTTATTAGCGAACTCAATTTGTGACATACTTTCTCGATGCCTTAATCCTTGCAATAACGCCCCAGGCTTCGTAAATTTTTGATCTAATTCAGCAAACAGATCATCTGCTAAAATAGAATCCGATTTGGCCGAATCACTTTTTTTAACATCTGGACTAACCTTGGGTTTCGCAACCCTATACTTCTCCGCAACGCTCTTTGGGATACGATAAAGCGTCCCCTTATGCGTAATTTTTAATATAGGACCCTCTTTAGTAGGGCGCTTTTTCATGGGTACCGACATAATACACCTCTATTACCTTATTTTTATTATCAATCACTTCCCAACAGCAGACATAGGTTGGGTTACCCTTTTGCAAGTGGCAATGGCGGCAATCTTTTTTTTGGCCTTTGAGCTTGCTATAGTTTGGCCACTCCTTTCCTGGCAGTGGGCCATTGATTTTCAGGCACTCTACCAATAAGCGCAAAGATTTAACCACTCTTTTATTTTTAATCTTTTTTGCTTGTTTCCCAGCCTTATTAGTAAAGTATATTGTCCATCCCATATGAACAGTATAGTGCATTTTTAGCCATATGGCAACATATACTATACAATCAACCTAATACAGATGGAAATTTCGGTCTCCATTTTGATAGAAAAGGATTAAATCTCTGTAGGTATATACTAGGAGCTGTTCTATTTTTTTACAAAAAACTTACTTTTTTCCGTAAAATAATAAAAAGTAAACGTGATATTGCAACTTAAATAATGAGAAAACTAGCCTTGCAAATACACTTAAAAAAGTGCACCCCGTCAGTGCTGATAACATTGACGAGCTATTACCCCCCCCCTACTCGTCGGATAAGTATTTGCACTGTTTGTCCTTCATTGCCCATCAGTACTATCGTTTACATGACTTATTGATTGATGTGTTACTCGCCGTCTGCCAGAGTGCCCTAAACAGTTCAGAAAGAGAACACGCCAGGCTATATTATGAAAATAGAGGTGAGCATCAAACGGCTTTATCGGAATTTTTAAACCAATCAGAGCAGCACAGTGGTGTTCTTGAAAAAATAGCAGCCATTATTGATACGCCCAAGTTAACTCCTTCGCAAAAAATAAAAGAAATAAAAAACCGTCTTAATGATAAAACGTTGGATCGTAAAAAATATAAATCCGATCTCACAGATATAACGATGATGATGGTAAATAATAGTTGTTGCTTTTTCAAAAACCGGTAGGTATTGCAACTCGCGTTTTTTATCCGTGCCATGACGCTTTGTAATTTCTCGTTTGCAATGACGGCATTGAACCGATTTCTCAGTTGTTTCAACGGTAATCATTAAATCACCGTTTGGTTTTTGTTGAACATCAACGATTTCTACGTTCGGTAAATTTAACGGGACTGGGACGTTGAGCATAGCTTAATCCTTGTAGCATCAGTTTGAAAAGTTGCATGGTAAGCGTTAATTCGAGTTCGAACCAGTAGTGAGCTTTGCATCTTAAAATCAATTAGTTAGGAACCCACAGGGTCTGGGAAAGCCAACTAATTTGAGGCGCTTACTAAGGTGAGTAGACCCGGTAGATTACTCAACCAGGCCCCCAGAACACTCCCCACACTATCGTTCTACTCACATGATGGTTAACTAATACCCAAACTTGGGCTTCTCTGCATAGGGTTATCTTGTTCTTTACCTTCACCTATATCGTCTGTATTATCAACTTTAACTTCATGAAGTGAAGTTCCACCATCAGGAATTTGACGTCCACTCATTGCCTTACAATGTTTATATATTGAATAAGAATCCTTTAGAAGAAGCGTAGCAAAACTTGCAGCTGCAATGCCTGCGACTGCTTGCTTAGCCTGATCATCATCGATGCTCGTGAGAGCCACAATCATCGTGCCAAGCGACAATCCCCAACCCATGGTAATTCCGCACCACCTTTTACAACTCCAAGAATTTTCTTGCATTAAAGTCTCGATTCTAGCTGCCTGGCTTTTAATCTTATTATCACGACTTGTACTAGCCTCAGTAAGTTCTCTAATTTGGGCTCCTTGGTTATCAATGATGGTTTTTTGATCTACAGTAGTCCTGGTAAGTTCTGTTATTTGATTTGACTGACTATTGATTAAAGTTTTTTGTGCTTCAAGCTGCTCGTCCTGACGGTTAAACTTCTTTTCGACCCCTTCTCTGTATTGATTTTTCTCTTCCCTAGCTTCTGAACTCCTTCCTGTACGAAAAGGTTTATCTAATTTTATTTCTTTAAATTTTTCTTTTACTTTTTTGAACATTTTCGTTTTTTCTCCATTAAAGTTTATTTTTTTATTTTCGTAATATTAATACTATATCTAAATAGGTCGGATAAGTCTCTTAAAAAAATATTATATAGGGGTTGTACTAAAAATTTCTCAATAGCTCCATCACCATTAGGCAACATGCGAAATAAATTATCCTGTTGATACTTCTCGATACAATCGAACACTTTGAGAATTAATTGATGACTCTCTTTGATAACCGACAGGCATTTTTTAACACCGGCGGGTGTAAATCAATTATCAGTCAAGAATCCCCCCTCAGGTCGAGTAAGAGAATACTGAGTGCAGTATTTTTTAAATAACTTCTTAGCTATATGATTAATATTGATTGTTAACTTAGTAAGATCATTAGAATTTGGCATGATGAAATTCCTGCGATATGACTTAAGAATTAAATATAATAGTACAACTTGTTACTAATTTTGTAAACTCAAGACGATGCTTTGAAGGTTTTTAAAAAAAATGGTAGTGATTCAAAGCGGTTAATTTCTATTTAAAACTCTTACCGCTACCCTGCCCAGCGGAACTCACCGTAGAAGCGATAGGAGATCAGCTATGTTGCATTCTATATTTTTTTGTATTAAATTTAGTAATTATTGGTCGTCCCCATTAAATCATCCTCACTTTTAATCAAACTAACTGTAATAATTAGGATGTTGTCTTTTGAATCAAGTCTTAAAATATAATTGTTACTACGTATTTAGTGGGCAACCCCCCCTACTCGCCTCTATTTTCCAGCGGATTGGTGTCGTACTTTCCACTATAAATGGGCTCATTGAAGTAATAAGCTTTCTTACAGCGAATAGGCCGCATACCACGAATAAAAACGTATTGTTCATCGTCTCGCATTTCACGAACATCATTAAAATGAATCAAGTCCGTTGCTGTTTCTGATACACTATAATTTTCAGATGATGAATGGCGTGCACCTTTATACGCCGTGCTTGTATTTCTGGACACATTTTCTGTTAAAACAGTGGTTTTATCGCCGAGTTTTTGTATCCATTCTAGGGTTTTAATATCATCACTCCCCAAGAAATGTTTGACCAACATGCCTTTGAAGACGGCATCATCACGATACACCTCCACTTGACCAATCGTTTGAAAAGAGGCCCAAACTTTTACGCCACGTGAGCGCATGGTATGAATCACTTGCTCAACGTCTGGGCTGTAACCAAACTGCCCTAACTCATCTAATACAAAACAATAATCTTGCTTGAGTTGTGATGTGGGTGATTGAATGAGCTGTACTTTGATAAGTGCCATAATAACACGCACCATACGAGAATAGGATTTAATCATATCTTCGGGTAGTACTACATAAATATCGCACTGACCGCGTACAAACGCACATAAATCCATTTCATCGTGTTTAAAAATAGCCCGAACATGATCACTGCGCAACCATTGCAATTGGCGGTACACGGTTGTCTTCATGCTGCCGGATTCATCACCACCGGCCACAAGCAATTGCGCCGCGGCGGCACGCGCCTTATGAGAACCTTGCTTCATTTTTTTAATCACGTTGTCTTTGGTATCGTTCGCTAGATTAATCCACCAGTCATGCAAATCCACCAAATTCATTTTTTCAGGGTTATTGAAAAATTGATCGGTATAAAAATCTAAAACCCCTTCTAAAATAATTTGGGCATTTTCACTAAAGTGCGACTCGGTTTCACTGCGAACTTCTTGATCCACCACATACAAGGCTGCAGCTAACGCCGAAATAGTGCGATCTTTTAATAATGGATCTTTGTTAGTAACATAGGCTAGTGGATTCATACGGTGCGTTTTAATATTTAACCCCATGGTTTTTAACACTTGAAAGGGATCAATCACATACACTTCTCTGTCTGCATCAATGGCTTTTCTTGCCGTTATTGCACATAGCTCACCTTTGATATCGGTAATGAGCTTATTAATATGAAGATTATCAAGGATAAACGGCACCAACAGTGATGAGGTTTTACCACCACCGCGATAGGCAAGAATCAGGCGATCCGTTAATGTGCTCATCCGAATATATCCTTTGTCATCTTTACCGATAAGACTACCCACTGCTGAACGTAGCCCATAATTCGTGATATCTTTTGTGCTTGCCATGCGAGATGAACCCAGATTACTGGAGGTGTCTTGTGAATTACGCTGTACACTTAATTTATATACACGAGAGCGCCAGCGTATCATCAGCACTGTGATTAACAAAAGAGCCATCATTAAATAAACCGGCCACTGATTGGTTATATAATTTTTAAAATACTCAGGGAAACGGTCACCCATTTGCTGGGTAACTATTTTGGCAAAAACCATTTGTATTAGAAACTCAATCATTCCGCCAAGTAACGCACCGAAAAACACTCCGATACAAAGCGCTATCATGTAAAGGTTCCCGGTGCTATTTTTTACTCGATAATAATGTAAACTCACCAAACCCATCAAAACCACAATAAAATATAAAATAGCCAATTGATTATGCGGGTTGAACAGTGGCATGTGCTGATGATGAGTAAAATCGTAGAGTCTAATAATGTCTATCATTGAAAATGCAGCACAACCGAGTAAAAAATATAAAACACCGATGTGGAAGCCTATCAGGCGTTCCTGATGTTTGTATTTTCTTGAATCTAAGCCCCAAGATCGCAGTGATAGATGATTCATGCTCTTTTATCCATCCTTAACGTTGCTTGCCAAAAGCATAACACCGCTCGTATCACACTATCCGAAGCCATGACACCATCGCTGCCACCGCTTGCTGATTGCGGCTTCTTGATAAAAAGCTGCTTCATACGCCGCCATCCCGTTTTGATCCCCAGTAGCGACTTTCCTCTGATTTTGACATTGAGTACGCTTGCCAATAGGTCTGACAATTTGCACCACTCACGGGGTTATTGTGACAAATCTGATACGCAGTTTTTGATAATGTTGTGTTAGCCTGTATTTGTGCTTTCCAAAAGTGATACCAATTAACACCGTTGAGTTTTCCATGATCATTCCACGTTAATTGATTTTGTTTCAACCAAGCTATCGCCTGACGATCACAGACATGCCAAGCATTTTTAATCGATTTTTTTGAAGGCACGGTTGTGTTGTTTTTTTGTGTGACAGCGGTTTTTTGTCCGCCCATCGGAGATAACCCCGCATTGATTTTTCCAAATTCTGCACTCATTTGCTGGCAGCCACACAATAGTGCAATCGTTGCTGTCATACCTATAAAACCCACTGATTTTATCATTTTCATATCTCCCTAATGTGTTAAAAAAAGTTGTAATAAACACCGAGCAATACCACATGAGCACCATGGTGGCTGCCAGATCCTGGTAATGGGTAGTGGGTTTGATAATAGGTGTATCCTATCCGCGCGCTGATATTAGAACAAAAATCAATATGTAAACCCAAACCAACATTATATTCACCCCTCATGCGATTGCCTGATTGGGCAACAGCACCATTGTTTGCGTTGTAGCGATAATCTGTCAGATTGACGCCATATCCTGCCTTACCGTAAATACTGAACGTATATTGATAGCCTACATGAATCGAGTAACTTGATAGGGCATCCAAACTGAATTGATAGAGTGAGACTTGATAAGTCAGGGGGAAAACGGATGAACTGCCGTTGTTTTTTAATTTACCGAGTCTCCCAACACCCACTTCTATACTAATGGTGTCATTGAATGTATATCCACCAAACGCACCCCATGCAAACCCATCGCTATTCAGACAAGTGCTACTGCCTGCGATCGTTAGCGTATTATCGCTTAATGCGCTGTAACCCAGATTAACGCCCACGTAAAATTTTGAAGGCAAATCATACGCGATATTATTGCTACCACTATTTTGGTAGCGGTCTGGACCATCAGCATCCGTTAACTCGACGACTAATAGGCTAGAAATAATAACAACTATCGCTCTTGTTCTTTTACGATTACATATCATACGTTCACTCCAGCTGCACATCGTGAAAGGTTGATTCATCAGGTCGTGGCAACCTAACATGTAATCGATATTGGTAAGGCCCAGGCAATACCATGTCTCGCGTCAACAAAATATTAAACACGCTACCGGGTCTGATCTTCAACGTCGGCTGTATGTTGATATTTTTCTCAACCCATTGCGCACCGGTTTGGCTCATCTGTTGCCCAATTGCACCATAGATAATTTGTTGATTGGTTAATGTCCCGTTGGCCTGTTGCGGTTGAGATAATTGGCCTAATGCACCAAACAGTGAAAACATCAATGCAGAACCAAAAATTCGAACATAATGGTTGTCCACCAAATCATGTAATCCCGCCATCCCCATTAAATCCACACCAGGCTGACCTTCTAAATCAAAGCTATCGCCATTTGGATAAATTAATCGTGTCCAAGCAATCAGAACCCGTGATTGCCCATAAGTGACTTTGCTATCATATAACCCAATAATTCTTGTGCCTTGTGGGATTAACAAGTCATTACCCGTTACCGTGTCATAAACGTTTTGTGATACTTGCGCGGTAATCTGACCCGGTAGATCAGAGTCTATGCCCGTTAATAACGTCGCTGGAATAATGGTCCCTGCTTTGACTTCATAAGGCGACACTGGCTTGGTCAGCTTCGAATTCAAGTAAAATTTATTATCTTTTTGACGAGCTGCTTGTAAAAACGCCGTTTTTTCACCTTGACCATTTTGCGCTTTGTAGTGTCCACTTTGTCCTAAGCCACTGAGAGCCGATTGCGCCATGGCATTGAGTTGATTTTCCTGTGCAGCTAACCCACTCAACCCTCGTTGCGTTGTGAGATCCCCCTGCCCCAGTAAAGGTTGACCCGATGGGCCATGGTAATTATTAACGACGGAAATAGCAGAGCGTGCCGCTTCTAACGTATTTTGATGACTTAAATTGGGCTGCGATACGACTTGTGCCGTAGGCGTGCTCGGCTTTTCAGACGTTGCTTGTTTTGTCGCTGCTTGATGAACCAGCACACCATCACTTTTGTTACGATTCAGTTGATTAATCGCTGTTTCTGCGGAAACCCCGGGTTGCTGCTTCACTAAAGTATTTTGTGATGACGGCATTGATGCATGACGTTTCCCGCGATAACTCACAATCATGATCAACACAAAGAGAAACAGCACCGCCAGTCCCGCAATGACACTCATGAACAGTTTCGGTGAAATCCCAACACCTTTTGGTGGTTTACTACCGTCAGTTGTTACTGTTTCATTTTGCTGATTCGCCATGGGGGTTCTCCTATGCCGAAATATTCTGATTGAATAGTTCAACGCGCGTTTGATCACGCCCTTTCCCCAAGATCAACCACGCACGACTAAATAATCCGTCAACGACAAAATACGGTTTTTCATAACGGTAATTAACCATTTGCATTTTTTTATTTCGCGCTAAATAGAGAATGGGTAAGCGAAACCGAGACGCAATGGCTGGCATCTCAATAAAGGTTTTATTGCCATCATCAAACACGCGAAGTGGTCTCCAAGGTGGCGTGTCTCCTTTGATTTTATAATTGAAGCTAACATGATTTAAATTCACATCCGTACCACCCGATAAGGATGTGGAATCAATAACCTGTGAACGATCGTTTGCTTGCTGAATATGATTGGCAAGCGCTACATTATCAATCATCGTCTCTTCTGGATAATAAAACCGAAGCACACTGGTATCGGCATTTGGCTTAGCAACTAAACCCACTAAATACGTGCGTTTATTAGTGCTAATGGTCATATCGGTTGATAGTTTATTTTGAACCGGTTTGAACTCAATTGAAATGGATGCATTCTTACCGGCACCCGTGACAAACACGTTGGTCTTCCAGTTTTGTGTATCTCCCAAGCCATAGGAATTTAATTTTTCGCCCGCTTCCAATTGCACAATACAAAAATGATAGGGCGAGCACGCAATAATAGGTTTTGCGTTTTTGCTATAAGGAAAAGTGATCCAACCATTACCCGTAATGGTTTTCATTTTTCCTGTTTTTTGGTATTCCTGATACGCTTTAACAATGGCGGGATCATTACCAATACCGTAAGTGGCATGAACGCTGGGTAATACGGGCACCTTAACGGTCTGCTTGACAACGACGTTGGGATTCACAAAATCATCCGGATTGTAGGTAACCATCGGTTGATTCGCGCAGCCACCCAGCAATAACCCACTCAACCCTAATGACATCCATAATAAAAAAGACTGACTCATTAATTTACTCCCGTCCAAGAAATATTGGTGACATAAAAACCAAATGGGTTATTTTGCAAAATAAATTCACTTTGTGATGGCTCATCCCATTTAAAATCGAATTCACCCACAAATGACTTCTGATACAACATTTGACCGGATTCACTGTCTCGCGACATTTCAGTCCAGCCCACTTGAAATGCCTGATTGGGCAGTTGGTTGACATAATTAACGTTGACGGAAATTGTACGCTTTTTAACAACGCCATAGGGATCTCGCGCTTTAAAAAACGTATTTAACTCTGTCGTTGCCGCACCGATGGTTAAGGCATATGCTTTCTTTTGATTGTTTTTTTCAATAGTCCCATCCACACTGACACTACGGGCACTTTTCACAAAATCTTGAATGAAAAATTTAGCCAATGCCGGTTTCATGGTGTCAAAATTACTGCTACTCGCAGCACTGGTGTAAATAACCTGGCCATTTTGCACCTGAACCACATAAGGAATGTATTTTGATTGGCTGCCAATATAAATAATCCCAAGGATACATAGACCCACTAAAATTAAAAGACGAAAATTTAATTTTCTTGATTGCTTATAACGATCTTCGGCATTACCATAAATATCTAACCAAAGCGCTCGACTCTGTAAATAGGGGTTATTTTCAAGGCTCCCTGAATGCGATTTTGAAAAGTGTTCACCCGCTTCTGCTGTCTCAGAGGTACCTTGAGAGGATGATTTTGCCTTATCCGATAATTTGGCACAGCGCTGTAATGTTGAGACAAATGGTAGATTCAAAAGTGCGTCCCAATTAATTTTTTTACATTTAATAGCCATGAATTTTCTCCATTACTTTTTAACCCGGTTTGATTTAAAGTCATCACTTGGACTACTTGCTTTAGCCGCTGTTGCGGCCTGTTGGGACATCCTTTGTGCCATTTTGGCATTGAATTTCTGACCAAAACTCATGTGTTGATTCGCTTTCATGATACTATCTTTAATTGAACCGCCCGTTACTGCTCCGACATTCATAGCCGCTCGGCCCATCGCGTGATGTGCGCTCATACCACTTTTTACCCCTTGAGCCACAGATGCACCGCTTTGAAAAACGCCCTTCCCTACTTGCCCGAGTGCTTGCGCACCATCAGCACCCATTGTCGCAGCACGCATCGCTGCCTTAGCACCCACACCACCGGCGGTCATCGCAGCACCGACGGCCGCATCCCCATAACTCCTAAAACCGCTAATACCAGAGAGTCCCGCAATGAACGGTGGAACATTCTTAACAATCATGTAAAAAACGATAACGGCAGCCATAACGACTAAGAAAGGTTTTAACTCATGCTGACTGGCTGCTTGACCGATCAAATGTGCCCAGTCTTGACCAATTCGAACACCAACACCCATAATGAGATAAAACACTAATAATTGAAGGCCAATACCCATCACCGCTTTGAAATAATTCATCGCGATAGGCCGGACGGCTTCGTTGGCACCAAAGGCAAACATCAAACCACTTAAGGACACCAGAACGTAACTTTTAATTAATATGATCGCAATTTCAGCCGCTAATAACGCGTAAAGTATGATAATGGCAATCAGTATGGCGCATGATAGTAAGCTGCCAAACGGATGTGTCACCCAGCCCCAGTGACTGAAGTTATCCATAATTGCAAACCCAATAGAAATGCCCTGCCCCATCACGGAGGAAGGGGTTAATGAGCTGATCCCTGAAGATGTCGTCCCCATTGCAATAAACCCATTTATTAATTGTGGCATCCATAAACCGCCAAATAACACCAAAGTGTAAAATACGGAGAGTGTGAAAAATATTTGCAACGTTTTCACAAACGCTTCTTGAATATCCCCTTTAAACATCATCCAAATCGCGCTGATAACAATTTGCATGCCCGCAAGATAGTAGAATAGTCCTTCTGCCAACGCTTCGATACGGGTGTAATCGCGCTGTAGTGCTTGCAAAAATTCTTGCAACACTTGATCTAACACTCCGGTATTAACGGCAGCGTGCAACATGTTAACCTCCATTGCCAAATGATGGGATTAACCCAAACTGCGATTTATTTTGATAGTGTGGGTAAGACGCATCGGATGTTTTCACGACAGCATCCACTGATTGCTGTCTGGCAGCATCTTTTTGCGCTTGATAGGCATCATATTCCGCTTGGGCATTCGCCTGCGCCATCATGGTGGCTTTGAGTTTTTGCATTTGCGCAATCTGCTCTGCGGCAATCTCATTCCCAACTTCCAATGCTTGCAGTCGCCCTTGGGTTGATTTAGCTTTTTGCGCCAATAACTGGTCGAACGCTTCCTCTCGTGATTGTTGCTCATAGCTTGCATTGATCTGATCCATGACGCCATTCATAGTGTCTTGGTTAGTTTGCACCCATTTTTGGTATTGACTTGAATAGTCTGTGGTGCCTTCCTGCCCACTGGAATACCCTGGAAAACGCTGTTTGAATCGTTGATCAATATCAGAAGCTGAGTACGCAAGCGCATTTCCTTGCTGCATTGTGCTGCCAAGCTGGGTTAATGCTTGACGCGCATTGTCCCAATTTTGCCCGGATAGCGATTTTAGGTTCGCTGCCTGGTATTTAATGGATTGTAGTTGGTTTTGGATCTGCTGAAGTTGCTGGATAACCATCGTGGCTGTTTTAAGCGATGTCACCAGATTTAGCTTGGCATTGACCGCATCAATCACGGGAATCATGGCAAAAGCTGATCGCGCTATAAGCAACAGGGATAAAATTATTAAAGTAAATACTTTACATAAAGTATAATGCTTAAGCATGGCTCTCTCCTTGAAAATAGCAGTTGTCTGCAAATTCCCGCCACTCGGTCAAGCCCTGATAATCGAGCCAATTCAAGATCCATCGATCATCATCCGGTTGATAGATCTCTAGAAATTTTTCCTTGTCTTTGTCTTTTGATACCCCTACAAACGCTAACGTCAGTGGATCAAGGTCTAACTCAATGAGTCGATTACCGATTGGTGACGTTAAATAATAGTCGCGCTTAGGCACCGCCAAACCAATCATGATAATTTGCTGCTCGTTTAAGCCGAACGCTAAGTATTTTTTGGCGACCGTCTCATCATAAACGTTATGATTCGGCAAAAAGATTTTTGTAGGACAGGATTCTTTAATCGTACCGCTGATCCGAGAGTGGGTAACGTGCTCAATATTCTGTGAAATAAAGCCAACGGCGACATTAAATTTTCGTAACGTGAGTAACCAGTCTTCAAGCATACTTTCAAAGATTTCATGTCTCAGATACGACCAGGCTTCTTCAAGAATTAATAGCGTCGGCCGGTGGTCCTGAAAAAGCCGTGTTAATCGATGAAAAATAGCACGCACTATCGGAATGTAAATCGCTTCAGGTAACTTTAATAACTCCCCCATTTCCATACCAATCACCGGGGTTTCACCCATACGATCACTTAAACCATTCATCATTTTTTGAATGGCACCGCTATTAAAACGATCAATCGCCTGTCTGATTTCTGGGTCTTGCACATGTAACAAATCTAAGCGTAGGTGATCGGCTCCGGTTTTCGCTAATGCGCGTAGAGACGCTTCGATTTTTTCTTTTTTATCCGGCGTAATGGTTACTTTTTGTAATTCGCAAATTTCACATAACCATTCAACTAAAAACGTCATTTCAGCTTCAAAAGCTATCGTGCCCGCTTGACAACGGGCAAGGATCGCAAAAGGTGCAAATTGTGCACCACCATAAACATCGAAATAGTCGCCACCCAAGGCTTTCAACCACACGCGGTTAGAATAATCTTTATCGAACACGATCACGCGCGAGCTGGGATATTTTCTGAACTGGCAACCGATTAATCCCAACAAGGTGGATTTTCCAGTACCGGTAGGCCCAATAACCATGAAGTGTCCCACATCGCTCACATGAAGGTTAAGGCGAAACGTACGAGACCCTTTAGTTCTCACATAAAGGAGTGCCGGTGAGCCTTTAGGATAAAAGGGGCAAGGCGCTGTTCGACTGCCCTGCCATACGGAAGACGTTGGGATCGCATGTGAAACATAAATACTATCAACTAGGGGTTTTCGAATATTGTAGCAACCATGACCAGGGATTGATCCCAAAAAAGCTTCGGTTGCATTAAAGGCTTCGTTACGAATTTTAAAGTTTTGTATTTCGATGGCTTGAGTGATTTTATCGGCGGCAAGCTCCAGATTTTTCCGGTCTTCATTCATTAAAATAACCACCGATGTCATGAACCCATAGCGTACTTCACCCGAACTATTTTCTTTGATGGCCATAGAGGTCTGATATTTTCGCTCTTCTGCCGCTTCATCAATTGGTGGCACGATACCCATCGCCATTTTAATCGAGCCAATGAAACCAATGGCCTTATTTGACCAGCGACTTTTTAGCGATTTTAAATATTTTTCTGCGGTTAATGTTGACAAGGGTATAAACCGAGAAGACCAACGGTACTCAAAGCCTAAGTAATTCAACGTATCTAAGATGGCCGGATAGGTAGTCTCCGGTAGATCATCGATAAACAATACCTTAATCCATTTATTGCCAATTTTGGGAATAACACCAGCAATAAAATGTTCGGATGAAAGGTACGAATCTAAGAAATAACCCGTCTTTGGCGCTTTTAATGTGTGTTGTTTTCCAGTAATAGTTTGATGCAAAAAAGTGATGAGAATATCGCCCTGTAATCGTTGTAGGTGATTCAGTTCAACATTTTCAAGCCCTTTAATCGAATCACTAGCAACACCAGACTGACTGCTGGTGATTTTTTGAAATTGTGTTAAAAACCGCTGAACTGTATTTTCAAAATACGTATATTCATCATCAATACTCTTGGTTTTTTCCTCAGTATCCACCATCAATTTAGAAAGCTGCTTTCCCAGTTGATCAGTGGGCATATAACTCAACGACAAATAACAGGTGGATTTGAAAAACGTTTCATCCTGCTCAAAATTAAATCGTCTCGCATCATCAATCAGTGCCGACACAGGATCAGGGAAAACGCCTGTGTCAGCGTATTTTTTATCTTCCTCACTTAAGAGATTTGTTTCAAACATCCAACCATCGTCTAATAACCCGAGTGCTTGAAAGACAGCATACGCATTAGCATCCAACATACTGCCGGTTGACGAATCCACATCCTGGGCGATGTAGCTAAAGTGTGCTGAAAAAGCCGCATCTTTGTGAATAACGGTTTTTGCGTTAAAAAGATAGGCGTAGCTGAGCAACTCAGGTAGCTCTCTGTTACACCGTAATTTTAAAAAGCCGTCAACCAGTCTATTTTTCATATCATCAAAACCTTGAAAATAAACTCACAGGCACCGTTTGCACACGGCGAGTTTTTTGTAGATTACCAGCATAACCATGCGCTAAATAAAATCGATTCTGCACTAAAAAACGGCTATTTTTCCTAAATACTGCCGCCCCTTGAGGATCATTTTTTGCAGAAAATCGCAGCAAATAAAGGGTACCCACCAACCCTGCTATCACGATCCATGTCGGCCAATGCGGAATGACACCCATCAATGCCCAACCCCAAAAAAAGCAAGCAACAATGACTAAACTTCTTTCTGCACCCATCACTAATATCGTGTCTGAAAGTGCGCGATTGGTTTGTCTTGGTGTCCCACGCATAACCCTCCCCCTCTACTAAATAACGACCGCGCCACTAAAACTAAAAAATGTCGATAGTAAGGTGACCGCACCAAACGCAATGGAGATCCCCAAAGCCGCTTGTACAAATTTCTTTGCGCCACCTTGTAGATCCAAAAATGCCATTGCCAATCCGGCCATCACGATCGCGATACCCGCACAGGCATAAGCAACAGGCCCATCCAATGAGTCCATAATTTTTTTCAATGTCTGTGCCCACGGATATTGAGCGACTGTAGATGCCTGTGCGGAAGCGGCAAATAACAGGCAGATCAGTGCACCTGATAGTTGATGTAAGCGTCTTTTCATCGTGGTTTCTCCATAGTTTAAGCAACCTGTTTAAATTCAAACTGTTGACCGTTAAATCCCTTAATTTCAGAAATGGATTTCACTTCTCGTCCCGCCTTGTGTTTAGAATTGCGAACAACATTAATTAAGACATCCACCGTTTCGGAAACTAAATCATAAGGCGGTGGCACATTAGCCTCTTGCGCTAGAGACAATAGCCGCAATACCGAACTTTCTGTTGAATTAGCATGGATTGTCGCGATTCCACCCGGACAACCGGTATTCCAAGACTTGAGTAAATCCAATGCAGCCGCATCCCGTACCTCACCCACTAAAATTCGATCGGGGCGAGAGCGCATGGCGATTTTAAGTAACGTAGTCATTGAAACATTTTGACTAGTGACCATTGACAATACATTGGGCATTTCACATTTAATTTCTGCGGTATCTTCCAACACCAATACCCGTTGTGAGCAATCACATATTTCACTCATTTTTTTAACAACAGCATTCGATAGTGTTGTCTTACCGGTACCGGGTCCGCCTGAAACCATAATATTCTTTCGAGTAAGCAATGCTTCACAGATAAAATCAAATTGCGATTGATTAATGATTTTTTTTTGTAAATAATCTTCTAATGGATACACAAATTTTGCGGGTTTTCGAATGGTAAATGAGGCGCGCTCGGTGATCGGCGCAATGGTGCCTTCTAAACGCTCACGATTAAAGGGTAATAATGTTTCAATGTAAGGATTTTCAAAATTTAGAAACAAGTCCTGTAGCCTTGCAAGCTGCAAAAGAAAATTTTGTGATTCAAACTCCCCTATTTCAGAAGCTTTAAACATCCCTTTTGATCTTGACTCAAACCAAACAGCACCATCGGGATTTACCATGATCTCGGTAACATCGTCATCAATTAAAGCAGCACAAATACGACTTCCCAGCATTTTTTTTAGGAAGTCTATTTTTAACTCCGCCTGTTCTTGGTTCTTAGTCACTGCACACCTTAGTATTTAATGAATTAATTAAAGGAGGAGCACGCAAAATGAGGCGACTTTCAAAAGCGTTGTTTAGATCCATGGAAAGACGCAATGCGTCGGCGTGCTCCATTTGACGCAGAAATGTTAGATATTTTCGATAGTGAAACCATGTTGTCATGTTATATACCCTACTACTGAGTTATGAGGGCATAGCTAACTACACACATAAGTGCTAGGATCTAATTGCTGTTTAGTGTAGTTTGGCTCATGCCGGACTTATACTGATTGCGTGGGTTAGAGGGACTGGCTCTAACCCTTAATGACATCCGTACCCTCTAATAATTCACCCATGTTCTCCTCGTTTAGGCCATTGATTATATAGTTCAATGTTTGGTCATTCATAGAATGCTCTCTCCTTGCCGCAAGGGTTTTCACGCTTGTGCGAATCTCCCTAGGCAATCGAATTAAAATTTTTACCCAGTCCGAAGAATCATAGACCTCAAGCTCTTTTCTCATTAAAAATCTCCCAGTAACATATATCTAGCATCTATTACATTTAAAAAATGACGGTAACTTATGGAAACTTCTTTAGCATCAAAACTAATTAAAAATGATGTTATAAAGCTTCTTGGCGATGAAGAGTAGCGGATTTTAAGCTGCTTTAAGAAAATTAATAAGAGTAGAAAACCTGTAATCATGTTCCTTCTTCCAGAATTTATTGCACTTCTAATAAAAATTTCTAACGACGCTCGGTCTTGATAAGCTATTTTCATTAGCTGCGTTAACATGATTATTTTTACATAGGATATGGCATCAATCATTCATTGTTTTAAATATAATTATTTGATTATAATTCATTACGTTACGTGATTTTTTCATTGTTTTATCAAATAATAATTAAAACTTCAGCTTGGAATAACTACCGTAAAGATGGATCCTTTACCCAGAGAGCTACTCAGTGTGATTTGACCGCCTAGTTTGTGAAGCATTAGTTTGACATTACTTAAACCTAAACCAATACCAGAATACTTTGAAGTTTCAGCAGATTCAACTCGAATAAAGGGCTCAAATATTTTGTCATGATTGTCAGGTGATATTCCTATCCCACTATCCTTAACAGAAATAGCCAAATTATTTTCCATGTCCTGTTCAATGCTCACTGAAATACTTCCATTTTCAGTAAACTTTATTGCGTTAGAAATAAGGTTTATTAATATTCGTTGTAGTAGCGTTCTATCAATATCATGGTATAACGGAATATCGGGTTGGGAAGTTTTTATTATCAACCCCTTTTCTTCTACTTTTGCTGATGAGAATGTAATCACCTCATTCAATATCTCATTTACGTTAACTGTCTCTTTATCCAGAGGCATTGAGTTGTTATCTAACTTTGAATACTCCAACACATCATCTAGCAGGGTCAAGAGTTGCTTAGATGATCCAACAACCAGTTTCTGCAAACGTTTCATTTTTTCGTCTGTCATTTTTTGGTAAAGTAGTTTTGACATCGAGCAAATACCGCTAGCGGGTGTTCGAAAATCATGCGACATATTCATAAGAAACTCTGATTTTGCGCGATTAGCAATTTGTAATTGATTTAGTGTTTTCAGTATAAATGTATCGAGATTTTTTATTTCATGAATATTAGAGTTCCCTTTGCTTACTTCATTAATGTTTAAGCACCCATCTTGCATCAAACGAATTCTCTTAGTTATTTTCTCAAGAGGAAGGGATGCGTGCCTTGATATTACCTTGCTAAGGATTGCTGCTATTGTAAATGCAAATATTAAAATACTCGGCATATTATCAATTAAAATATTTACTTGGCCTACAGCATTCACTTCAAGCGTGGTTATAAAAAACTCCAACGAGATAAACAAAATAAATAGTATCGACGTAAAAAGCATTAATATAGAACCAGTAATCACATGCAATGAATTATACGAATGAAATTTTACCTTTTCATTTTTTTCGTTAATAAAACAACCCAGTCCAAATATTATGTAAACAAAACTTATCAACCAAGCAATATCAAATGTCTTATAATAATAACCAGACATATAGCTAAATCTATGCGCAATATTAAATGCCAAAAGTATAAGAAAACCCGTTGAAAGGTATGATAACGACCTTCTATTCGATTTAGCCAAACTAATTGATAACATAGCAAAGAGAATTGCTTCAAGTGTTGTATTGATTATTTGTATAGATCCAAGCGGGCTAACAAGCATTTTCTTAAGTGCTGTCGTAAATAAGCTTGAGAGGATAATCAATACTGCTGCCTGATAGAAACAGACTTTGATATACCATTCTTTAGGTGACCAATCCAGCTTACATTCAACGTTATAAGTTAATAAACCCCAGGATAATATTTGCAAAATTAAAAATATTGTATAAGGAATCAACCAAAGCTCGTTAATTACTGCGCTAGTTGTTTTCAAACCAATAATGTTGAACAATAGGTTATATACTTCATTAGCAAACAACCCAATGCAAATACTTAAGAAGACGATAAGTAAAAACCTTCTTAGTTTTTTATCGCTTTCTTGCTTATATGATAGAAAACTAAAAATACCGATCAACGCATCGGCAGTGAGTTGAATAAAGTATACAGCGTGATCGGCTATAGCAACGTAATAATTGTTATGAAGGATAAGAGCGTAAACAAACAGTAAAAAAAACCATAATACCCACCAAAATACTATATTTAAAAATATTTTTATCCTCAAACTACCCAGTGTCATGCATCAAGCCACAGCATTTTGAATCAACTTAGATAATAAGGTATCAAGGCTATCGTTTCGAATTTTTTTAGATATTCTTGATTTTAAGTTCTTAACGTGGTTCATATCAACGTATAGATCACTAGCAATTTCTTGATCATTCTTCCCAACGCTCGTTTGTATAAAAACTTCAAATTCCCTCTTAGTGAGTTGTGCCAATCCCTTTAGTTTTCCAGAATTTCGTACGGCTTTAAGTAACGAAGGATCAATAAACGATCCTCCCCGAGCAACGCATTTTATCGATGTCAAAAGAGTACTTTCAAAATAATCTGAGCCTTTAATAGCAATAGCATCTATATTTTTATCTGCAATAATCCTCTCTATTATTGCTGTTTCTGTGTGTGAGGTTAAAGCAAATGTTTTAATATCTGTGGAGTATGCTTTTATTCTCCTTGCAACTTCAATCCCAGTGATATCTGGTAGTTGAAAATCAAGAAGCACGAGATTTGGCTGGTGTAACTTAGCAGAATCAATGCCTAATCGCCCAAGATGGTCTATTGATAAAACTGAAAATTTTTCTTGCTCACAGAGCTGCTCGTTAAGCCATTCCGCATGTATCTCACTATCCTCTATAATACCAATTCTAATTTTAGTATCTGGATGACCATGCATTATTAACCTCCTGGATATATAATTCACTAAGAAAAATATCATCAATTTTTTTTTGAACTAACAAAGCGAGTTTTTTATGACCGTTCTCATCTAAATGCATACCATCAATATCTGTTGGTCTCACATCAGATGATATGTCCAAAAAGAAACAGTCTTTTTCCCTAGAGAGTTTCGAGTATAATCTCACCATTAATTCAGCTCTCCTAATGGCATCTTTAAAAACCAGGTTACCATTATAATCTCTAAACTCTTCACATATTACTAATGGAATTGGTTGAGATACAATTAATATTTTGGGTGCCTCTTTCATATTTGGACCATAGGTTGTAGACTGGATAAGATCAATTAAATCTAAAATCCCTTGGCAAATATCATCAGCACTTCTATTGAAATAAGATTTTAGGTCATTACCTCCTAATAAAATCACCACCAAATCAATAGGTGCATGTGAATATAAGCAGGCTGGGAGATAAGTTTTTCCGTTTCTATCCGGTTGAACGTGATAATCAAGATTGGTTGTTCTCCCATTAAGACCTTCTTCAACAACGTAATATCTATCACCCATCAGTGTTTGTAGTAATCCAGGCCAACGTACACTTCTTGGGTAACGCTTAATAGTCATTGTTTCATAATCCGCACTTTCAGCAATAAGCCCCCATGTATTCGAATCGCCATAACAGAGTATGGTTCTTTGTTTGTTTTTATCAACCATTAGCCAAATCTTCAGTATAAAATGGAGGTTCTTTACCAATCACATCTACAATCCAATCCATATTAGTAAATTCATTCCTGGGGAACCCTGTGGTTAGATATATTTTTGTGAACCCTTCATGAAATAGTTTTCTTGCATACTCTTCACCACGCATACCCGATGATAAATCAGAGTCAATATATATGGTTGTATTGGAATCGAACTCTGATCGATTTTCATTAAATTCTTCAGAAGAAGAAAAAACCGTAAGATCTTTATTAGCTTCATTTGCTGCTAAAATCCAAACCTCCCTCGTGAGTTCATCATTATCAATAAAAACATATTTATCGTTGTTTTCTTCAAAATCAACGATGCTAATAGGAATATGATGAACGCATTGTTTCGGAATGATTTTAGCCTTTATTCTTATGCATTCATCTCTGATTCTTTTGTCTTCATGGCAACTTGTCACTAATATAGCTTTTTTCTGTTTTGAAAACTCTTCAATGATATCTAACCCATTTTTATAACTTCCCAGTAATTCATAATCAGTAAGTAATAAATCGATTTTTAGTCGGCCTAAATTTACAGATCTAAAAAATTCATGAGCACTAAAAAAATCTATTATTTTTATACTTGGGAACTTTGCCATCCTCTCTTTCCATGTGGCATGTATTGATTCATCATCATCTAAAACGGCTACAACATTATTTTTTTTCAACCTCATCCCTTGACAAAACCAACTTGGTATTGAAGCCTTTGGAAGATTTAACTTTACTCTTGTTCCAATATTCAACTCAGATTCAATTTCCATACTACCTTGCATTTTCTTAATCTGAGCATTAGCATAAGACAATCCCATCCCAAATCCACTTTCTTTTTCATAACTAAATCCTTTTTTAGTAACTTCATTAACTAGGTCCTCAGGGATACCTTTACCATCATCTTCTATGATTATTTTATGGGATATATTATCGCTACTCAAAGTCAATGTCACTTTCCCAATATCCGCAATAGATTCAACGGAATTATTAATAAGATTGGAAATAATTCTTCCGAATATGGTTAAACTGATGTTAGCGAAAGCTTGGTAAGTGCAACCAAACAATCTATATTTGAACTCAATGTTACGCCCACTATATTCATAACGTTTCTCTGACAAAATACTATCTATAACCACAAAAAGAAGTTCAGGGAAGTATTCACATTTATCCACTTCACTATGGGTTGCATTATTTTTAGCTTCCCTTTCATACAATAATAAGTTGTTTGCAAGGTCGTTTAATCTAGTAGAAGCTTTCCTAATCATTATCCTCTTGCTTTCTTGGATATCGGACATGCTAGAAATGGCTGTTTTTATCGCAGCGATTGGCGATCGCATATCATGTGCAATTTGTCTTGCTACATTAATATGTGTCTTTACCTTAGTTTTTTCTTCGATTTCTACCAGTAGTTTATCAATATCATTTTTAAGTGATTGTATCTCAATAGCTTCATAAAAGCTTTCACTCACACTGCCTTTTGTAATTTCTCGGTGCACCGCTTTAATTAGCTTTTCTACTGGATCAATAAATATTTTATTAGGTATCTTTTTGATGAGAGGCAATAGAACAATCATCATAATCAGCATAAAAACCAAAGCAAATTCAGTATTTGTTAAAACTGTGCCAACAATATACTGGTTATTTAAGTACGATCCGGAAATGGTAAAATACCCAAATTGCTCATTGAGTTTTACCAGAGGAGCCATATACAACCAACCAAAAGGAAAGCAATACGCTAATTTTTTCTGGTCAACGCTGGTATTTTTATTAAAAACTTTAAGATAAATAGCTTTGTGAGTATCATTATATTCTTTGACAAATAGTTGAATTGCGGTTGGATTGTAAACTAGTCTTTGACTAATAACAAAACTAGTTATTTCTTTAGACGATGTGTCTAATTGTTCTTTTAGCCTTTTTATCTGCCCGTAGATACTATATCCTAAAGAAGCAGATATCCATAAGAAAAGTAGCGCCACACACAGTATAATTCGAAAACCAATTTCTTTCCTAACCAAGTCTTTTAAAGCATATTTCCTTATATTATGTTTCATAGCATCAGTAACACCTAACAAAACCACCGTCACATATAATGTTTTGTCCTGTTATATGGTCTGACATGCTTGATAACATACCTTCAATAGAATGACAGACATCCTCCATTGAGGCGTATTTTTTTAATGGCACATTGGTGTATCGTGACATTAATACTGCTTCCAACTCTAGGCCCTTATCTTCTGCTTCTCTTTTTATTTTTTCAGTGAAAGATGGGGTCATAATTCCACCAAATGATAGCGTATTGAAGTGAATTCCAAACTGACCATATTCTTGTGACATTGCCTTCATTTGGGCAATCCATGCAGCTCTGATAGGCCCATTAATTGAATAATTGCCTAAATATTGTTTTGATGTAATCCCTGACATCAAAACCACTTTTGAGCGCTTTGGCTTCTTAAGACCTGGGATCAGCAATTCCAATAACAGTAATGGTCGAATGAAAGTTAAACGAAACAATTCTTCCCACTTTTTATCTGAGACTTTAATGGTGGAACTTGCTGGGATTTTCGGCAATAACATAACAATAGCATCCAAGTCTTCTTGTATTTCATCAACTGCATCATAGATTTTTTGTTTTTCTAGGAAATCTAGCTGAATACACCGTATAGTTGATTTTGATAAAGCCTTTAAATCATTCTCAATTTTGTCAAGCTTATCAGAGTTTCTCCCAATAATAATTAACTCATCATACTTATCTACCAAATACAGCGCTATAGCCTGACCGACTTCACTCGTTGCACAGGTAATAAGGCATCTTTTCATAATGACCTCGCCTTCATAACAGCAACCACCACATCTTTATTTGACTGATGATTCCATTTATAAAAAACATAATAAACTTGCCTAAAAGCATTATTATGTTTACTGATGTAAGACTGAAACTGCCTTAAAATATACTCTCGCTTGTTACTTTTGGAAAGAAGCGTTTTTGCATTAAGCACAGATAATACCGAGTAAAGCCCGTGGAAAGAAGCATAAGAAATTGGATCTGTAGCTTTTACCTTAAAAACTTTAGTATACGTTTTGTTGAATACTTCAAGATCCTTCCCACCGTGATTTAAAGACCAATCCTGTAAATGATATGCAACAAATGGATACTTTGTTTTTAGCTGGCCAATAAAACCAACTTCATGTTTGCCCCATTCATCACCACCCAAGAAAACCAAGCCCTCTCGATCCAGAAAGTCTGTTACTCGTGATACTAGGACACCAGACACATAGGAAATATTTGGAGAGCAAATCAGATAACCTGGTTTCCATCCTTTAACTAACTGTTTAATATTGATGGTTTCGACATTATTTCCAATAAAGCTACGGGATATCACCTTCTTCTTGTAAGCATGCGATTTGTAATATTGGAAAATATGATGAGCAACATTATGACAACTTATACAATCTGCTGCATCTAAAATAATTGTTCCCTTGCTCTTAGGAAAATTCTTAAGTGCAAAAGTAACCATTGACTTAGCCATGTAACTGTCAGGTAAGCTCATAGAATAGAAGTTTTTTGGCATGTTGTAGACTCTATTTGCTGTAGCAATTGGAGACACAACAAGGATTTTTTTGAAAAATGGTTCAAGTAAAAGAAACTTGGTAGACGATCTTGGACCAATTATAAAATCGGGATTCCATGAATTTACTTTGTCAATAATGGTGATGGGCCCTAAATAACCTTTTCTATATGAAAAACGTTTTAATGCAACTTGGATATGAAAATTTTTGTCAGCGGCTATGATTGCGGTTTTGATCCCTTTCATATAATCATTTGCATAATCAATTGATGAAAGCTTTTGACTCATCAACTGGTCAACTAATGCCACTTTTATAGTGCTATTATCGTTAGCATTGGCATAGCTTGAAGAAAAAATAACCAAGATGATAAAAATTGTTATATATTTTTTTATAATTTTCAATTATGGTTTGCTCCTGTATGCAAAAAATAATCATTCCCTAATTATGAAACGCTTCACGACTCTACCAAGTAATTCTTTTTAAGGTCCGGCCATACGTTTTCTCTAAAATACATGCTTACCTTGACATGCTGAGGCATTAGATCCCCTCTGCCCTTTCTAGGCGGTGCAATCTCTTCCAGCTGCTGAGTTGTCAACGTCTCCTGCCATTCTTCCAAAGCTAACCTGTATGCGTCCTCTTCAAGTTTCTTCAGGCGATCACGTTCCGCCTTTTTTCGTTCAATTAACTGGCGTTGGGCTATTTCTTGTGGTGATTGGTAATTTGGTTCTACCCAGGCTTGACCTTTACGTAGAACACCCATCAAAACATTGAGTGGTTCTGAGTATTTTCTGACTTTTTGGTTGTTTTCTAGGCCATAGGCAAAATGATTGATCGATTCTTGAGTAATTTCCGGTGTATTAAGGTTCTTAGAATATAATTGTTTTAACTGCGTTATTGAAAATCCGATTTCTTTAAGCGGTTCAAAGCTAATACCTAACCAAATTTCAGGAAGCTCTTTGTTCTTAGTAGTAGTATTTATATTATTACTACTACTATATGTATTTGAATTGGACTTTAATTGAACCCTGTTATCACCGTATTGTTGAACCCTATTAGATAATAAGGCTTGTTCTGATGTATATATATTTAGATAGTTAAGAGCTTCTGTCTTTATTAATTCATTTATATGCAAGCACAATGTCCCATTTGCGCCAGTTTTACCTCTCTCCCTTTTTAACAATCCCTTTCTTACCAGTCTTTTTATAGCTGTTTCTCTACCGTTACGTGTTGAGCCGATTGCATTTGTTACCGTTTCCCCAATAATTTCTCCGGTAGAAAGGGAGCCTTTAACAGAGCAAATGTCAACGACATAGAAAAAGATTTTTTTCTCATTTCCGCTTAGCTTTTTGATTAGTTTTTGTGCCAATAACCTATCTGAAATGAACCCTAATTGAACTTCAATATTCGGGTTCATTTGAACCTCATCTGGACCCTGGTTGGGCTCTAATTGAACCTCATTAGAACTCTTGTTGAACTCTTGTTGAACCTTATCTGAACTCTGATTGAACTCTGATTGAACTCTATTGGAACCCTTGTTGAACCTTAATCTCTTATTATTAGACGCAATAGTTTTGGAAGATTTTTGTTCACTATTTGCTTTTTTTGTTACTTTATTTTTGTTCTGTTCGGATAAGATATGGCTGCTATCATCATTATAGTTGGTTAATTTTAGTTGCTCTAAAAGGTTTCCATCCCAACTGCGGTATTTTTTTTTCTTAAAAACCTTTTCTTGAACTTTGATATCATCTATCCGCGGCATCGTTGTTGCTCCGTTATTCAGTAGCTGACGTTGATTGTTTGCTTTCAGTTAAAGCGGCTCCTACACTACTTACTGTTCTCGTTGCTTCTATAAACTCACGAGTTAAAAGATCAATATCTTCTTTTGCTGTCGTAGGTCTTAGTGAGTCAAAAATCGTTTTTCCTTTTGATATAGAGTTTGGTAATTCTTGGCTAGTTCTAACAAAGGTTTTAAATAATCTCTTTTGATATTCTGGATCATTAAATAAAGCAGCTAGAGTTTTGTGAGATAAAGAGGTTCTACCATCAAATTTATTTAATAGAATTTTAATGTTTAATTCAGTTTCAAATTTTTCGGCAACGTTTTTTTCTAACTCCTTTAGAGTTACATTCAAGCCTGACAAAGAGAATCTTTCTGGATCAACAGGAACAACAATATAGTCAGCAGCTAAAGAAGCTGCCGTTACAGCTTGTCCTAAAGATGGAGGACAATCAATAAAAATAAAATCGTACTTTTCCTTTAGTTTAAAGATGCGTTTTTTTAACTCTCTATCAACAGGTAAGCTATTTAATGCAAATAAGTTATCAAGTACGGCGTTCTCTATTCTACTAGGTAAAATATCCAGCCCATTAATTACTGGAACCATACAATCTCGAATTTCTAGGCGATCGCTAATTAAGTCAATTAAAATTGGTCTATTTTCGGCATCAACTCCACACGCTTGGGTAAAGTTACCTTGTTGATCTAGATCTATTACTGCTACCTTAGCACCATAGAGGGTTAATCGAATAGCGGTAGCAAATGACAGGTGAGTTTTACCAACACCGCCTTTCAGGTTTTGCCAGCTCCAGCAAGAAGGAGTGAACTGTAGTTTAAATATCTTTTTTGCCGTTTCGTGCTCAAAATACACCTTATTCTGACTCTTCGTGTAAGCCATTTCTTTGGATTTGAGCTGTTTATGTATTGCAGGTAATGTAAGTTCTAAAAAGTCACTAGCTTCTGATGCAAGCATTTTCGGAATCATGTAGTTGTTTCCTTTAGTTAAGTTTGGTTCTCCTAAACCCTAAGAATAAGAGTAAATCTAAAACTGGTTACAGTCAAGTTTATATTAAATAAAAAAATAAACAATTCTCATAAACTATGCTTACTGTTAATATTACATAGTGGATAGACTCATTTATTGCTATATATCTGGTAGAATCAGCAATCCTAGTACCTTCCCTTGTATTCGAAAAATAGTTTTAGTTAACAAAACCTTACTACTTATTATAAGGTTTCTTCTTGTTATCGATATAGAGGAGATATCAAGGTGATATCAACTTTTTCCTGTGTATTTTTTAGGCAGCATACCCTTTATATGGCTTTTGTTTCGAACTCTAGTTGAACCCTATATGTGATTTAAACAATTATTTAATAGAACTCTAATTGAACTCTATTTTTATATAAAAATGAACTCTAAATTCCTATCTTATTTGAACCTTAATTGAACTCTATATTATTATGGTATTTGTTTTATTTATGTCTAAAAAATATTCCAGTATTTAATGAACCTTATTTGAACCCTAATTATATTATTGTTTATGTTAATTTTTATTTTTAAATTATAATTTCTGGTAGTAATCCTTACATTTTTTTATTAATATTTTATTATCATTGGGTAATATTTAGAACTCTATTAGAACCCTATTTTGCCGTTTTTTTCTTTCTATTTAGAACCTTAACTGAACTCTTTTTATTTTTAATAATGAACTCTAATTGAACCTTATATTTATTTTTTAATGAACCTTAACTGAACCCTAAACGTTTTTCTTCAACAGTTAATATTGCTATTCTATGTGGTCGCAGACAGAGCATCACTACGTTCGTAGTGATGTTGTGAAATTAAATCCAACTACAGATTTGTAGTAATAGGTGCCACGGGTTTACTTGTGGGAATCTGTACTTTATGACCCAGACTAAATAAATTTTAGTGATCGCAACATAATAGCGGTCGAGCTCAAAGGAGGAGAGGGCAGAAGTCTATACTGTTAGGAAGAAAATACCCACTGTGCTACAACTCGACTTTTCAAGAAAAGTAATCCACGTTTACATCGAATTCTTTGGCGATACGTTTTGCAATAGTTAGGCCAATCGGTCTTTTGCCATTTTCCATTTTGGAAAGATTCGTTTGGCTTACGCGAATTTTTTTTGCAAATTCAACCTGAGAAAGGCCTTCTCGTGCGCGTAGACCCTTTAGCAAAGCACCAGAAGCCGTGTGTTTTTGGTCAAATTCAGCAAATACCATTTCCGCAGGAATATTATCAGGACGTAAAATTGCTTTTTTGGTTTCAACAACATATCTTGTCGCAACTGCTTTAGGAATGGCGTACAGTAGACCATTGTCAATAACATAAAGAATTGATTGTTGTCTGACCTTTTCAGTATGGTGCTTTTTCATGAGTGCCGACATAATAAACCTCTATATGTTTTAATTGACTATCAAGAACTACCCAGCAACAGACATAGGTGGGCTTTCCTCTCGTCAGATGACAATGCCGTCGATCTTCCTTAGATTGCCTTTTTTGAGCTGTTAGCTTGCCATAATGCGGCCAACCTTTTCCAGGGAAAGGTCCATACGTTCTGAGGTCTTCCACCAATAGGCGAAGAGCTTCCCGAGCCCGGAGTGTTAAATTATGGGTCTGTTTCATCGCCTTTTTTGTAAACTCAATTGTCCATGTCCTAGATTATATCGTATCATAAAAATGACATATGTCAATTATATTTCATACAGGAGCAGATAGAATCTCCCAGGTTCGGGAGTTTTCATGGTGTAGATGCCATATCCCCTTAATCCAGCTGCATCATGGGCCAATGGTTCACACCATTGGCCCTCAAAAAGGCTTATAGACCTAATTTATTGAACCCTATTGCATTGGGAAGCGAACTCTAATTGAGCTCTAATAGAACCCTAAATATTTTTCACAATAATTCGTTCAGTTCTAGACTTTGAATAGCCCAGGCCAAATAGCTTGTAGTGACTGCAAGGTCAAGCTTAAAGCGAGAGAGGGTGGTATACTGAGTATCCTCTCTGACATGCCCGATGGGATTTATGCTTATTTAGATCATCTGAACCCCCGTGTGTCGCAGCCAATGTACGGTTTCTTTAAGACACTTTGCAGCTTGCTATGGGGGCAGTGCGTTAAAACGAGAAATATTTTGTGTTAAAGGTTTTCTTTATATGTCATATATCGACATTTTAAGAAAACTTCTATTACGTTTAAGCGAGTATTCTTAGAGATCACCCATACTCTAACACATCGGTTTAATACTTTCGTTAAAAATTCACCCAAGATCAAAATCACAGACGTGTTCCACACTTATATGCAAAAAGAGCTCTTTTGTGGCACTATTTGAATATGAAAGATGAATTTAATACGCTGTCTGATTATTTAGAAAGCCTACAATCACGTGGGCAATATAGCTTTGAACGTAAAAAAGCGATGGAACTTCTTCAAATGACAGACAACGCTTTCAAAAAAGCAGCCCATCGTTTCATGAAAAAATCTAGGATCAACCGTATTCGAGGTGATTTCTATACCATTATTCCTATCGAGTATAAAGCAACTGGTTCATTGCCAGCATCATGGTTTATTCATCAATTTATGCAGTACTTAGAGCAACCGTACTATTGTGGCTTACTCACCGCAGCAGCGTTGCTCGGTGCGGCACACCAGCAGCCCATGGTTTTCCAGGTGATAACGACCAAGCAGATGCGCCCTATTGAAGTAGGGCAGTTGCGAATGGAGTTTATCTACAAGAAAACAATCCAAGCACATTTCTATCAGCCGATTAAAACGGTGACCGGTTACATGAATGTTTCAACACCTGAAATGACAGTGTTTGATCTTGTCCGTTATATGCGCGTAGCAGGGCATATTCATCATGTGGCGACAGTGTTGTGTGAACTGGTTGCAGCATTAAAACCGCCGCAGTTGGGATCGCTTGTTGAACAAGGTGACGTCCCTGTGATTGATGCTCAGCGCTTAGGGTATTTGTTTGATGTCCTTGGCCTACCCATTGATTTACAGCCGCTAGAGCTGGCGTTAAAGCCTAAAAAACTGAATCAACGGTTATTAGTGACCGACGGTAACGAGATAATTTTAGAAAAAAACCAGCGATGGCATATTTTAGTTAATGAATCCGTGGAGCCAGACGAATTATGATCCCACAAGCAAACATTGTTGATTGGCGCGCACAGGCACCTTGGAGCAGTCCAGATCAGATTGAACATGATTTGGTATTATCAAGAGCCTTATGTGAGCTTTACTCCCATCCTTTAATCCAAGAAGGATTGGTTTTTAGAGGGGGTACGGCTTTACACAAATTATATTTTGAACGGGCAGGGCGCTTCAGTGAGGATCTGGACTTTGTGCAGGCAAAAGCGGAGCCAATAGGGGATATGGTTACCGCGATTCGGGATTGCTTAGATCATTGGTTAGGCAAACCCAGTTGGAAGCAAAACCAAGGACGGTTCACGTTCTATTATCACTTTACCACTGAAATTGAACCGGTATTAACCCGAAAAGTTAAAATTGAGATTAATACGCGCGAACACTTTTGTATCGACCCCTTTGTTATGCATCGCTTTCAACTCAACAGTCCTTGGTTTCAAGGAGAGGCTAATGTATTGACCTACACAATTGAAGAATTGTTGGCAACCAAATTGCGGGCTTTGTATCAGCGCAAGAAAGGTAGGGATCTCTATGATTTTTGGTATGTGCTGTTACATCTGCCTAATTTAAATATCACCCAGGTCATTGATATTTTTCAGCGGTACATGGAAAAAGAAGGTGCTACTGTTTCACGCGCTGAATTTGAGAAAAATTTAACCCTAAAGCAAAACAGTTCGATCTTTAACAGTGATATTCGACTACTGCTAGCAGCAGAGCAGGCTGAGCAATACCAACCCCATCGTGCGTATGAAATTTTATTTCGCGACTTTTTGCCTAAACTCAGTGGTGAGCCATGGAAAGGGGCGCCCTGATGAAATGTTGGCTCAAACGCCCAAACAAAAAGACAGTAGTTATTTTAGTGGCCAGCTTATCGATTATCCCGCTGGCGATGATCGTTTTTTGGGCGTTAGGTATTATTGTTACCTACACGGGTTCAATACCGGTTGGATTTTATCGCATTGTCGCTAATGCGAGGCCCATTCAGCGGGGTGATATTATTTCTTTTTGTTTGCCAAATAACGTCGCTAAAATAGGCCTTAAGCGCGGCTACCTTCGTCATGGCACGTGTGCGAATGGTAGCGAAGCATTAATGAAGCAGGTGATTGCTATTCCAGGGGATGTGGTGATCCTTGCCCATCATCACATCACGGTTAATTGTATGAATATGACCGTGGATTATCTTGCGCCCACCTCTGTGACGGATAAAGATCACTTACCGATCACCCGATTTATCAAAAATGGTATCTATCACGCCAACGGATACTGGGTCTATGGATTTGGTGACTCACACTACTCTTGGGACTCTCGATATTATGGCGCTATTTCAGAAAAGAATATCACGCACCGATTGGTGCCACTGTGGCTATTCTAATTGAGAAGCTGATAAGAAAAGTGGGGGGGGGTTACGTATCGACTTGGTTTGCGTGCCAGCACAGTGCGCCTAAGATGGTTGCCTTGGGATATTCTGCCAGACCTGAGCGTAGAACATCGCCGCCTAAACGCACTAAGTGGTGATAGCGTGTGCGCTTCCAACTCTCACCAAACAGTGCTTGAGCGGCTTTGGTGGGCTTGTCATCCTCCATGAAAATTTTACTGTTGAATAATTGCTCTCCTTGGCGATAGCATCTGTGTTCAAGGCCACTTTCTTGCTCCAGCTTAGCGATAATACACTCACAAATCGCTAAGGCAGATTCACTACTGAGATACTGCTGATTGCTTAAGGCGATACCTGATTTTTCAAAGGACAAACCCAGTAAAAATTTTCGATGGCTATCTTTGTGACGCATTCGCTTTTTAACCGTTGATAATCGCTGTTTCAGTCGGTAATATTTTGCTAGGATTTTTTTTTACGTTTATCCGTGTTGGCAAGAGAAGTAGCGTTTTCATTCTGGTATTTATCACGAATTGCTTTGAGTTCTTTTTCTAGGATATCATCAGACAAGTCAACCAAGTGATAGCGTTTTGCTAAATTTCCAATTTTTATTGCTCGCTGCTGATCAAAATCAGCAATTTTTTTTTCAATCTCTCTTAGCTGCTCCACCAGCTTTTCTTTTTGTTCCACCGGCGTTTTTTTCTGTTTTGCCATTACACCCTATTCCTCAAATCAATATCATAAAGCAAGAATTAAATCTCATCTTAATCATCGAGACTCTTACTTGTATTATTCAAGTAGTGTGATACACAATAACCTGAAAGTCAATCACCATGAGCGTAGCGAACACCTATCCTCATCGTATTAGCGGTAGCTAATGAAATATTATGTGCACTTATGCATTCTTGCGAATGCTGGTGCGACCTGTTACAGTCGTTTCACTTGTTATCGAGGTAATCATGGCAATCTATCACTATCATCGTGAAATAGGAAAGCGACATCATGGTAAAAATGCGGTGTTTGCGGTGGCCTATATCCGTGGTGAAAAACGCACCTGTCATAAAACACAAGAAACGAAAGATTTTACTTATAAGCATGATGTCATTTATGCGGAATGCTTGTTGCCAGATGATGCGCCCGAGTGGGCTTTAAAATTGAGAAACTCTTCAATAAAGAGTGAAGATGGTACGTATTGCTTTGATAAAACAAGGTTCAATTTTTCTGATCATGCTTGGAATCACATTGAAATGATCGAAAAACGGATAGATTCACAGCTTTACTTTCATGATGATTTTGCGATCCCTGTTGAGTTGGATCAGGATTCAGCGATAGCGTTGGTTCGTGAGTTTGTTAAAGATACGCTTGCTATCGATGGCATATTTTGTGATGTAGCGATCCATTGGGAATTGATTAATCCGCATGCTCATGTGGTGATGCCACTTCGCCAACTCACTGAAACGGGTTTTAGTAACAAGCGACGATTCGGAAAAGGCGAATTAAGTCAGTGGGTAACTCAAATTCGATCCGATTGGGCAGATCACGCGAATCTTAAGATGAAAGAATCGGGTATTGATGCATGCATTGACCACCGTAGCCACAAAGACCGTGGCCTTGAATTACTACCTACCCTCAAAGTGGGTAAAGCTACCTATATGCACGATACCCAATTGCAAGACATTCGTGTGGCAGAAAATCAACTGATTCGCGCACAGAATCTTAAAAAAATTAAAGCAACTCCTGACCTCTTAACCGCGAAAATATCGCAAGAATGTGCTTTTCCTAATCCAGAAAAAATTACTGAGGAGGTCAAAAAATATATGGTTGGTGAGCACGTTTTATCGCATATTGAGGCACGTGAGGCTGTCTCAAAAGAGCGTTTAGTGAATGAGATTATTGACATACTGAAGCGAGAAAAAACCGTTTTTAGTGAACGTGAACTAAAATCCATGGTTATGGAAAAGAGTGCATCATTGGATGAGGTGAATAGGCTGGTGGCGCGCATTGGCGAAAGTGCTGAGTTACTCAATTTGGGTTTCGGTGATGATGGTCGTATCCACTATGTGACGCGACCGGTATTTCAATTAGAAACAGACTTGAGTTGCATAACTGGGCGTTTATCCCGAAAAAATAATTTTTTGGTTTCCGATGAAGTGGTTCGACGGGTTGCTAACGCGTTTGGCTTGAATGCAGGACAGCGGCTTGCGTTAACGCATCTCACGCAAAGTGGCAATCTGGCGTTAGTTGTGGGAGTTGCTGGCTCCGGTAAGACGTATATGCTCAAAGCCGCTAAAGCAGTTTGGGAAGCCGCTGGCTATCGGGTGCGAGGTGCTGCCTTTTCCGGAAGAGCAGCAGCGGGTCTCGAAAATGATGCCGGGATCCGCTCGCAAACCATTGCCGGTTTTATGCAGTGTATGCGTCGAGGTGACACACAATTTGGTCCGTCTGATATTTTGGTGATGGATGAAATGGGGATGACGTCCCTTGATGACATGCACTCGGTAGCGCAAGTGGTGGTGGCTGCCGGCGGCAAGTTTGCTGGCGTTGGGGATACTGAGCAAACCCAACCCGTTGGTCGCGGTGCGCCGATGCGTGCCATGATTGAACAGGCGGGTTGTGTGGTCATGGATACGGTGATTCGTCAAACAGTCGATTGGCAGGCAGAAGCCACCGTGATGATGGAAAAACAACAAACTGCCAAAGGGCTGGATGCCTACCAATCTCATGGTCAAGTTCACATTGAGGCAACGGCTTTCGATGCCAAAACCCTGCTGGTTGAGCATTGGTACCATGCAGTTAAAAGACAAGTGCCTCACACAATGGGCGAGCCTATGTTAATCGCGTTTAAAAATGAAACGGTATTGAAACTTAATCGATTGGCGCGTGAAAAATTAGTGGCTGCAGGACGCATCGAACCCGGTCGTTTGATTGATACCCGTCATGGTGCATTGGCACTTGCTGCGGGGGATCGGCTGCAGTTTGGTCGCAATGATACCCCGCTTCAGGTTAAAAATGGTGATTTTGGTACCGTCACTCATATTGATGACCAGCTTATCAGTGTTAAGCTTGATAACCAGCGAGAGATCACGTTTGATCCATCGCAGTACCGTGATTTGAAATATGGCTATGCGGCAACGGTGCATAAGCTTCAGGGTATGACAACGGGTCATGCCTTTCAATATATTGACAGCAGAGCCTATGATCGGCATTTGTTCTTGGTTGGCTCTAGCCGACATCGACACAGTTTAACCATTGTTGCTGATCATGAACGCTTTAAAGATTATGACGACTTAAAACATGTGGTCAGCCGTCATGGGTTGAAAGATCATATTTTCGATTATCCGGCGAGTTTTGCTATTCGACGTGGCTTTGAAGCCAACGGGATTGTAAAGCAGGCGGTTAATTTTGTTCGCAATACGATGGATAACGTACAAGATGCTTGGTTGTGGTTGACGAACTACCAATCCTATATGGAGAAACAGACACCAGTTACTGTTGATTCGGATGCGACACGCAAACAACAACGACGTGATGCTGTGTTAGTTGCCAATTTTTGTGATCAGCGACTTGAAATCATGCATCAGGTGGAGGCGATTAACGCATTACCGGGTTATGACATCACACTCCTACCAGCAGTTATCCCCAATGCTGCGGCTATTGAACCGAAAGTAGTGACGCTGTATTTAGAAAATGAGCAGTTGATGTTTGCCGCTAGGGATGAACACGGTTTATTGGTACGGCGTCAGATTACGTGCCAAGACACAGATGCGTCATGGTTAGCGACTATCCATGAAAAATTACGTGTTACTTCCGGTGGTGCTCGGCTAGAAAAGAAAGAGATCGAGGCTGTTTTTAACGTTTTGTCCAAAGAGGGATATCCGCCCGTTGACTGGGGAGAAAAAACAGCGCGAATGCGCGCCATTTATAAACGGCAGCTGGATAACAGTGAATTAGCACGTGAGATCGCTCAGGACGTTTCTAAATTTAAATTAGCCATGGATCGCAATCGTATCAGCATTGCCACGATTGAACAGTCGGTGGCCTTTGGTAACAGGCACGCTGAACTCAAAGCGATTGCCGCGCGTTATCGATTGCAGCAGTTCTATAATCCGATGAAAGCCGATGAAATCATGACAAAACTGTCCGACTACTATGGGCATATCGTGTCGGCGTTTGGTCAAACCCAAGAAAAGAATCGTTTTATTGCAGAAATGCGTCATCAAATGCATCAGCATCGTTATGATTCAGCATTTGAACAGCTTGGTGTACAATATTGCACAGAGATTAAAGTCGTTAAACGTTATCTTGATTTGGATTATGAAGTCAGCAGACGCTTATCTGAAAAATCAGCGGGTGCAATGGACGCTCAAGAAATATTAAGGCGTATTTCTAATCAACGCAATGCAATAGCGCATCAAATCATCACGCAGTTTTCAACCTTTGAGTCGATTATCACGTATTTTGATGTGGCTAAAAAACGATTATTCAACCATCAATCGTATCATTTGGCACGCGAGCGCGTGAAGCGCTTTAGTGAATTACCGGATTCAACTCGCTATGGTGATAATTTGGTAAAACAAGCGCTGGCTCATCAAATAAAGAGGTTACCAACACCTCATGGGATTTACATTAGCGATTATTTAAAAGAGGGCTGGCAATCGATTAATTTAGAGAATTGGCGCTTTAAGCAAAAACAACAGCTTGCCAAAATGAGTCCTGAATTTAAAGCCAGTTATCGTCTTGTGCGTCGTTATGTTACGGCGGCCTTTACCGCAAATGATACCTGGCAATCGGCTATCAAGCGTCGTAATGCGCGCTCACCCCATACAAACCGTCATATTAAGCGCGCAGAATCGTTATCCGTCCAGCGCGATAAACTCGCCAGTCTTTTGATGAATGATATGGAAAAACATGCTGGTGCCATTGAGTTTGAAAAAGTCGATTTGGCAAAATTATCCTCACGAGCGCATCATTATGATTATTTTCAGCGTTATTTAACAGAAAGCAATCCTATCCGACAGCTGCATATGGCCCATTATATGCGTGATCACTTAAAAAGTTTTGGCCATTTGGTGAATTCAGCTGGTTGTCATCAAGCGATCAAAGAAAAAGCGCACCATTACCATTATTTACAATTCGTGGCTCAAGCGCCGACGCAACCTGTGCGAGATATCATTCGAATCGCTGAGCGTTATGGGCAAAAACGCATCGCAGCGGGGCGTGCATGGGGCAATGCGAAAGCCTCTGAGCGATTAGGTCAAGCCTCTTCCCGCCTCGTTCTTGAGGCAAAACATTTAAGTCGGCAACGTAATCGACTCGCGTATGAGTTTATTCAAGCAATCGAAGCGCAGGGGATGGTTGACCCGCAAATTAAAGGGATTAATCTGGACTATGACAGGTTGAATCGAGATGCCAAGCAACACATTGCCTATCAAAATGTGCAAAATTATTTACATGCCAATGACCATGACAAGGGGTATTGGGCCAATGAATTATTAACAGATCGATCCAGTTATCATTTTATTTTTGATGCAGCGATTGCATTTAAGACGTTAAGCGCGCAGGCCAATGCTTTCCTTAATCAACAAACCCGGCTGGATAAAAAACCAGCAGGGTTGGTCAGCAAGCGATGGGATGTTGAATTCATCAGCCGAACGTTAATGGAAAACCCAATGGACACGTACACCGCACTATTTGGCGAACCCAAAAAACAGTGTGCCAGAGAATGGCGTTATGAAGGCGGATTAATCGTCAGTTTAAAAGGAAATGATGCTGGCAAGTGGTATTCATTTACTGAAAATAAAGGTGGCGGCCCCATTAAAGCGATCCAAGAGACGATGGGGTTATCTTTTAAGGAGGCATTGGCGTATGGCGCAAAACTTGCGGGTTTAAGCGAGACGCAAGCACTGACATCAGATACCCTATCTGTTATTCAAGAAAAAATTAACCGTTCCTCTTCGCGCAAAACAGACCTTGATGTTCAATGGCGAGAAAACAGCATCATTTGTGCACAAAGTATTTGGGATGGCACACAGACGATTGCTGGCACACTGGCGGAACGTTATTTTAATGAGCATCGTGGTGTCGATGAGTTATCATGCATGGAAATTCGCTATTGGCCTGCGAACGTCAAGTGGATGAGTATGAATGAGTCTGGAAAGCTCATCGAAAAAACAAATAACGTGCCTGCGGCGGTGATTGCGGTAAGAGATCGATCGGGTGAGTTAACCGGTGTGCAGCGCATTTATTTAGATCGACACACCGCGAATAAAGCCGCATTCATGGATAATCCGAAGCGGTCAAAAGGGGTGATGCAAGGCTCTGCTGAACTTATTCAACAGGGTAGGGTGGGTGGTCGCCTCATTATTGCTGAGGGCCCAGAAACCGGTGCCAGTATCGCACTGATTGATAGAGAGGCTACGGTACTGGTTTCCATGGGGGTTCATAACCTTCCTCATTTGGCACCCGTGATTTCAACCTACCGCCCCAGTGAGGTCATTTTAGCGGCTGATAACGACGGAAGGCACGCTAACACACGAGAAACGATTGCGGCGGCATTTTCCCAGTTGCAGTCCAATCTTAATACCATACCCATTACTTGTCGCTTGGTTTATCCGTCAATTATTAAAGGGTTTGAAAAAGTCGACTGGAATGATGTGCTCATTCAGCTGGGGGCTGATTCGGTTAACACACAATTAGGCTTAACGGATAACAGTATCGAGACTTCTGAACGTTACTATGATAGTGCCCAACCCATTGCCTATACGCCCGCTGAATATTATTTACGAGAGGTTAAAGGATTGATGGGTGTCGACTGTTCGGATGTGCGCTACCATCCCAAGATTGCATTACGTGATGGAGAAAGTGACCAGCACGCATTGATTGTCCCAGCGATGAATCAAAAAGGTGAGCAAAAAGCCGAGCTTATTATGCTGCTTTCTAACGATGGCAAGCAGATCACGCAAACCATGTTGCGTGGGGAGTCTGAAAACAGTGTTGCTGTGATACAACGCGGCGATGATACCTCAACGGTATTTATTACGGACAATTTGGTGGATGCAAAATCAATTGCGGTTGGGGATCCACACGCACATATTTTTATAAGCCTACATCATTATCGTGACCTGGAAGCGATTGCTTGGGTGATTGATACGCTACCCACTAAACCAGGGGCCATTGCATTAACCACTGATCATTTTGATTCACAAACCGAAAAGACATTATTTGAATTGAGTCAGCCCTTACGTGCCCGAAAACACCACGTTGTCATGGTGAAAGGAAAGTGTGCGGGGGATTATACACATGTCAGTATTAATGACGCATTGAGCGCACAAGATAAAGTGCGAGGCACTCGCTATATTCAGCGAAGCGCTATCAAACCGCCGCAACAAGACAAACCATCGCTGATTGATAAACTGTCGAGAAAGATTAAAGGTAAAAAGACAGCACCGGTGGATGCCTCAGCCATTAAAAGACCGCAGATAGTGCAAAATCAATCGTACTATATGACTTTTACACAACCAGAGCGACAAGCATTAAAAAAATATTTTGAATCCTGTGAAAAATTATCAGTACAGGATAATTATCAAACGGCAATACAGGTAGCCAATGCCGCGAATGCAGTTTATGACACTTTAAAAGATAAGGTCCGTGAAATTAATTTTCATCCTCAGCCTATTCATCGCATTCGGTCATCCAGTGATTTTAATCTCATTAAAGGTCGCATTTTACAACGGCAACCGATCGGTTTAATTGATGCCGCGTTTTTATTAAGAGCGGTGGCGACAATTAAACTGGATACGCAGACGAGAGAAGCACTTTCATTATTGGCGAGCCATATTTCAAAACAGGATTATAGCCAGTCGTTTGAAGCCAGAGCAGCCGAATTGATGAGGAATAAATCAACTTTAATTAAAACGTGGCAGAAAAACGAGCTGATGCCAGGCAGTGGCTATTCATTTACCGCCAGTGATGCCGCAAAACTATCCTGTGATCACATTGATCGTGATGATTTTCTTGGGCTGGTCAAAATCCTCTCTGATGCTGTTAGAGAGAATCATCAAGGGTTAAGCCATAAGCAAGGTAAAAAGCAAGATAATGATCGATCACGTGGTGGCCGCTCAAGATAAAAAGGAAGGGTTTTTGATGTGTAATTTGTGATGATAATCGCTTAATCTTTTATTAAAAGCCGGCTAAAATCGATAATTCCAGCAAAATAACCCTCATCGATCAGATCATCGGTCACGCTGTTAACCTGTATCAGTACAGGTCGGCATGAAAACCCTTTCGGTCGTTTAAGACGATCAATTTTTTGCTGAACGGCTTTAATCACTTCTGTGCTAATCGGATTTTTTGAGAATTTAATTTCACAGACATAAAGCGTATTGAATTTGGTGTGTATCATATAATCAATTTGGCAACCCGGTTGCGTATGGGTTTTTCGTTGGAAGAAAGGGTTGTCACTGATGATGTTTTCAGGGTTAATGTTGAGTGATGATTGAATATATCTGCGATTATTGAGCACTAAGTTTTCAAATTGTAACCCAAGGATCGTGCGCCACTCTGGTAATGAGGTGAGGGTGGTAAATTCATAGCTACCTCTGTCTATCTTAGTTTTGTATTTTTCAATATAACGTAAGTAAAATCGTAGGTAATTGTCGCTGAGTCTATAGTGACTTAAGCGGCTGTCCAGGCCCGTTTTGATATTCCAGGTGTAGTCTCTCTTAATGAAACCACATAGAGAAAGTTCTTCAAGGTATTCGCTGAACAAACCCGTCATTTCAACGTTACAGGCTTCACTCATTTCGATGGTTTGTTTGGGTGCATGTACCAGTGATTTGACGATTTCACGATAGAGTGGGGTGCGCCTTTGAAACATATTTGAGAAGATGTGTTCAAATTCATCGACCAATATCCCGCCTTTTCTGAAGCACAGTGATGCTATATTTTCTTCAGCGCTCATAGCGGGGTTGATTTCTTCAAGGTATCGTGGCACACCGCCCGTTACCGATAGCAATTTGAACTGTTCATACGGAGATATATTGTTTAGTTTGTCGCCCCAGAATTTAGCACAGTCATTTAACGGTAGTTCTTCGAGAGCCAGTGTGTATGAAATGCGACCAAGAAATCCGGTGTTGCTTAAAATATTTTCCTCAATCCATGCGCTGGCTGAGCCGCAGATTACAAAGATCAGTTTTGGGTTCTTTTTAAACTTTTGATCCCAAGCGTGCTTGATTTTCCCAAGAAAATCAGGATCCTTAGTTCCCATCCATGAGATCTCATCAAATAACAAGATGATGCGGCCTCTTTTAATCTTTTCGTGTAGTAATTGAAAGAGTTTACTCCAGTCGTCGGCTTTGATTGCTGGCAGGCCAGTTTGTTCGTTGAGTTGTGCGGCAAACACGTCGCGTTGCGACTGAGCCGTAGTCTCTTTCGTTGGTGCTAGGCCTGCAAATGAATAGAATGTCGAACCCTTAGCAAACTCTTCAACCAATCGGCTCTTACCAATACGCCTTCTACCACGAATAACCATTAGGGAAGCTGTCTTCTTATGTAGAAATTGCTTTAATCGCGTTAATTCGGTTTCTCTTCCTATAAACGGTTCAGTTGATATCATGACTATTCGCCTTATTTGTCAATCACCTGAGTTAATACTGCCAATTGAAAAACGGTGATGAGTCGTATTATCATAGACGCTTCAATTGATACTGTAAATAACTAAAATGCATTGTACAGTATCAAAAAACGGTGTACAGTATATCATACGATTCACTCAGTTGAGCTCATTACAGTACACTTGGAGAGAGCTTTTAGGCATAGAAGTGGATGGAAGTATTGCTTAACCATTATTAGAGGAAAAAGCCATGAATGATGTTGTCACACGTATGAGTTTTTGAGGGGGCGAGATAGCTTTATTTCTTAAGGTTTTTGAACATGGTTTTTCTTTTTTTGTTTACTTTTTATCTTTGCCTCCTGAGGTCTGTTGATATTTTTTTACAACTAGATATCGATCAAAACCCAAAATAGTACAAGCTTGTTGAGCTTGCAAGTGATTAATAGGGGTTACAACAGGGATTGCTGATTACGGATAACGTGTGTATTAGATAGCGGTTACTTACAAAAATAATAATTGCGTATGGTTGGACAAGAACTTTTTTAATGGTGTGTCGTGTAAATTATATCCTGGAAAATGCGAGACACATTTTTTTTCATATTTTTTGGTGCTAATTAAATAATAAAAATACCGTGTTAAAAGTGCGTAATCGCATCAAAAATACATTGAATGTTTTGATAAAACGTTATATATTATTTTTTGTCACTACTCAAAAAGGAGAAAAGAAACCGTCTGTAAAAATTTAATTATTTCAGTTAAAAACGCACCCGCCAAGTAGGGTAATACGAGACGGGCGCTAAACACAACAACCTAAGACAGGAGGTTATTATGTCTAACCATAATTCTAACCAAAATGGCCACTCGCGCCAAGAAAATTCTAAAATATACACGCTCCAATTCACGCAAACGCACTGGCAATGGTTCTGGGAATGGGTATTGCTGGCTCACAGCTTGTGTCAACCCTTGCTGGAGGAAGAAAAAACTCTTAGTCCTCGCTCGCAACGTTTCCTGGAACTCACGATGAGAGGCAAGGCCAAGCGCTGGCTCAAAATCGCGGCACGACTGGATCGAGCGGTGTTTCGTCATGTGAAAACACGCGACGTGTAGGTTTTTTTCGACTCGGATGAGTCGAAATTAGCCTGTACTAGGGCGTTTGGGGGTTATTGGACTTACTGATCCGTGCGATGTTTCGATTATCTATTGGGGCATCGCACGGCCCAGTGTCGGATAACCCTGCTGCTCTTAGGCCATAGTTCCTGATTTCTACACAGATGCCCAACTTCAACTGGACGCATAATCGATCCCTGACATAGCAGCCCTAAAATAGTCAATTTGGTGCCACTTTTAGGGAAGATATACCCGCGGGACCATATACACTCAAGGTCAATACGTCCTGAACATACTGAATTTCTTCATACCATTCAGAAAAAAACTATAGATCATCCAGATAGCCTTCGATGGTACGCTCAGATAAATCTTGTTTGGTCAAATAGCGTTTGAAGCGACTGGTCAGTGGGTCCTTGCTCATCAATACTCCCGTATGTATTGGATGCATATTCAACGAGTCGCTTAACCCAGCATTTTATTACGTCCAATACAACACTTTTGGCATAAAAATAGCGTCCAATGCCACTTGGATGCCAACATTTGGGTTTAGTAACCCGGCCTGGCCCCACTTAGTAATTTAAATTGGCCCCACCTT
>CAWUIH010000006.1:0-46662 GCA_963922495.1 uncultured Coxiellaceae bacterium | reverse complement strand
CACTTCTATTTTTATAGCATTAACTGAAGAATTGTGGTTCATGAAAATGCCGTGAGGCCAAACTAATGTTACCTTGATAAACCAAATAATCGTATTCCTCCATCAGACTAATCGCTGCATATTCCATTCTTTGGTATTTCAGCGATTTTGCTAAGTGACTACTCATCCTGGTATTTTTGTGGGTTTCAACCATCAACCTGTACCATTCTGAATTTTCTGGCGACAATTCAACGACTTTCAAATACCGCTGCTCGAATTCATCAGTTCCCACACTTTCGATCCATCGATCCCATGTTAAAAATTCAGACTGTTTCGCTAAAAGCTCACGATGAGTACTGAAAAAAGCTTGTTCCACCTCGTCAACCAACTGAGGGGGCCAATTAATTCCTTGTAGTGAGCCAGTCGAAATTACCGTGACTTTTGAAAGATTTTTTTGAGATAGTAAGTCAGAAGTATGTTCTAACAATAAAGTAATATCTTTATCATAAGCAATTTTGCTTTTCTCATGTATTGAACCCTCTTTAACGAATCGACCCATGCTAATTGGAATTACAATACTTGAACCTTCACGGAGTGTGGGAGAAAACTTTACTTTTCGCACAGTTGAAAATGATCGAAAATTTGAAAAAAATCTAATGTATGGGGGTAGCAGATGTCGCATGGCACAACCCTTTATTATATTTAAAAATATACTCCTTTGCTGTCGATCCGAGACTGTAATCTTAATCGTTATCTGATGATTATCAAGAAAAAATATAACTATGCAAAATTAAATTGCGAAGATTATGAATAAAAAATACACGAAATCAAAAAATTATTTAATTTAACATCTACTTAATTATTGACTGGATTTAGCTGGGAAAGTGAACGCACGTTGCGCTTGAGCGTTCGTGACACATTGTCAAATTCGTGAATATTTTTATGAGCAAACACCGCGATAGGTATCATCAGCGTATTCATTGTCATCCGGGGCATCGCATACCACACCGTCGTAACGCGGCTGTGAAACAATATAGCCCCGCACTTCCCTGCAATCTGCCAACCACTTTCTTCAACTTTTCTGTTTTTTTAATATCTTTTTAATAATCCCACAGCATAATAAATAATCAGAATAAAAAATAAAGAAAAATATGCGACAACAAGACATTCAAGAGCAACAATTACCAGAAACACACCTACGAATTTTGTTATTAGTATGTGTACTTGGTGGAGTTGCGCTTACATTATTTGCAGAGAACTATGCTTCTTCTGACACCAGATCCGAATTCATGTTCAAAGGCCTTTCGATCTTCGTTTTTGGCGTGCTTGCCGCTCTTTATCCTCCGTGTGGCATCTGTCGTCGTCGTCAAACCCATGATAATTACACTCAACATTTGCTTATGCCTAGCAATATTGGTGGTGATAACGGTGATGGCTCTGAAAACGCACAACTCCCTACCCTTCAAGTTTAATGCCACAAGGATAATATCCGGCACTGCGTTTCAAACCTTAAACAACTGAACACAGTAAGCCGTCGAATAGTCAAAAGACCACAGACAAGAAAATATGAGACGAAATAGAAATGATACTAGAAACGCAAGCGCTCGACCTCGACGTTTGCAAAGCGGTGAAATAATAAGATTACTCTTGTATTTTTATCCTTCCGCCTTTTATTCTTTATTCACAGGCAAGAATGAATTAAGCGACGCAGCCAATCGAGATCAAGGGATAGTTCTAATCATTCTTGGAATTTTATATATTTTTATACCGCCCACTATGTATATGTATGAAAGTTGTCGCTTTTATATCGAAAATAGAGGGCCACAAAGATTAACCAATCAACAAAATCCCGAAGGAGTACACGAGGAAAGTTCAGAAGCGCTAGTGAATCTCGATGCTTAAGCTGCTCTCAAGCTCTTCATCTTAAAATCCCATCTTATGCTTTAATAGTTTAATGTTTCTTTAATTTGACCAACCTATTTCACTGATATAAGTTCTCAACTATTATTTAAAAAAGTAGAGAGAAAAACATGTATCGTTTAAGAAACCGCCAATCAGCTACACCATACGAGTCAAAAATTGCCGCTCACAATGGAAACCCTCCGCAAACACGCCTGAGGGTAACCCCACATGAGATAGAGGGTCCCATATACCGTGTTTTTTCTCAAAATGCGTACTCAGTGTTCATGTTCCTGTTTGGTTGTTCTCTTCAATCAAATTTAGCTAGTGTGGTTTCTCCACATAATTCAGATACCAGTGAAGGAGCGCTATTCATTACTAATGTTTGTTTTGGGATAGTCAATCTCGCACTCGTATTCTTCTTTATGCTTGATAACAATATTTCTGAGGAAAATAAAATCATTTTTGGGGAAAACTCATCTGCTTCAAAAGGCATATTAGCAGTTAATCCAGAAAATGAAGCTAAGGTATTTTTAATATTGAATGAAAGAGGTACAAGCGATATTAACCAAGTTTTAATGACATCACCAGCAACAAGTCGATACACTTGTATTTCAACTATCCTGACGTGCAGTTCGGGTTTAAGCTTATTGACTGGCTTTATTCTCAAAGTTACTTCTGACTATTCAGACCCGAAACTGTTACTCCCTGCAAACTGTCTAACGTTCGTTGGGTTCTCTCTTTATCATTTACAACGTTATCTGAGACATACAAGACCAACATTCGAGATTGCAATTACTCTTAATGGAAGAATATCAAGAAATATTGCTGTAATTGGAGAGCAGCAGCAACCAAATGAAGACTTAGAAATGAATTATCATGAAGTAGCTAATGAAGCAGCTGGTGCAGTAGGGCCGCCGTCAATGTAGCTACTAAATTATTTTTTTAACCTAGAAAAGAGGTTGAATGCGATTCAATAGTGTAGCAGATTAATGGAGATCGTATAATAAAAATTGTCGCAGTCAGCTTGATGACAAAAAGAATTTTTATGTAGCGAGATGAATCAAGATGGTACGCCAGAAATCGTGATCCAACTGCTCTTTCTGGGTTTAATTATTATGTCGTGAACGCAACCGATGCTGTCGAGCCGGCAAAAGTCAATTCAGACTTCCTCAGCTGCCTATCTTGCATCGTACGGCTTTTTATTTTAAAGTAATTAACAGAACATTTTGCCAATATGAGCAAATCACCAGTATAGCCACCTGAACAGATAACCACCTATGGATACTATTGCGGACGTGAAGTAACTTTGTATCAATTGAGTCGTGTTTTTTGGAGCGGGAAACGAGATTCGAACTCGCGACCCCAACCTTGGCAAGGTTGTGCTCTACCACTGAGCTATTCCCGCATTTTTCTACATTGTACCTGAACTTTCTGACTGGATGCTATTCAGCAAATCAGAGTAGTGTTTAATGTCATATTTTCACTTTACCCTAAACTGAAATCCATGATGCCAATGTTCACACAATAGATCGCTATTATTACTGTTCCCGTGACGTTGTCAAGTCCGGCCACGCAACTTTGATATAAATAATCATTGTCCACAATGTCAGTGCCGCCGCTAACCAAAGCAGGGAGCTTCCAAACCACAATAACCAAGCCTTGACAGATGGCGTATACCAGATAAGTAACATCAGAGCAAGCATTTGCAGCGCTGTTTTAATCTTTGCAACGACACTCACAGCAATGCTCGCTCGCTTGCCTAATTCAGCCATCCATTCTCGTAGTGCTGAAATAGCTATTTCTCGACAAATGATAATTGCTGCGGGAATTGATAGGTAATTAACGTAATGCTGCCCTACTACAAGCACCAACGCCACCCCCACCAACAACTTATCAGCAACTGGATCCAAAAATGCCCCAAAGTCAGTTGCTTGAGACAAGCTTCGAGCCAAATAGCCATCTAGCCAATCAGTAACTGCAGCAACTACAAATACAATTACGGCGGCAAGATGAGCCCAAGAAAAAGGTAAAAAGAAAAAGATTGCAAATACGGGGATACCCAGCAGTCGTAAGGATGTGAAAAACAAAGGCACATTCATAATATGATTGATTCTAATGTTTACAACCATCAGGTCAAGAGCTTAATAACTATTTATTCCAACTTCCCGAGCAATAATTGAGTGAGGGGGGGGGCGTATTCGAAACTAAAGCAGACAGGTTAGGAGGAGTTTGCCGAGGGAAAAAGGAAGCGCATCGATTTAATCTTAACTTCTGTTTGCTGTCATACCAAACATTAGCAGCTTTTTGCTGAATTTTTTGAAAGAACGTTCCGATGGTTGTAATCAAAAAGGCCAAACCACTACCGATGTAATTAACGGTGCTTCCACTGTGGATCGACCATTGCTTAACCATATCACAACATAACTTAACAAAAGGTTTCGCAACAGTAGTATCCAAAAATTTTCCAACGGTGGGCAAAACACCTCCTTTTGCAAGCAAGCTTTCTAGACTCATACAAAAAGGTAATGTGGATTTTAAACCACATGAAATCAAGCTAGCAATAATACATTTGACACTCAATGGGAAAAAGACAGCGTACAATGAAATAGTACTGATAATGCTCAAAGCTACTAAACACAATCCTACCATTTTACCAACTGTACCACCTAGTGAATTTCCTGTTTTCCAGGCAGCACTGATGCTGTTGCGAGGTGCGGTGATCGATCTACCAATAACGTGTGCAAGTTTAAACGCTAGGAAAGCCAAACCCGTTAACATCATTGCAAAGGCACAAGAAAAACGAATTAACTTACTGTCAGATTGATTGTAAGCACTTAATAAATCTGCAAAAGCGATTTTTGCTAGATTTGAAAAAAATAATGGTAATAATTCTGTGGCAAATTTGACGCGATTCCATAAAGATTTTGCAACTATCTCGATGATGTTCCATGACAGTGCCAAGATCGGAAACACAATCGTATAATTCAGCCATTGTGTTTTTCCCTTAGGTTGCCAACCCAACATATTTTTTAAAAACTGCACATAATCCGGTTTCCTTTCCGAGGAGATAATATTACGTGATGAAATACCAAAAGCCACTGCCAAGGTCACCAGCCAATGCTTATGCCCCTTAGAAAATCTATTGTAAAATTCATTATCAGGAAGCTCACTGATCGGTTTATCGTTATAAGTTTTTTTAATGGGGTCATAACCATTTTGAATGAAAGTTTGCAGTGTGGCATGGGCAAACGCAATTTTGAAGATTTTACCAGTACGGCTACTGCTTGGGAGCTGCTCAATACTCTCTAAACCAAATTTATTTTTGATTTCATCACGGTTCAATAGCGGAAAAAAGTTCTGAATAAACCAGTTAAACGTTGTTCCGGAATTTTCTTGATGAGAACGCAATTATGGCTCGTGAATAAATTAGAGATTTTTTTTCATATTTATAATAGCATTCGAAGCTTAACAAACTGTTAAAACCAAGTTAATAGTACATTTGAAAAAATAATAGATCAACAAAAAATATTCGACACAAAGTAGATATACAAGTATTCACTGCAACGCTTCAAAAATCATCTTGGCAACTTTTTCGCTAATTCCAGGCACACGAGCAATTTCTTCTATACTGGCTTTTTTTACTGCTTGTATGCCTCCAAAGTATTTCAATAACGCCTGACACCGTTTTGGACCAATTCCAACCAGACGTTGCAAGGGAGATGTCATACGCGCTTTGGCACGCTGCTGACGATGAGACGAAATAGCAAACCGATGAGCCTCATCACGAATTTGCTGAATAGCATGTAGTGCCATATTATCAGCAGCAATGATGATAGGATCGGTTTCACCCCACTTATAGAGCTTTTCCAAACCGGGCTTACGCCCTTCTCCCTTAGCAATGGAAACTAAACATATACCACTGATTTGCAGCTCCTCTAACACTTCTACGGCTTTCTTAAGTTGGCCCCTGCCACCATCAATCAATAACAAATCTGGACAATCATCACCAGATTCCTTTAAGCGCTTGTATCTTCGTAATAATGCTTGGTGCATTGCTGCGTAGTCATCGCCAGGCACGATATTTTTTATGTTAAAGCGCCGATAATTGCTTCTGATCGCACCTTCAATACCAAAGACTACGCAAGAAGCCACTGTTGCTTCACCCATGGTATGGCTAATATCAAAGCATTCTACTCGTTCTATGTTGTTAGGTATTTTCAGCGCCTGCTGCAAGGATTTTAATTTCTGAGCAGCACTGTCTTTTTGTGCTAGTTGCTGTGACAGTGCTTGCTCAGCATTAATTCTAGCCATGCATTGCCATTGTCTATATGGTGCACGTTGAGAAAGTGAAACTTGAATTTTTTGGCCTAAATGAATAGACAATGCATTTTCAATCCAATGTCGATCAGTAAGGTTTTCTGCAATAGCAATACGTTGCGGTAAGTTATCACCTCGTAACGGGCTCAGGTAATATTGCGGCAAGAATTCTTCTAATGCCTCATGAATTAAAATATTAGGTGGGGTATTAGGAAAATAACTTTTAGAACCAAGTACTCGACCTGCGCGGATAAATAAAATAGCGAAACAGGTTTTACCAGCTTGTTGCGCAATACCAATGACATCCACATCCCCCGCTTCACTTGAAATCACTTGAACTTTTTGCAATACACGCAATCGGCGTATCTGATCACGAAGATGTGCTGCCTTCTCATAATTAAGAGATTTCGACGCCAGATCCATACGATCGGTTAATTCCTTAATCACTTCCTCATTTTTACCTTCAAGAAATAAGATAGCATCATTTACCTGTGTACAATAATCTTTCTCAGATACATAACCAACACATGGCCCAGTACAGCGCTTGATTTGATATTGTAAACAAGGTCGCGTTCGATTTCTAAAAAAAGTATCACTGCACTGCCTCAACTTAAATAACTTTTGTACTAAGGCAAGATTTTCTCGAACAGAACCCGCACTGGGATATGGGCCAAAATAACGTCCTGGCCCTTTTCGAGAACCGCGATAAAAGTCAAGTCGTGGGTACTTCTGCTGCACACTGAGATATAAGTAAGGATAAGATTTATCATCACGAAGCAGCACATTGTACTTAGGGCGCAATTGTTTAATAAGATTTGCTTCTAACAGTAGTGCATCATTTTCATTTGCCGTTATCGTGGTCTCAATATTTTCAACTTGCAACATCATTGTTTGCGTTTTTGTTTCAAGTTGACGCTGAAAGTAGCTACTCACCCGTTTTTTGAGGTCACGAGCCTTGCCAACGTAAATAACTTCACCAGAATGGTTTAGCATTTGATATATCCCTGGCTGATGCGGTAAGTGATTTAAGAAGGATGAGGCATCGAAATTACTCATAATGCCTAAATTAAAATTGCGTTTCTTCGGGTTCTTCTGATTCGACTAAGCCATACCTGATGGCCAATAAGGTGAGCTCAACGTCATTTTTGACGTTCAATTTTTCAAAGATGCGGTAGCGATAGCTATTCACTGTTTTAGGGCTTAAACACAGTTTTTCTGCAATATCCTGAACCCTGGACCCCTTAGTAATCATCAACATAACTTGCAATTCTCTCTCGGAGAGGCTTTCAAATGGTGATTCATCTTTGTCAGTCACATGGCGAAAAGCCAAACGACTGGCAATTTCTGGGCTAATGTATCTTTGACCACTATGTACAGCACGAATGGCTTGCACCATTTCGTCCATTGTGGAACCTTTAGTAATGTAGCCCGCCGCACCTATCTGCAATAATCGAGCGGGATATAAGTCATTATTGCATGTGGTTAAAACAAGAACCTTGATATCTGGATCCATCCTCAATAGTTTTCGAGTCGCCTCAAATCCGCCAATTCCAGGCATTTTTACGTCCATTAAAACAACTTGAGGGTTGAATTTGCGACTCAACTTGACAGCTTCTTCACCCGAATGAGCTTCACCCACAACTTTGATGCCAGGTATATCATTTAAAATGCGTCTGATTCCTGATCGAACCAGATCATGATCATCAACTAACAGAACAGTAATCACCTAATTAATATCCTTTTTATCACTAAAATCACCCAACATTACAAGCATAATGAATTCCAACCCTAACGTAAACTCTTGTCATAATTCCTGTTCACTGGCGGAGAGACAGGGATTCGAACCCTGGGAGGGGGACACCCTCAACGGTTTTCAAGACCGCCGCATTCGACCACTCTGCCATCTCTCCTGCGAGGCCATATTATAAGGCCAAGAACCGGCAGTGACTAGGCCCAAAAGCTAAGATAAGGAAGAAAATTTACATAAAATCACCAAAATACTCTTGAAACATTACATATTTCAAAAAATGCCTATACTCGCCACAGCATGTTCTTACCGCATTTGGTCAAGCTGGCATTTAAACGCCGCTAATTGAAGCGAACAAACTAATGCCCGATATCAATGTATAATTATATTAATCAACATAATTATCCTAGAAAAATTGGTTGAGGTCGCGTAATAAAAATTATCGAGGTCGCCCTGTTGGTGATGAGAAGAATTTTTACATAGCAAGATAAATCAATACGTTAACAGCTTTCCTTAGGATGGTCTAATAGTGGGATGCTTTATGCACGCCACTTCTCAAATGCATTAAACTCACATGAATCCTCAGTGGGTGCGATGGTAACTGGTGCGACATATCACGGTAAACACGGCCTCTCTGTGAAGCTACATGGCCTCCAGAGAAGCAATAGTAGTGTTTTCAAACGAGCAGTTGTCTTTCATACAGCAAGTTATGCAACTCCATCGTTTGTTAAAAAATACGGTCGATTAGGTCACAGCTGGGGATGTTTTGCAAACCCCGCTGGGTAGAGCGGTCATGCAGAAAATTAAGGGTGGAAGCTTTGTCTACGCCTACGCTCCCTCCAAGTCAGCATGACGATTTATTAGTCACGAAAGTAATCCTGTAAAACCGATGGTATCTTGATAGTGCCATCAGCGTTTTGATAATTCTCCATAACAGCCACCAAGGTTCTACCAATTGCCAAACCTGAACCATTCAAGGTATGTACTAATTCTGGCTTACCTGTTGCCGGATTACGCCATCTCGCGCTCATGCGTCGCGCCTGGAAAGCTTCACAATTGCTACACGACGAAATTTCACGATAACAGTTTTGGCCTGGCAACCAAACCTCCAAATCATAGGTCTTAGCTGCTGAAAAACTGAGATCACCACTGCATAATTCGACAACGCGATATGGTAGCTCCAATAACTGCAAAATTTTCTCAGCATGTCCAGTCAACATTTCTAAAGCATTATAAGAGTTTTCAGGTTTTACTATTTGAACCAATTCAATTTTTTCAAATTGATGCTGTCGGATCATACCTCGAACGTCTCTCCCATAAGAGCCCGCTTCACTGCGAAAGCACGGTGTTTGAGCTACAAATTTAAGTGGCAATTCATCTGCAGAGAAAATCCGATCTCGCGCCAAGTTGGTCAGCGGCACCTCTCCAGTAGGTACTAGGTAATGATGACGATCACTATCAATCTTGAATTGATCATCACGAAACTTAGGAAGTTGCCCAGTTCCAAATAAGCACTCTTCATTGACTAAATAGGGAACATATAACTCTTGGTATCCATGCTGATCAACTTGAGTATCTAGCATGAACTGTGACAAGGCACGCTGCATTCGGGCCAACTTATCTCGTAGTACAACAAAGCGCGCACCTGACAATTTTACTGCGGCAGCAAAATCCATTTGTTGGTCTAATTCACCCAAAATAATATGATCTTTGGGTTCAAATTCAAAATCTCTGATCTTACCCCAAGTTCTCACTACCTTATTATCTTTTTCGGAGTTCCCAATTGGCACGGATAGGTGGGGTAAATTAGGTAATGCGAGTTGAAATTTCCGTATATCGCCTTGGACGACATGCAATTCCTCCTCACAGGCTCTTAAATTGCTACCCAAATCGCCGACTTCAGACAGCAGAGGAGCAATATCTTCACCTTTTAATTTAGCGTGGCCAATGGATTTAGAAACTTGGTTACGTTTAGTCTGATAGGACTGCGTTTTTTCTTGTATCGATTTTCGATGTCCTTCTAATAAGTGATAATGATCAACATCCAAATCTACGCCGCGCGTCTTTAATTTACCTCTAACAAAATCAATGTCTTGTCTTAATAATTTAACGTCTAACATGATACTCCTCAATGATTAGTAGCCACCACACGGCCGACGATTATACCAATGCTCGTACCAAATAAACACAATATTACAGATGCGAAAATGTTACCCAAAGCCGCTCCATAAGCTTTGGCTTGAAATAGTGTCACCGTATCAAGGCTGAAACTAGAAAAGGTCGTAAAGCCACCTAAAAAACCTATTAAAATAGCAAATTGCCACAGTAGTGAAGCATGCCCCAATTTTTCAGTTAAAAAGATAGTGAAAAAGCCGATTAAAAACGAACCAAGGATATTAACCACCAAAATACCCCATGGAAAACTTCGTGATATGTACTGGCTGATCCAACTTGACAGCAAAAAACGACATAATGCCCCCGATGCGCCCCCCAGCATGACAACTCCCAGTGCTGCTGCATTCATATCAACCCCTATTTTTATATTTGTGTTGCTGATTAAGTGCTTTCAAATGGTCAAGTTTCTTTTTAATTTTTATTTCCAAGCCTCTATTTTCAGGGTAATAGTACTGTTTATGTTGTAGATCGTCGGGCAAATAATCCACACCCGCAGCAAACCCATCGGGCTCATCGTGTGCATAGCGATACCCCTTACCATAGTCTAGAGACTGCATAAACTTAGTCGGAGCGTTACGTAAATACAATGGCACCTCCAAGCTACCCGTGTTATTAACTTCTTGTATTGCCGCGTTATAAGCTTTGTAAACTGCATTACTCTTGGGAGCAATGGCACAATAAATAACTGCTTGAGCAAGCGCTAATTCACCCTCTGGAGAACCTAAACGCTGATAGGTTTCCCAAGCATCCAACGCTAGGCGCAAAGCACGCGGATCAGCATTACCAATATCTTCACTGGCCACTCTCAATAAACGGCGAGCAATATATTCCGGTGAACATCCACCATCCACCAAACGGGAAAACCAGTAAATCCCCGCATCAGCATCGCTGCCACGAATAGATTTATGCAATGCCGAAATTAAATCATAGAACGCTTCACCTCTGTTATCAAAACGTCGAAACGTTTGATGCAATACTTGCTCTACTGCAGCCTCGTCAATACGACAACAACCTTTATCTACAGTGGCAAAATCAGCAACAATTTCTAGTAAGTTCAACGCTTGACGGGCATCTCCATCAGCAGCAATAGCAATTCGCTGTAACAATGTTTTAGGAATACTGAGATTAAGCGTCCCTAGACCATTTTTATCGTCGCTTAAAGCACGTTGCAAAATCTTCAAACAATCTGACTGATTCAAAGTTTTTAAAACATAAACTCTAGCACGAGAAAGCAGTGCATTATTGAGCTGAAATGATGGATTTTCTGTGGTTGCACCAATTAGGGTAATGATACCTTGTTCGACGTGTGGTAGAAAAACATCTTGCTGCGATTTTGAAAAATGGTGCACTTCATCCACAAACAACACGGTTGGAACCTTCTGACCCCAGCGCTCCTGAGAACGCGCAATTACTGTGCGAATATCCTTAACACCGGCTAAAACCGCAGAAATACGCTCAATTGCAGCATCGGCACTATTGGCAATAATCTCTGCCAACGTTGTTTTGCCAGTTCCAGGAGGCCCCCAGAGAATCATCGAATGAAGGTGTCCAGCAGTGATCAATTGATAAAGCGATTTGTTGGGGGCTAATAGATGATGTTGTCCAACAAACTCCGACATTTTTCTGGGACGCATTCGACTCGCCAGTGGTGTGGCTTTATCGCGCAATATCGACTCCAGCAGGCGGTTTAAAGTTAAACAAACTCGATGCAATAGGTTGATTAATTTTCAGTTGATAGAAACGAAATACACTAGTTTGCCCCAAATTATTTAAGACCTCCATTTCACTTAAATAATGAGGACTAAATTTCAGTTTAACCCACACAAACTGTATCGCTTGTCTATTTTTAGGATGCAGAGTAAAGGTATGCTGGTCTTTAGCTACTGTAATAGTGAACTTGTCACTGAGATTGGAGACAGAACCACTCAGTAGTAAGGCAGGATTGACACTCATCGCTCGATTCAAACGCTGTTGAGTTGCTTGTTCAAGATCCACATTATAAATCCATACGAACTGACTGTTAATAATAATAATTTGCTCAGTAGGTTCTTCTTGTTTCCACCAAAATTTACCTGGACGTACCATTTTAACTTCACCCCGACTTTGTTGCAGTAAATGGCCTGTGCTATCGTAAGTATTTTGCGTAAATCGCGCTTGATAGCTTTTAAAATTAGATAAATAATTATTCAAACTGAGTGCACTTGCAGTGTTGGCTTGAGCTACAATCACGAAAAGACTGCAACATAATCCAATAAAATACGTTAATTTGATTTTATAATTCATTATTTATTAAACCTAATTTTCTCGAGGTGGAACTAATACTTCACGAGAACCATTACTCTCCATTGCACTGACCACGCCAGCTGTTTCCATTGCCTCTACAATTCGTGCAGCTCGGTTATAACCGATTTTAAAACGACGTTGCACACTGGAAACTGAAACTCGACGAGACTTAATCACTGCATCCACCGCTTCGTCGTAGAGAGGATCTTGTTCTGCATTTTCAATACCACCACTAATGGCATTTGTACTGGATTTTGACACATCATATGTTAGCGTTTCATCCAATAAGTCTTCCACATAATCCGGTTCACAATTCGATTTAAGATACTCTACCACACGATGAACTTCATCATCATCCACGTAAGGACCATGCACGCGCATCGGAACACCAGTTCCGGGTGCCAAATATAACATATCACCATTGCCCAATAATTGCTCAGCACCCTGCTGATCTAAAATAGTTCGCGAATCCACTTTGGATGACACCTGAAAGGCAATTCGCGTTGGAATATTTGCTTTAATTAAACCGGTAATGACATCAACAGAAGGCCGCTGAGTGGCAAAAATCAGGTGAATGCCGGCTGCGCGTGCCTTCTGTGCCAGACGTACAATCAAAGTTTCCACTTTTTTGCCAACCACAACCATCATGTCAGCAAACTCGTCAGCAATAACCACAATTTGCGGCAGTGTTTCCAATACATGAGGTTCACCATTCTCGACGAAGGGGTCCATAAGTGGTTCACCCTTTTTTTCTGCTTCCGCAATTTTAACATTGTAACCCGCAATGTTACGAACACCCAATGAAGCCATAAGCCGGTAACGCCGTTCCATCTCACCAACACACCATCGCAGTGCTACCGCAGCATCTTTCATGTCAGTAACAACTGGCGTTAACAAGTGTGGAATACCTTCATAAATCGCCAATTCTAGCATTTTGGGATCAATCATCAGCAGACGCAATTGCCTGGGAGTTGCCTTATACAGTAAACTGAGTAACATGCTGTTTAAACTTACCGATTTTCCTGAGCCTGTAGTACCAGCAACCAGCAAGTGCGGCATCTTGGCAAGATCAACAATGACTGGGTGTCCAGCAATATCTTTACCTAATGCCAGTGTTAGTTTGGAGCGTGCATTCTGATATTGTCGCGTTGCCAACACTTCATGCAACATTACAGTTTCACGATTTTTATTTGGCAGCTCCAATCCAATGACTGATTTTCCTGGAATGACTTCAACCACACGCACACTCAATACGGATAAACTCCGTGCTAAGTCTTTTACGAGATTACTAATTTTACTTACTTTTGTGCCTGCAGCGAGCTGTAATTCAAAACGCGTCACGACCGGACCAGGATGTACAGCCACCACTTTAGCTCCAACCCCAAAATCAGCTAATCGCAGTTCGACCTCTTTAGACGTTTGTTGCAACTCTTGTTCTGAGCAACCCAAAGGTGTTTCTCTCGATGGTTTATCAAGTAAGGATAGTTTGGGAATAATCTCCGATCCCTTAAATTGTGGCATTTTGAATTCTTGCTCATTACTCTCAGGGGCTTGGTGGCGTATCGATATTTTCGGGAGGTGATGCTCTATCGGCGTTTGCTGTGTCTCCTCAGAAACTGGAATCTTCTTAATCACAGGCTTGGACTCAATCACCGGATTTTGAATATCCACCGGCTCTGGTAACTTATCGTGCCGCCACCGATTAGGCAGTTTTGTGAAGCGTTTGAATAGACCTCTCCAACGAATGTTTACAATAAAATCATATAAAAAAATTACGCAGCCAACACTAAGTCGCCCCATTTTTTCAAAACAATGAAACCACGAAATACGCGACAATAATGTGATGCCGGTTAGTATTGATAACAATAAAATCAATGTGCTACCAATCACATTGAAGCACCGCAACAGTTGAGTAGCAATTAATGTGCCTACTATACCCCCACCGTTGAACGGGATTGCAGGCAAACGAACAGGAATGTGCATTGCAAAAAACGCAGCACTGCCTAATAACAGTAAGGTGAAACCGACACAGCGCAGCCACATAGTCGCGTGACATTTCTTACCTAAGAGGTCACGACGATGACGGAAAAAATTCCATGCGCCATAAAGCATCACTAATGGAAACAAATAAGATAGATAACCAAAAAGCAATAGCATTACATCAGAAACCCATGCCCCTGCTTTACCTGCAGCGTTTTTCACCAGCTTACTCGCTGTGATATGTGACCAACTGGGATCACTGGAATGATAGCTAACAAAAGAAATGAAGAGGAAAAGCGCTAATCCAACAGATAGGATAAAGCATATTTCCTTCAAGCGGTTACGCCAGTGCTGTTGCTCTGCTAAGTTATTGGCTTTTTCTTGTTTCTTGCTATTTCGACGACTCAATTTTCCTCCTTAAGTTTAATCCAATCCATTTCCATGACAATAACGCTAACAAAGGTAGCGCTCTGTGATAGGATATGGTAATAATAATTGCATTATAACCTTGTTTATTAACACCAACACACAAGACTAGTTTACTTATGAGCGAACAACAACACCACAAATTGATTATTCTTGGCTCTGGGCCAGCAGGGTATACCGCTTCGATTTATGCTTCACGCGCAAACCTCAATCCTGCCCTAATTACCGGTATTCAACAAGGCGGGCAATTGATGACCACAACCGACGTTGATAACTGGCCAGGCGAGGATGAAGGATTACAAGGTCCTGCCCTTATGGAACGGATGTTAAGACATACAGAGAGGCTAAACACAAAAATCATCTTTGACCACATTAATACGTCTGACTTGCAACAAAATCCATTTGTTCTCAATGGCGACGGTGGTCAGTATACGTGCGATGCATTAATTATCGCCTCAGGTGCCTCAGCAAAGTACTTAGGCCTTGATTCAGAAAAACAATATATGGGTAAAGGCGTTTCTGCCTGCGCAACTTGTGATGGTTTCTTTTACCGTGGCAAAAAAGTGGTTGTAGTTGGTGGTGGCAACACTGCGGTTGAAGAAGCACTATATTTATCAAACATTGCATCGCATGTCACCCTGATTCATCGCCGCGATACATTACGATCTGAAAAAACACTTACTCGGCAAATTCTTAAGAAAACAGAAACTGGAAACGTTAGTATCGAATGGGATCACATCGTGGAAGAAATACTTGGAGACGAACAAGCCGTATCCGGTGTTCGCGTGAAAAATGTTATTAACCAGCACACGAAAAATATTGACGCTGAGGGAGTTTTTATTGCCATTGGACACAACCCCAATACTTCTTTGTTCAAAGATCAGCTTGAAATGGATAAAGTGGGCTACCTAAAGACTCAATCTGGACCTGGCGGTAATGTCACAGCAACTAGTATTCCCGGTGTCTTTGCTGCTGGTGACGTTGCTGATGACATTTATCGCCAAGCAGTAACTGCAGCAGGAACAGGCTGCATGGCGGCATTGGATGCAGAAAAATATTTAGATAATATCGCAAACTAATTGATAATTTCATTGTCAGCACAGCATAATTGAGGCATTATTATCGCCATGGCTAAAGAAGACTCTATCGAAATGCAAGGAGTGGTTATTGACACCCTCCCAAATACTACTTTTCGGGTCAAACTCGAAAATGATCATATTATAACAGCTCATATCTCCGGCAGAATGCGTAAGAATTATATTCGTATTCTTACCGGCGATAAAGTCACAGTGGAACTGACACCATACGACTTATCGCGCGGCCGAATTATTTACCGTGAAGTTGGGCGTAAACAACCCTCTAAAGAGAGTTAAACAGCCTTTGAAATTTTTCTTTTATTTTCTGCAGATTTGGTTTTAATTCGCAACCCATTACTTTGTGCGTCGATAACAAGGTTATTATTAACTTGTTCATCATCAAATAACACCTTGTCAGCAAGTGGCAATTTAAGTTTCTGCTGTATGAGTCGAGCCATGGGTCTTGCGCCCATTTTCTTATCATAACCCTGCTTGGCAAGCCACTGTTTGGCACGGTTAGTATAAGTAATTTTAATATTTTTTTCTTGTAATTGCTGACGCAATTCGGTCATCATTTTATCAACTACTTTTAAAATAGTACGATTATCGAGATAATCAAATTGTATCGTGGCGTCTAAGCGATTTCTAAACTCAGGACTGAAAATGCTTTTTATCGCAGCCACACTGTCTCTTTCATTTTCATGCTCAGCAAAGCCAATAGTATTTTTTTCGAGCATTTCAGCCCCTGCATTAGTCGTCATGATAATAATTACATGACGAAAATCCGCCTTTTGCCCGGCATTATCTGTCAAATGCCCGTAATCCATCACCTGTAACAAGATGTTATAAATATCGGGATGTGCTTTTTCAATTTCGTCCAATAGAAGTACTGAATAAGGCTGTTTTCTGATGGCTTCTGTCAGTAAACCACCTTGCTCATAGCCTACATAACCTGGAGGAGAACCAATTAATCGTGATACCGCATGTCGCTCCATATACTCTGACATATCGAACCGAATTAATTCAATTCCCAAAACCTGTGCAAGTTGGCGCGTTACTTCGGTTTTACCAACACCTGTCGGGCCTGCTAACAAAAAGGAACCTACAGGTTTATCCTGATTACCTAACCCCGCACGAGATAACTTAATAGCATTTGAGAGTGCTTCAATGGCATCATCTTGTCCAAATACAACTTTTTTAAGCTGTTTGGGCAATTCTTTTAACATTTCTCGATCAGAGCGACTAATTGCTTCTATGGGTATTCGTGCAATTTTTGAAATGATCTCATCAATTTCATTGATTGAGATTTCGGGCTGAGATTGCCGCGATTGAGGTTTTAAATTTTCATAAGCTCCAGCCTCATCAATCACATCGATTGCTTTATCCGGCAATCGCCTGTCGATAAGGTATCGCGCAGAAAGTTCTACCGCCCTTCTCAGCGATTCTAAAGAAAATCTAACGTGGTGATGATTTTCATAACGGCTCCGCAAACCTCGTAAAATTGCTACAGTATTTTCGACACTAGGCTCTTTAACGTCAATTTTTTGAAATCGACGCAACAAAGCATGGTCTTTCGAAAAGAAATTTCGATACTCATCGTAGGTAGTTGCACCCATGCAACGTAATTCACCACTAGTTAATAGGGGCTTTATTAAATTAGAAGCGTCCATGGTGCCACCAGTTGCCGAACCTGCTCCGATTAAATTGTGGATTTCATCGATAAATACAATCGCATCACGATGGTTGCTTAACGCTTTTAAAACCGATTTAAATCGTTTTTCAAAATCACCGCGATATTTAGTCCCAGCCAGCAAAATTCCTAAATCTAATGAATAAATTGTGCTACGCGCGAGTGGCTTTGGCACTTTATTTTGCACGATCAATCGAGCTAGGCCTTCAACAATCGCTGTTTTTCCAACACCGGCTTCACCGACAAACAGTGGATTATTTTTTGTACGGCGGCACAATACTTGAATTGCACGCATTAATTCTTCTTCACGGCCAATCAATGGGTCGATACGCCCTGCTAACGCTTTGGCATTCAGATTGACGGTATAGAGGTCTATTAAGTTCTCATCAACTCCATTTTCAGTAGGCGCTAAAATATCTGATATTTGGTTTTGCTCGCGCGTGAAGCCGTCATCAGCACGTGGTTTAGAAACTTCCTGTGTAATGAAATTAATGACATCAATACGCACAATACTTTCCTGAGTTAAAAAGTATACTGCTTGGCTTTCTGGCTCACTGAAAATTGCTGCAAGCACGTTTGCTCCTGTCACCTCAGGATGCCCATTACATTGCACATCGTAGATCGCTCTCTGTAGTACACGTTGAAAGCTCAACGTCGGCTGTATTTCACGATCCACATTAAGTGGGATATGTGGCGTGGTCTCATCAATAAAAATCCCCAAGCCAGCACGTAGTCGCTCTAGGTTAGCACCACAAGCAGCTAATACTCTACATGCTTCAGGGTTATCGACCAGTGATAAGAGCAAATGCTCCACCGTAATGAATTCGTGGCGCTTATCTCTCGCTTGTAAGAAGGCTCGGTTTAACGTGTGTTCCAAAGTTCGACTGAACATGGCAATTCTCCTATCATGTCTCTATCAATTATAGTATTTGCAACCTAGAATAGAGTTCTATAATTTAGCTATCCTCAGCCCCAAAGATAAATGTAGACAACTACTCAACTGTTTTCCTGTAAGGGATTGAAATCGATTCTCATTGACAATACAATTCATATAACTTACAAATGCTTATACAAAAAACGTAAAAACAAGATTATATTTTAAGATTGCTTTAATTCGACCAAAGTATAATGTGATGAAAATGAATGAACAGCGACAAGGAAAGCAAAAACAACTAATGGCAAAGACAGAAACACATAAAACAGTTAGCTTCACCTTCGGTCGCAATGGCTCCCCTTCGTTTTGGCAGGAACGGTTCGTTGCTCCTCAGCACCCACTGTATTACGAACTCATTAGAGCAATCAGCTATCGAGAACAAGGTCTTTCAGCCTTGAAAAGCACACTGCGACAAATAAACGATTGTGATTATGTTCGTATTGGTGAGCGACAAGAACCTCCTGAGGACATAAAAGCAGTCATCCGAGCATCAAACAGCCTGCGAGAAGACCCGAATGACCTTATTGGCTTTGCTGTCGAACACTTTAATTCTCAGCTCTTTACCGAATTAGCAGGAAATCTCAAACTGATATCGAAGATTTCTCCACATCAGATGAGCTCTACCGACGAAATAGAGTCACGCATTGAGAGAACAGGAAACCAGGATGCGCTCAGTGTTTTCATGAATTGTAGAACTGATCATCAAGATGACGACAGCGCCGATAGACGCAATACCAGTTTCAACAGGTGATCCCGCCTGATACAGCGGGATCTGATAGCAAATATCTACATGTTTGCAATAATAGCGTCACCAAATTCAGAACATTTGACTTCTTTAGCACCGTCCATTAGGCGAGCAAAGTCATAGGTCACTGTTTCATCTAAAATAGCTCCTTCGATTCCTTTTATAATCAGATCAGCTGCTTCATGCCACCCCATGTGCTGCAGCATCATTTCTGCAGATAAAATTAACGAACCGGGGTTGACTTTGTCTTTACCCGCGTACTTCGGAGCAGTGCCATGGGTCGCCTCAAACAAGGCCACTGCGTCACTCATATTTGCTCCCGGCGCGATACCAATTCCACCAACCTCCGCAGCTAAGGCATCAGAAATATAATCTCCATTCAAGTTCATGGTAGCAATAACACTATATTCGCCAGGACGCAGTAAAATTTGCTGTAAGAAAGCATCTGCAATTACGTCTTTGATGATAATCTGTTTACCGGTTCTGGGGTTTTTAAAACTCATCCAAGGACCACCGTCAAGTAATTCTGCACCGAATTCTCTCGCTGCAACGCTATAGCCCCATTCTTTGAAAGCTCCCTCAGTGAACTTCATAATATTACCTTTATGCACTAAAGTCACAGAATCACGATCGTGGTCAATCGCATATTGTATCGCATGGCGAACGAGGCGATGGGTGCCTTCACGAGAGACGGGCTTAATACCAATACCACTGGTATGTGGAAAACGTATTTTTTCTACACCCATTTCTTTCTCAAGAAACTCAATCACTCTCTTAGCCTCAGGGGATTCTGCCGGCCATTCAATTCCAGCGTAGATATCTTCAGAATTTTCCCTGAAAATCACCATATCAACATTTTCGGGATGCTTGACAGGACTTGGGACACCAGAAAAATAACGCACTGGGCGCAAGCAAACATACAAATCAAGTTCTTGACGCAAAGCAACGTTTAGTGATCGAATACCACCACCTACAGGGGTGGTTAGCGGGCCCTTGATCGATACAGCATATTCCTTCACAGCCTCCAGCGTTTCGTCAGGCAACCAAACCTCATCACCGTAAACATGAGTTGCTTTTTCACCAGCATAAATTTCCATCCAATGAATTTTGCGTTTGCCAGTGTAAGCTTTCTCAACCGCTGCATTGACAACCTTTTGCATTGGCGGTGTGATATCAACTCCAATGCCATCACCTTCGATAAAAGGTATGATTGGCTCATCGGGAACGTTAAGGGTGAAGTCGTGATTTACTGTAATTTTTTCGCCACTTTGGGGAATTTTAATATGTCTGTATACCATTTAGAGGTCTCCAATCGTGCCTAAAGATGCGCGTAAGCTTAACACTGTAGGGACATACTGTCATCTCTGAAGAATATTTAGATAATCAACATCGCATCACCGTAACTGAAAAAACGATACTGTTGTTCAACTGCAGTCTGATATGCATTGAACATTAAATCATGGCCTGCAAAGGCACTCACCAGCATCAGTAGACTGGATTGTGATAAGTGAAAGTTAGTTATCAGTGCATCTACACACTGAAAGTTGAATCCTGGGTAGATAAACAAATCTGTTTCGCCGACAAACGGCAACAATTCGCCAGACCTTGCGGCGGTTTCAAGGCTGCGAACAACCGTCGTTCCGACGGCAATGACACGCCCGTTTCGCGCCTGAGATTTTCTAATAAGGTCACAAGTAATCTTAGGTACAACTGCTCGCTCAAAGTGCATGTGATGATTTTCAATCAATTCGGCACGCACAGGCTGAAACGTACCGGCGCCAATGTGCAACGTAACGTAAGCGATGTCGATTTTTGACTTAATTTGTGCTAGCAAGTGCTCATCAAAATGCAATCCTGCAGTAGGGGCTGCAACGGCACCACAATGTTCACCAAAAACCGTTTGGTAACGCACATCATCTTGAGTATCAGGCTGACGATTAATATAAGGCGGTAATGGCAAATGACCATATTGTTGTAGCAAATCAGCGACCGTCGCTTTACTCAATAATTTAAGCTTGAACAGCTCATCACAACGGGCAACCATCTCCAGCTGATTATTGCCAATAGTCATTCGAGTACCCACTTTCGGAGTTTTGCTCGCTCGCACATGCGCTAAAAACTGCTTATCATCCAGAATGCGCTCGACTAAACACTCAAATTGGCCACCTGTTTCCTTGCAACCCCAAAGACGGGCACGAATCACCTTAGTATCGTTCAAAACCAATATGTCATTAGGACGAACAAATTGTGATAAATCCTTAAAATGGTGATGCTTGATAGCTTGAGTGGTGCGATTCACAGACATTAAACGACTTTGCACGCGCTCATTCAGAGGATGCTGGGCGATCAGCTCTTCAGGCAAATGGTAATCAAAATCGCTTGTTTTCACGGTGGCTCAAAGTAAAAATATTAAAAAATATTAATCAGTTGCATAAAATATTGCAACTGATATGATTTCAAACGTATTATCTGCCGTTAATAGGCCTATGAAAAAATTATCGCACTCAGTGACTCTAGTTAGGCAATGTGGGGTTGTTATTCAAACTAACAAGACATTGCTATGCTTTCCCACCATCGGAATTTTGATTACTCTTGTGCTGATCGTGATAACACTGGCAATATTTCAACAAACCTTTAATTCTCCAAATCTAACGCAACTGATTGTTCATCACGCTGGGGTTAGCTTTGGTATTGTCTTTATCTATTCCATTGTTACCAGATTTTTGGCAACGTTATTAAATGCAGCGACTATCGTGACTATTGCAAGCAGCTATGATGGAAAATCGATTTCGGTTTTTTATGGACTAAAAAAGGCAATTAAGCATAGCTTCGCGATTTTATATTGGGTAATCACAGAAATGGTTATGCCAATTTTTTTTCGTTTTTCCCGCGCCAGCAAATCTTTTTCGGGCTCCACTTGGACAGTCATCAACTTGATTGCCCTGCCAACACTCATTTTGGAGAAACGCTCCCCCATCAGTGCTATTAGGCAATCTGAAAAACTATTAACCCAACGCTGGGGTGAGGCGTTGGTTTTGTCGATCGGATTCCGATTTATGTTTCGAATGGCTATTATTTGTTTATTTGTATTGACAATATTACTTAGTCATCAATTCGCCAAACAACCTCATACAATTTTAATCGTGATTGGTGTTTTTCTGATGATTACGTTACCATTGCATTTTGCTGAGTTAGTACTGATAAATATTTGGAAGTATGCGCTTTATTGCTTCGCCACCTCAGCAACGGCACCTATTGTCGAGGTTAACCTGTTACAGCAGGCTTTTCGATCCAGCCGCTAAATTGACTTTATCAATTAATTAATACATAATATTTTAATTTAATTAAGAAATACAGAATGGCTACTGAAAAACTCACCGTTCGAACATATTATTGGATATATGCATTTATTTTCGCAGCAATCATTGCGGTAGTGAGCATATTCTGGATTTACATGTTGTGGTTTCTAGTTATTTTCGTGCCTCTTTTTATGCTCGGCATTCATGATATTCTACAAAAAAATAAAAATGTATTGCGTAACTATCCGGTATGGGGGCACTGGCGCTATCTACTACTGAGAATTCGTCCTGAGATTCAAGCTTATTTTATCGAAACTGAAAATAGCGGCAAACCATTCAGTCGTACTGAGCGTTATACCGTTTATCGACGTGCCAAGAACCAAACGGATACGATGCCTTTCGGAACACAACTGGATGTCCATCGTGTAGGTTATGAATGGATTAATCATTCAATGACCCCTAAAAAACCTGATTTTGCAACATCAACCCGCGTCAATATCGGCGGTCCTCAATGCGCTAAACCCTATAATGCCTCACGTTTTAATATTTCCGCAATGAGTTTCGGTGCGATCAGCCCAGAAGCGATACGCGCATTGAATCGCGGTGCAAAACTAGGTAATTTTCACCAAGACACTGGCGAAGGTGGTATCAGTCGCTATCATCTTGAAGAAGGTGGCGATTTAGTTTGGGAGCTCGGTACTGGTTATTTTGGATGTCGCACTAAAGATGGTCACTTCGATCCTGACCAATTCCAAAAAAAGGCACAATTACCCAATGTTAAAATGATCGAAATCAAAATATCGCAAGGAGCAAAACCTGCTCACGGTGCAATTTTACCAGCGGCAAAGGTTAATCACGAATTGGCAGAGGTTCGTGGTGTTGAACCTTGGAAGGATGTGCTGTCACCACCTAGTCACTCTAGTTTTTCGACACCTATCGGGTTAATGGAATTTATCAAACAATTACGGGATTTAAGTGGCGGAAAACCCACTGGATTTAAGTTATGCATTGGAAAATATACTGAGTTTATGTCCATTTGTAAGGCGATGCTCGAAACAGGTATTTACCCAGACTTCATCGTCATTGACGGATCACAAGGTGGAACGGGTGCTGCACCCGTAGAGTTTACCAACTTCGTTGGAATGCCTCTTAACCAAAGTCTCATATTTGCTCATAGTTGCCTTTGTGGTGTTGGCCTCCGCCAGCATATTCGTTTGGTTGCTAGTGGTAAAGTTATCACTGGCTTTGACATGCTGACCCGAATAGCGCAAGGAGCAGATATGATTAATAGCGCGAGAGGTATGATGTTTGCACTAGGTTGCTTACAATCTCGTCGTTGCCATACCAATACTTGCCCAACCGGCGTTGCCACACAAGACCCTAAACGTCGCTACGCTCTGGATGTCGATCAAAAAGCAGAGTACGTGAAAAACTTTCATCGCAATACTCTAAACGAATTTTTGCAACTACTGGGCGCCTCCGGCCACGAAAAACCTGAAGAATTATCACCTCGATTGATTTTGCAACGAGTCACACGTAATACTGTACGTTCTTATGATCAAATATACGATTATTTAAATACCAATGACATCATAGAAAATCGTGCTTCTGAAAAGTATATGAAATGGTGGAATCGAGCGCGAGCTGATTCATTTACTCCTTATATCGAACAAACCTATCGCGCTCCAAGCTCTCAGCAACACCCTTCGCAAACTGAAAATTAATAATAAACGAGAGAAAATAATGAAAGTTGTATTTTATGGCAGCAAACAGTACGAAAAATCTATCTACAAAAAATTAACTCCTGATACAATCACCCTCGACTTTGTATCAGAGCGCTTAAGTGCGGACACTGTAATGCTATCTCAAGGCGCAAGCGCAATTTGTTGCTTTGTTTCTGACGATTTAAGTAGTGATATTTTACAGCAACTTCATCAATATGGTATTCAACTGATTACACTACGATCTGCCGGTTATGATCATATTGATTTAAAAAGTGCAAAAAAAATTGGCCTACAAGTATGTAACGCACCAGGATATTCGCCTAATGCTATTGCTGAATTTGCCACAGGACTATTGCTTAACTTAACGCGAAAAATTTCTCTCGGCAATGAGCGTGTCAAGAGACACAATTTTTCACTTGAAGGGTTAATGGGCTACAATCTTGCAAGTTGCACCGTCGGTATTATTGGCATGGGATCAATTGGTACAATATTTTCTGAGATTATGCGAGGTTTTGGCTGTCGCGTTATTGCCTATGACCCCTCCCCTAATTTAGAATTAGTATCACGCAGTGTAGAATTTAAAAGCTTAAACGATGTTTTTAAACAATCCGACGTAATTAGCTTGCATTGCCCATTAAATGATAAAACGCATCATCTCCTTGATACAAACACAATCAATCACATGAAAGATGGAGCGATTTTAATCAACACCAGTCGTGGTGCGATAATAAAAACAACGGATCTGTTCCCAGCCTTGGACAGCGGAAGAATTGCTGGTTTAGGCCTGGATGTTTATGAATATGAAAGAGAGATTTTCTTCCGTGATCTGTCAAACATGGAGTGGAAAGATAAATTATTTGATCGCCTGGAACAGTATGACAACGTAATAATTACCGGACACCAGGCATTTTTAAGCAAAGAAGCTGTAACCGCAATCGCCAAAACGACACTCAGCAATATACAATCTTTTATGGCCGGTTCATTATCAAACGCTTTATAAGCATAATTTCAATGCAAAAGCACTACAAAGTGACACCCAAACGCTCGGCAATTTCAATATAGGATTCGATCACGGCACCTAAATTTTTACGAAAGCGATCTTTATCAAGGATTTTATGTGTGTTCACGTCCCAGATACGGCACGAGTCTGGACTAATTTCATCACCCAAAAATACCTTATTATTCGATATACCGAATTCGTATTTAGAATCTACCAATAGTAAATCAGCTTTTGAAAATAATTTTTTAAGCACCATATTAATTTGCATCGTAAGGCGCTGCATCTCCTGAAGTTGTTGTTCAGTTGCCCAACCGAAAGTCAGTGCATGATTCTCATTAACCATTGGATCATGCAATTTATCATTTTTTAAGAATAACTCATAAAGTGGAGGATCAAGCACCCGCCCTTGCTCAATACCTAAGCGTTTACACAAACTGCCCGCAGCAATATTTCTAACCACTGATTCTAGTGGAATCATCTGCAAGCGTGTTAGTAGCGCCTGTTGAGAGGATAATAGTTGTTTAAAATGCGTCGGAATGCCAGCTTGCTGCAATTTAGTCATGATAAATGCATTAATTTTGTTATTAACCTCTCCTTTTCTTGCGAGCAATTTATGCTTGGTACCATCAAACGCCGTAGTATCGTTGCGAAACTCCGCAATCAATAATTCCGGGTTGTCAGTTTCATATAGTGATTTCACTTTTCCACTGTATAATAAGGCTTTTTTTTCTAACATAGCGCGAGTACGAATTAATATGTCAAGTTATCTTTAATAGCTGTCAAAATGCGTTTTGCAACTGATGAGTTAACGGTACCATTACTCTGACTTAACAACGAAATCTGGGTTTTAGAACCGCTTGCTGTTAAATGAATACGATATATCGGGGTATTTCGAGTAATTTTATTTGCGGTACTGTGTGAGTCAAGGATAAAGTAAGAGCCCATTGCACGATCTTGGTCGAGTATTTCATAAGTTGTTTTATGCAAGACAGTACCTACACGACTCCATAACAGCTTTTCTTTTGCAGCAACGATCAACATATATTTGCCCTTTAATTGCGTGATGACCGCAAAATTTTTCTGTTCAGCCTGTGCCGCTGTTGTAGAAGCTGTGTTTTTCTTTTTATTAAAACGCTGCAAGTTGCTACCTGGTGGTACCATTGAAGGTGGTTTATTACTGATTTTACTCATGGCAAATTTAGGGATGGGATATTCGCTACGCTCTTGCTTGATACTCTCACCAGTAGGAGCAATGACATAGCTGATAGTATTCGATTTTTTTAAATAGCTATTCTGTCGTGAAGTACAACCTACCAGGGTTATCGTACAAGCGGAAATTAAAGCCAATATTAAATAACGCATAACGTTTTCTCCTCCTATATTATAAGCTAACATCTGCTTGCTTTGCAGCATGCATTAGTGGTTGGTGGTACTGTGGTGCTAAAACTGTCAGTGGCAAGCGTATTCCAACGTCAATTAATCCCATTTTCGCCAACAACCATTTGGCCGGTATTGGATTCGACTCAAAAAAAAGTCCTTCCATTAATGGCCTTAATTTTACCTGTAGTTTTTTACCGTACTCTGAATTTCCGCTCAATAATTCTTGACAGTATTGTCGAAAGAGCTTTGGTGCGATATTCGCAACGACTGAAATACAACCTTGACCACCGGCTTCAATAAACGCTTGTAAACCATCATCATTGCCACCCAATAGATCAAATTCATCACTAGCACTCAACAATTGACTCACTCGACTGATGTCACCTGAAGCATCTTTAAGGCCAACAATATTGACGAACTTGCTCAACTTTAACGTAGTATCTGGCAACAAATCGCAGCCAGTGCGCGATGGAACATTATATAGGATTTGTGGCATTGGTACAGCTTTCGCAACCGCAGCAAAATGTTCATAAAGGCCCTGCTGCGTCGGTCTATTATAGTAAGGGGTAACAATAAGTGCTGCATCAGCTCCCTGCTCCATGGCTTGTTGCGTTAAATAGATGGTGCTTGCAGTTGAGTGGGTACCTGTACCAACAATCACGGGTAGACGTTGCCTAACCCGTGAAATTACATGGCGAACAATTTGGTTTCTTTCATCAGATCGAATAGTTGCTGCTTCACCAGTGGTGCCTAAAATCACTAGACCATCAGTGCCACTCTCAATATGCCATTCGATGAGTTTTTCCAATGCTGTAAAATCGATATCACCATTTGACCTCATCGGCGTTACTAACGCCACAATACTACCACCAAACATAAGCTTACAAGCCCTTACTCTTTGGAATAATTGCACCTGCATAGCCAATGACTGTCTCAGCCATTTTCGCACCACAAACACCCGCTTCACGCATTGATTTGCCTGCCAAGCGCGCGCTTAAATAGGCCCCATTAAATGAATCCCCGGCCGCAGTAGTATCTACAACCCGTTGAACTGGCGCCACATCAACCCACTGTTGATAATCATGAGTTGACAGTAGGTAGCCATACTTGCCTCTTTTAACTACTACCTCTTTGACACCGGCTTCGTGCCAACGCATAGCTGTCATTTGGGGATCTCTATCGCCATATAATAATTTTGCATCATCGAAAGACGGTAAACCAATATTCACATATTCCAAAATGTCGTTGAAAATCTTTTTTGCTTGAAGCGCATCTTGCCATAACTTAGGACGATAATTGTTGTCAAAACAAATAGTTATATTTTTATCACGGGCTAGTTTTAGGCAGTGTAAAAACCGTTTTTGTGCATCTATAGGCAGGATGGCAACGGTAATACCAGAAAAATAAATAACGTCATAGTGTAACAATTGTTGGGTCAGTTGCGCAGCATTACTCTTATCAAACAGTCGACGAGCCGCTGCCGTTGAACGATAAAAGTAAAATGAACGTTCGCCAAGCTCATCATTTTCAATCAAGTATAATCCGGGTAATTGCCCTGACAGTCGCAAAATCTGTGAGGTGCCGATACCTTCCTGCTGAAAATTTGCAATCATTTTATCACTAAAGCGATCATCACCAAGTACGGTAAAATAGTCAATATTTACATGTTGGGTCGCTCTACTGCGGCAAAAATAAACAGTTGCATTCAATGTATCACCTGCATATCCAAGATGAAAATCATCGCCTCCCTTTGGAGATAGCTCAAGCATGCATTCCCCAATCGCAGCCACTTTTCTTGGTAACTTGGACATCAACGTAATCCGTAAAAAGCGTTATAATACGCCAATTTCACCTCTGAGGACAATTATGGAAACCAATCAACTCATATTTATAATACTGATCATTATGATGGGTATCATGGTTTGCTGGATAGGGTATCTCATCCAAAAAATGATCAAAAAACAACAGCATGCACTACAACAACAACAAAATGACTTTAAAGACAGCCAAATCAATAACTTAAAGACAATCCAGGAAAGTCTTGCTCAAGGACTTAATAGTATCCATGAGCAACTCCGCACCGTGTTGTCACAGCAATCAACACACTTAAGCTCGCATATTGATAAACTCACCCGTACCACTGAAGATCGCCTTAAAGAAATCAGTGGGTATGTTGATCGTCGACTTGGAGAAGGCTTTGAAAAAACCACGGCAACTTTCACCAGTGTAGTCGAGCGGTTAACTCAGATCGATGCTGCCCAAAAAAAGCTATCCGAGCTGTCGGTGAACGTTGATAACTTACAGCGGGTTTTATCCGACAAACGCTCCCGTGGCGCCTTTGGAGAAGTGCAACTAAGCGCATTGATTCGCAATATGCTTCCTCCCGCAAACTACACAATGCAATATACATTACCCAACAACAAACGCTGCGATTGTATTTTATTTCTACCTGAGCCAACCGGAAATATTGCTGTCGATGCAAAATTTCCTCTTGAAAGTTATCGCAAAATACATAATGATGGAATATCATCACTTGAACGTAAAGAAGCACAACGCCATTTTAAAGAAGATATCAAAAAACATATCCGCGATATCGCCGAAAAATATATTATCGCCGGAGAAACCGCTGATGGTGCAATAATGTTTATACCTGCAGAAGCAATTTTCGCTGATATACACGCTCAACATCCAGAACTTATTGAGTACGCTTATAAAATGCGAGTTTGGTTGGCATCACCAACGACAATGATGGCTATCTTAACAACAGCAAGCGCAGTATTAAAAGACGCCGCGACTCGTAAACAGGTAAATATTATTCAAGAACATTTGATTGCACTCAGCAAAGATTTTACCCGTTTTGAGAAAAGAATGGATAGTTTATCAAAACATATTAGACAAGTGCACGAAGACGTTGATCAGGTACAAACGTCCTCCAAAAAAATTACAGGTCGTTTTAATAAAATAGAAAAAGTAGAGTTAAATAACATAGATCAAACATTTCTGATTGAGAAATAAAATAATGATGACAAAAACATTACCATTGGATTTTTGTTAGTGCTCACCCCACTACGATCACTACAATTGGCTGATTAATAGATTATGGAAATTTTATTAATGATATTAAAAAAATAACCCCGCAATGGGATCAATATCCTATTTAAAAAACTTTAGAAGGTAAGATTATGAAAGAAACAAGAACGCGCATTGAAACTGACAGCATTGGTGAAATTGCCGTCCCGTCTCAACATTATTATGGTGCACAGACCGCACGTTCGCTAATTAATTTTGCTATTGGAAATGAAACAATGCCACCTGAACTAATTCGTGCATTTGGGATCTTAAAAAAATCAGCCGCTCTCACTAACAAAGAACTCGGCAAACTTTCGGAAGAAAAAACACAACTGATTGTACAAGCTGCTAATGAAATCATTGCCGGCGAACATCCCCACGAGTTTCCACTTAAAATCTGGCAAACCGGCAGTGGCACACAAACAAATATGAACGTCAATGAAGTCATCAGTAATCGCGCCATCGAAATTTCAGGCGGCGTGATGGGTAGTAAAACACCGATTCACCCCAACGACGATGTCAACCTGTCTCAATCATCCAACGATACTTTTCCAACCGCAATGCATATTGCTTGCGCTGAGATGATTCATGAAAAATTACTCCCAAATGTGAAATTATTACGAGATACTTTGTCTCAAAAAGCACAACAATTTAAACCCGTTATTAAGATTGGACGCACACATTTACAAGATGCCGTACCGTTAACGTTGGGCCAAGAATTTTCTGGCTACGTTTCGCAACTGGACCACAATCTAAATGCTATAGACAATCTACTGCCGAACTTATATCGCTTGGCGATTGGCGGTACTGCTGTCGGAACCGGCTTAAATACACATCCTGAATTTGCTGATAAAGTCTCGCAACATATCGCTAACATCACTGATTTGCCGTTTCATTCTGCAACCAACAAATTTGCAGCGCTGGCTGCGCATGATGAAATTGTGTTGATCAGTGGCGCACTAAAAACACTGGCTTGCTCGCTTATGAAGATTGCTAACGACATACGCTGGCTTGCATCAGGTCCACGTTGTGGTATTGGAGAAATTATTATTCCAGCAAACGAACCCGGCTCCTCTATCATGCCAGGAAAGGTGAACCCCACTCAATCCGAAGCCATGACTATGGTTGCAGTACAAGTGATGGGAAATGATGCTACAATTGGTATAGCAGGTTCGCAAGGAAACTTTGAGCTAAATGTATTTAAACCAGTGATGATTTATAATTTAATTCAATCAATTTATCTCATTGCAGATACTTGCAAATCTTTTAATGACCATTGCGCAATTAGCATTGAACCGAATAAAGAGAAAATAGACTATAACCTACAAAATTCGTTAATGCTGGTTACTGCGCTAAACCCTATTATCGGTTATGACAAAGCCTCAACAATTGCAAAAACCGCTTATAAAGAAGATACCACACTCAAGCAAGCTGCTTTGAAATTAGGTTATTTAACTGAAAAAGAGTTTGATCAAGCTATTGATCCCAAAAAAATGGTTGGACTATAAAAAGTTAGATTCACCGAATAAAAATTTTTGACTTAGATTTCTATCCGGTTTCCCCTACTTCTTTACGCGCTAAAAATTGTCCTATCCACGCAATGCTGGAAAATAGTACTAAAGTGATGGCCAATGGTATTTGATTGGCTTCAGAAATATGCACCGCCACCAAACCACTCACAAACATCCCAACCGTTTGCATAAAACCAAAGAAAGCCCCCATATAACCAACACCAGTAATTTTTTTTTGGAAAGCAAGAGCAAAGGTATTGGATGTATTAATGCTGATACCAGTAGTAAAAAACATCATCGGTATTAACACAACCGTAATATTAGAAATTCCAATTAGGCCAATGATTAACATGGATAATGCTGAAATAAACATGACTACGGTTGAACATGCCACAATGCTACTTAGTACCATTTTTCTCAACAAATAGATATTAATGACTTTGCCAAAGAAAATCGTAATAGCAACAATAAATGCTAACCAGCCATAAACAACCGGCTGAATATGATATACCCCTTGGAATAAAAAAGGCGTTAAGCTATAATACATAATCATGCCAGCTAATCCCATACCAGAACAAATAACATACCCCATGAAATAACGCTGGAGAAATAGTTTTTTATAACTATAGAAAATCGTTTTTGGATGCAGTGCATGACGTTGCTGGTTTTTATTACTTTCAGGTAATACAAAGAACATCATCACCAACATGGTCGATACATAAATTAGCATAATGATAAATGACCAGCGCCAGCCAAGATAATATTCAACGTAGCCACCAATCGTCGGTGCAATAGCTGGAGTTACCGCAATAACGGAACTGACAACAGAAATAGTTTGTGCTAGTTTTTTGCCTTCGTATATATCGCGTAATATCACACGCACCAAACTTGCACCTGCAGCCACACCAGCACCTTGTAAAAACCTTCCCCAAATTAACCAATGTATTGTTGGCGCAAATACACAAAATATACTACCCAACGCATATACAGATAACCCCGTTAAAATCATTTTTCGTCGTCCAAACGCATCCGATAACGGACCATAGACCAACTGTAATAATAAAAAACTCAGTAGATAAATAGTAATTGTTAGCTTGACATTGCCGGTCGTTGTTGCAAAGTAGTGAGTAATACTGGGTAATGAGGGAATATAAAGATCAAGGGCAATAAAAGACCCTACGATAATCATCACCAAAATGGTCATCATACCAAATGCGTAGCGCTTTTGATTTTGCACCAGCAATTTTTTGTGCAACTTATAAAGCATGACATGTCCTTATGCCATCGAATTGAATTAAATTTAATATCATCATCTTACAACAGACTATGGTTTGAAACCAACTTTAAGCCTTAGAGCGCCAGCTTAAAGCATTGTTTTGGCATTTACTCAATGGTATGGATACCTCTTTGAAAGGCCTAATTTTATTACTGTTATTTAATAGTAGCCTCAAAGATACTCGCTGTATCAGAAAATGTAAATGCCGTACAAACCCATTGAAATATTTAACCGAGAAAAAACAGTGACAAAGCTATTCGTGAAATAAGGATTCAATGGCAAATCTATAAGTCAAATTTCTGAAAAATCTAAAATCAATCATAGCGTTATCCTCTATTACTTTACAAACAAGACTGGTTTGTGGAGAGCTGTTAAAGAAAACTACGATAAACAACTCGATGGCTTATTATCAACGAATTTAAATCAGATTGATACGATAAAAGTCTACCTTAAAAGATTTGTGACGGCGCAACTTAAAATTCATCACCAATTTCGTGATTTATCGCGCATGTTATTGTGGCAAGTTATCGAAGTCCGCAACAACAAGCGAAAATCAGAAAGGATATCAATATTGACGCTGCATCTCTTTTAATACTGCAAGCATCTACTGGATACACTTTGGGCTATTTCACAAGCACCCTGCCGAACAGTGGTCAATCCATGATAGAATACAAAAAAATATCAGTGGTTACTTGCTCAGAGTTTTAAAAATATAACTCAAAAACTATTTTTTACTATTAATCTGTAGTGAAGCGCCGAATCGGTGTGTACGAAATCCAAGATGACCTTTATTCCAGCTCATGATAATCATTTGTGCACGCCCAATAATGTCTTTCTGTGGCACAAATCCCCAAAATCGACTATCGTCACTGTTTTCACGATTATCACCTACCATAAAATACATATCTTTAGGTACAACTAAGTTCCTAAAATTTTGCGCTGGGCGATCAGGCATCCGTAAAATGTAATGCTTTACTCCTCCCAAATCTTCAATATATTCTTTTGCAGGTAACAGTGAATTATTTTCCTCAATGTCGTAAGTATTTTTTACAAAAGTCTGCTTTTGCTGAACGCCATTGATATAAAATACATTATTAATAAAACTAATTCGGTCACCCGGAACACCAACAACACGCTTCACAAAAGTAATCGCAGGATTAACCGGCCACCTAAATAGCATAATTTGACCTGTTTTTGGTTCACCGATATTAATGATTTTAGTGTACCAAACTGGGAGCCGTACTCCATAATCAAATTGATTAACTAACAAAAAATCTCCAGGCAACACGGTTGGCTCTAATGAACCACTAGGGACATAATACGGCTGATATAAAAAGGATCGAATAATCAACACAATCAGTATAATCGGAAAAAATGAACGGCAATACTCAATGATAATTGGATGTTTTATTTTACCATTTACCTGGGGTAACTTTAAATTTTTCACACGGCGCCAAACAATGTCTACTAAGCTAACTACACCAGTAAAAAACAACAGCAAGGTTAGTATATTGAGGAAATCAAATATCATTTTCTAACTCACCCTACATTAGGAACCGCATATATTGCATGGCCTCGAAACACATAAACTGAAAGTGGTTTAGGGTTTTGTGGTGGGCCTGCATAAAATTCGGTACTGATGATACCATTTGCACCATTTTTCGCTGCCAGCGCTGCAACGAATTTTTGTATTGTTTGACTACCTGAAATTGTTGGTACTGTTGAATGGTATTCTGCATTCACATACCCAAGCACTTGCCTAGCTGCAGGAGCAGCACCTAATCCATAAAACTGAACACGACTACCCACTGCAATTTCTTTTTGAGGGATGTCACTCACTGGTAAAAAAATACCTTTAGGTGCTATCTTAGGTGCTGATGCTGTTGCCCAAACTATAATAATAGCGACTATCCCAGCAACAACACAACTTATTGTTCTAATCATAAAACATCTCTTGGCATATCAAAAATGCAATTACACTCTACCACAGCGCCTATATGAATCCAAATGGCTTGAACTATTGGATTTATTGTAGATCAACTGCAATCATGTTTTTTAAGCGCGATATAAATAAACTCAAAAAAACTGTTTGGGATAGTTAGTATATTAATTCTCACTTGGATGTTGCTAAGCATCGAAACCATCAAATATATTCAACCTAAAAAAAGCAATTGGATCACAGTTTTTGGCACGATAATCAATATTCGACAAATTTTATTGCATACTGATTCTAAAGGCCAATGGATCATCATTGGTAAGTACATTGAAATTATTGGTTTGTCACCACCTCGATTTAAAATGTTTGCTAAACAACCTATTATACAATATTATTTCAAGTCAAGGATTGAAAATTTCAGCAAGCTGTCAGCTAAAAAGCCATGCTATTCATATACAAAAATGCGTAACACTAGGCTGCTGTTACCACAAATGCGCCCGAAAAAGTCGCTCCAACTTTACCATGATACAAGATGTTAGCACCGAGGTGAATTAAGGATGCAACATGAGGATTTTTTATAGCATCAGACACGCTCCGAAGCCAAGTCGCTATTATCCTAGTATCAAGCTCAGGGATGGTAAATGGGCAACTGAGCTAAACAACTGACTTAAAATAAATTAATTTGAAAGTGTAACAACACCATGGTGAAGTAAGTAGGCAGCCGATGAATAGCTACTGTAATGGATACAATATGCCATAAGTTGGGAGTCCGTTAGGTAGATAACAAGTTTGGGTATGTTGGTAGATGAAATAAAGGCATGGATATTTGCTAAGCATCTGATTGTATAATATAATTTTGAATATCAAACTATAAAGTGTTCAAATTTACTGCTATATTCTCACGAATCCGTTATAATAGGTAGTCAATCTAACATTCAGGAGTACGCTTCACGATGAGCGATACCTTAAAAAAACTGCAAGCAACTCTCATGCCTATTTTGGGTATGCTTGTCGCTGCTGCTATTTTCATTGTCGGTATTTTCTTTTTATCATATATTCTCATTATTGCGGCGATCATTGGATTGGCTGCTTTTTGCTATGCTTGCATTCGCAACAAGTGGATGAAACATAAGCAACCCCAACAGCAACCTTCACGAATTGGCCGTACTATTGATCAGAATGATATCAAGTAGTATACAAAGCGTACTAATAACCGATTTGATGATTATCAATATCTAGTGTACATTCCAGCAAATCGATTAGTTTAAGCGCATACAAAGATGTCTACTATTATTATCCACGATATTAATGACTGGGAACCAACAAACTACCAACACACTAACCTGCAACTACTTGAGCAGCTAGAGAATGGTAAAGTATTATTTTTTCCAAAGCTTAGTTTCACCATCGATAAAAAGCAACACATACTGCTCAATCCCGATTGTCTCCAGCCAAGAACCAAAAACGTTAGCTACAATCCCAACACAGAAATGCTAAAGGGGGTAAAGAATGGCTATCAATATGATCAAGCGCTACAGCAACTCCTGAAAAGTTATTGTAAACGCAGCACACAATTTATTAAGCTATGTTTTCCTCACTATGCAGCTCATCTACAGATAGGGCGAACCAGTTTCCGACCCGCTGAAATTGCAGGCAGAAAAACCTCATACCGTAAGGACGATACACGCTTACACGTTGACGCATTTACCTCGATGCCAATCCACGGTAAACGCATCTTGCGGCTGTTCAGTAATATTAACCCCACAATAGCGCGAAGGTGGCACCTTGGAGAACCATATCATCAAGTGATGCAACGTTTTTTACCGAGTATCAAAAAGCCAATATTCGGTATGCACGAGATATTAAAGTGGTTTGGTGTCACCAAAACAAAAAGATCACTTTATGATCATTTTATGTTAAATATTCACAATAATATGAAAAACGATCATGACTATCAAAAAAATGCCGTTAGTGAACGATTTGATTTTCCAGCACATTCTTCATGGCTGGTATTCACCGATTTAGTATCACACGCAGCAATTTCTGGACAACATTTATTAGAACAAACTTTTTATATCAATGCTGACCAACAACGTTATCCCAAACTGTCACCTTTAAAACAACTCGAAAACTTTTTAAATACAACACTGGTCAAGTGATTGTATCATTAGTGGTTTTGAGCGCGTCAGCAGCAGGAACATAGGTTTTTCCCTGATCAAGTGCAACACCCTCATAGGTTAATTGTCCCCGATAAACGTTCAGGCCTCTAAGCAGGTTTTGATCATCAAGCATCGCTTGACGATAACCTTTGTCCGCCAAGGCGACAACAAAAGGTAGTGTTGCGTTATTGAGTGCCATGGTTGATGTACGCGGCACTGCACCCGGCATATTTGCTACGCAATAATGCACAACACCATCAACAACATAAGTAGGCTCTTTATGGGTGGTGGGACGGCTGGTTTCAAAACAACCTCCTTGATCGATGGCAACATCAACTACAACAGAACCTGACTGCATTTTTTTCATAATGTTTTTACTGAGTAGCTTGGGGGCAGCCTTCCCTGGAAGTAACACGGCACCGATGACCAAATCAGCCTCCGTAACATAATGCTCAATACTGCCTTCAGTAGAAAATGCAGTAGTCAATCGACCACCAAATTGTAGATCCAACATTTGTAAACGATGCAAAGATTTATCGAGAACCGTGACTTGGGCTTCTTTACCCATTGCCATCCGCACTGCATTAGTACCAACAACCCCACCCCCGATAACGGTCACCTTACCCGGGCATACACCAGGAACACCACCCAACAAAACACCGCTACCACCCTTTGACTTTTCAAGGCAATGAGCGCCTGCTTGTACTGCCAAACGACCAGCCACTTGGCTCATTGGAGACAGTAAGGGCAAACTACCTTGCGGTCCCGTGACCGTTTCGTAGGCAATTCCAATACAACCTGACTCCAATAGTGCATTCGTTAATTTAATATCTGGAGCCAAGTGTAAATATGTAAAGAGAATTTGCCCCCCTCTAATAAGAGGGTATTCTTGATCCTGGGGTTCTTTAACCTTAACAATCATATCGGCTTCTGCATACACGTCCTCAATGGTGGGAACAACCTTGGCACCTGCACTATAGTAATCGTTGTCACTAAAATTAATAGCTAATCCAGCTCCACTTTGAACCAACACGGTGTGATTGTGATTTACTAATTCTCTGACGCTATAAGGCGTTAAACCAACTCGATATTCTTCAATTTTAATTTCTTTCGGGACTCCGATTAACATAAAAAAACTCCAGTTAAAATTCTAGTTCAGTCAATACTTGCCCCCATTCAGGCAATACTTCTTCAATATCTGCTACAAGACAGTAATCAGCAATCTTAAAAATAAGTGCATTGGGATCGTTATTAATCGCCACAATTACCTTACTTTCACGCATCCCAGCTACGTGTGCACGGCCCCAGAGAGCCCCACTGCGATATATATAACATTAGGAGCAACTACTTTACCTGTTTGACCCACTTGATATGCATTAGAGACCAAACCAGCATCTACTGCAGCACGAGTAGCGCCCATTGCTGCATCCAATCTTTGTGCAATTTGAGAGAGACGCTCAAAATTCTGCTGAGTTTGCAATCCTCAGCCACCAGATATCACAATATCTGATGAACTCAGCTGCGGCCTACCTGCAAAGCTCGATTCTACCTCAAGCCAAATAGATTGGGTATTGTCACCGTTGGAATTCACTTCCCACATCCTGGCCTCAGTATCATCATAAGGTTGTGCTTTATCGAAGGCGCTAGCGAATGGTGATAACTTGTTTATCGTCAAGGGAGCGAATCACACATATGCATTTCCGGCATAAATAGGACATTTGCAGGTATTAGTATCGATTATCTCCACGACATCGCTGATTTGAGCGATATCTAACAAAGCCGCTACTCTTGGTATAATATTTTTGCCAAAGGTAGTTGCTGGGGCTGCCATATGGGAATAGTTTGCTGCAAGTAATACTATCAAGAGTGCGATACGTTCAGGCAAAAAATTATGATAGTAAGAATTAGTTACCACTAAAACTTCATAAATATTTTCAATTGACCGTAGCCTTGTAGCAACCGTAGTGCTGCCCTCACCAACCACCAATAACGTGATTGGCAAACGCCATTGATAACAAGCGCGTATACTGCATAGCGTGGAGATACTAGGGAGAGTACCATTATGTTCGACCAGTAATAATATACTCAACCTAAAATCCTATTATCTAATTTTAAATAACCCATAAATTCTTTGATAGTCTTTGCTTTTATTCCTGATTTCCTCGTCGGTGGCTCTGTAACTTCCAAGGTTTCAATGTGAGATCACAAGACTCGAGTGCAATAGTTTGTAGCGGTTTATTTTTTGCTTTGAGGATATTTGGTAAAGTAATAAATCGGGGTTCATTTAAACGCAGGTCACTAGTAATCACAGCAGGTAATTACACTTTGCGCTTTAATAACAATTTTGGACGCAAAAGTAGCTTGAGGCCAATTCAGTAATGCCGCGAGCATTTGACCTGTTTGATTACAGTCATCCTCAATCGCTTGTTTGCCTAACAAAACTAGCTGCGGCTGTTCACAATGACTAATAAATCTAAGAATTTTTGCAATATTAAGTGCTTCGTAGATATATTCAGTAACCACATGAATAGCACGGTCAGCCCCAAGCGCTAATGCACGTTGCAACACGTTTTTGGTTGAATGAGAACCGATAGAAACCGCCACAACCTCGGTAGCTAACTTATTTTCTTTTAGACGTACGGCCTCCTCTAAGGCAATTTCGTCAAACGGGTTCATAGAAAGTTTGACATTACCAGTCTCCACACCGCTGTTGTCAGATTTGACGCGAATTTTTACAGCGTAATCGACCACTTATTTGATCGCAACCAATATTTTCACGAAAAGCTTTCTACCAGAAACTGTTCAATCATCATATTCGTGCGCCGATCTGCAACTGAACTGTAAAGTCTTCCTTCTAGTGGCTCATTGGCTTTTGGATTGGTAAAAGCATGCGTGGTATTACCAAAAGTATGAAATTGCCAGTCGGCTTGCGCTGCTGTCATTTCTTTTTGGAAATTCAAAGTCGCCTCTGGCAGCACCATGGGATCATCAAAACCGTGCAAGACGAGCACCTTTGGTTTGATAGCTTTGTTAGCAATATGATCCGTATTCGATAGAATACCGTGGACACTAACTACACCACATAGCTCCATACCATGACGTGCCATATCTAATACGCATAAGCCTCCGAAACAGTAACCGATGGCTGCAATGTGATTAGTATCAACCGCTTGAAGCGTTTTGACTACATCATAACCGCTTTGCAAACGCTCCCGTAGTAATGCCCGGTCATCCATTAACGGCTGCATTAACTTTAAACAAGAGTCAACATCTGTACCCAAAATACCTTTGCCATAGACATCCACTGCAATGCCGACGTAGCCGAGAGCAGCCATTTGTCGCGCTTTTTGCTCAACAAATTCATCTCTTCCTCTCCAAGCGTGAGCAATTAACACAGCCGGTTTCGGGCTACTGGCTTTAGGATAAGCCACAAAAGCTTCTAATGTATGGTTGCCATGAGAATATTCTATTTTTTTGATCGTCATTAAGAGGGTCCTTATGTAGTTGAAGTCTTTAGATTGTTACGAATGAAGATTATTATACCGCTTTTGAAGTCAGTCGAAACAGCAAAAATATGTTGAACGGTGAACAAAATAAATCATTTGAGTTTGATTAGGAATCAAACTATGAAACCGATATTTGTCTCTACACAAATCAAGTTATTTTAGCTGAGGGCTATTGCAGACTGTGCCGCAGGCTTTGTGAATGCGGTGAAATTAAAAGCAATACACACAACCATAAAATCAGGCATATCGGCAGCCGATACACTATAAAGAACCCACAGAAAATATTAAATAAACAATACCAGAAGATGGCAGCGGACCTCATTATTCGAATATGTAATAATAACGTCCTGCTCCACAGCTATTAAGATTGATGCTACAAATAACTATTGAGTAAATTTCGAAGCACATTACCCTACCAACAAGGTGACTGCGACAATTTTTATTACGCGATCTCTATCAATCTATTACATCATTTAATCGTACTTAACTGCTTTTTCTGGATTTAAGATTGCTGAGCAAGGAGATCCTTAAGCAGATGTTTAATTATTAATATTCGGTGAATTTGCAATGACGATAGCGCTAAGGATTTTGAGAGGTATTTGAAATCAAGTTGTTGGGCTTGAATAATAGTCTTTCCGATCAACCAAGAACAAGTAAACGATAAACCCGCGATTAATATCGGTGAAGCATATGCTTGAAAATAAGCTTTTTGAATAATCCCCTCTTTAACAGTAATCAATAGTTTTATGATATAACCCTGTTCTAAAGACCCCTTTTCAGCGCGCAAAAACTCGCTCATGCTAACATTTGATGGAATAACATGTGAATTATCAAAAAAATAACGCTGCACTGGGGAAGAGTACTTCATAAAGAGGTCTTTGTAGTGGTTTGAAGTTGATTTTTCACTGAATCCCATATCGGTGACATACTTCTAAGACGCTGGACTGCCTGGGTAATTAATACGATACTGTGGTCAATATCAGTTTCTGAAGTAAAGCGACCGATACTTAAACGTAATGAATTGTAGGCGCTCATTCGCGGTAACCCCATGGCGAGCAGTACATGCGAGGGATCGGGGTTTGCAGAATTACATGCCGAACCACTGGATAATGCTAGTTCATGCAAGCTGAGCATCAACGATTCGCCCTCAACACCTTCAAAATAAAAATTGACACAACCCGGAATCTTCGGCGCGTTTGCTCCATTTACATAAAAACCAGACAATTGATTGAGTGGTGAACACAATTTTCGGGATAATTTTTCAATATGTTGTTGATCTTGATTAAATCGTTGCTGGGCAATCTCAAATGCTTTACCCATTCCCACAATTTGGTGAGTGGGTAGGGTGCCAGATCGCATTCCGCGTTGATGGCCACCACCATATATTTGCGAAGATAAACGCACTCGAGGTTTCTGACGAACATACAAGGCGCCAATACCTTTAGGGCCGTATGACTTGTGGCTTGCTAAAGACATCAAATCGACTGGCCATTGAGACAAGTTTATGGGTACTCTACCCGTAGCTTGAGCGGCATCACAATGCATCAGGATATTGTGTTTACGCGCGATTTCACTAATCTGAGGAATATCCTGAATGACACCCGTCTCATTATTTACCAACATAATACTCGCCAAAAGTGTATCAGGTCGAATAGCTGCCTTAAATTCATCGAGATCCAACAAACCGTCACGTGACGGTTTAAGATAAGTCACTTCAAAACCCTGGGTTTCAAGATAACGACAAGGATCAAGAATCGCTTTGTGTTCGGTGGCCATAGTAATCAGATGCTTACCGTTTCGTTGATAACTCTCAGCAACACCTAGAATTGCCAGGTTATCAGATTCAGTTGCCCCTGAAGTCCAAACAAGCTCTTCAGGACTGCAGTGGACTAATTCGGCAACTTGTTGAGCTGCATTTTCTACTAATTGAGAAGCTTGCCATCCAAGTTGATAAGTTTGAGAAGCTGGATTAGCAAAAATTCCCTCCATCGTCATACATTCTGACATGGCTTTTGCAACTGCTGGGTCAACCGGAGATGTCGCCATGTAATCAAGATAAATTGTCAAAATACCCTCATTGTGTCAATTTTGTTAACCCCCGACCTGAAAGAAAACTGTTTTTATTATGAATTCGGATAATTAAGTTGAAGCGGATAGTAGTGGGAAACCATGATTCTTACCTTTATGTTTCGTCACTATGATTCTTTGTCTATTACTGATTTTTCTTCAGTATAACAACGTTTATTAACTGCACTCAATATACCACGCAAGATATTTAATTCCGTTTTATCAACTTCAGCACGATTAAAAAGCCGCATTAAACGTTGCAACAACAGCTTAGGTTGCTTGGGATCAATAAAACCAATGTTGATCAATGTCGCTTGCAAATGTTCAAAAAACCCTAGCATTTGATCAGCAGAAGCTAACTGTCTAAATTCGACATCAGATAATTCCACAGATTGTGACAGCGCTTTATAGAGCTCATAAACAACTACCTGCACCGCTTGAGAGAGATTTAAAGAGCTAAATTGTGGATTAGCTGGAATATGAATGTGGTAATGACAGTAAGCAAGTTCGGCATTGCTCAAACCACTACTTTCACGCCCAAATACTACTGCTACTTTGCGTTCTGGATCAGCGGCAATTCGTGCAGCACAATGTTCGGGACTCAGCGGAGAAATCGCTAGGGATCGACTACGAGCACTTGTTCCAAATACCATTGTGCAATCCACGAGTGCTTGAGGTAACGTTTCTACAACGGCTGCACTCTGTAGGACATCATCTGCACCTGCGGCCATTGCTGTCGCTTGGCTATGGGGAAATAATTCGGGTGCAACCAGCACCAGCTCTGAAAAATGCATATTTTTCATTGCTCTTGCAGTAGCACCAATGTTACCTGGATGAGAGGGATTCACTAGTACAATACGAATATCTTGCTTCATCGCTGCATGATATCATGTTGTACTTAACTTCATAAGAGCACAACTTTTTGCTATCATAGCCGACTTTCAATGTGGGAATACAACATATGGCTACACATCCGATGCTCAACATCGCGATTCAAGCGGCACGTTCGGCTGCCAAAATCATTGTTCAGTTCGTCGACCGTCTCGACATGTTAAATGTTACCGAAAAACAATCGAAGGATTTTGTCACCCAAGTTGACAAACTTTCGGAACAAGAGATCATTGCCACAATCCGAAAAGCTTATCCGGATCATTCTATCCTTGCCGAAGAGTCGGGTGAAAATCATGGCAGTAAAGATGAGTTTCAATGGATTATCGACCCCCTAGACGGAACAGCAAATTTTATTCATGGATTACCACAGTTCGGTATTTCAATTGCACTGCGTAGGCGTAATGACTTAGAAGTAGGTTTGGTCTACGACCCATTACGGCAAGAAATGTTTACCGCTGTCCGTGGCAGCGGAGCGCAATTAAATAACCGCCGCATCCGCGTTAGTAATTGTAAAAAAATGGAAAATGCACTTATTGGCACCGGTTTTCCATTTAAATCCAGTCATCATATGCGTGCATATATGAAGATTTTTCGCAAAGTGTTGCCGGAATCCTGCGATATACGCCGTGCCGGAGCTGCAGCATTAGATTTAGCATACGTTGCTGCGGGTCGACTTGATGGCTTTTGGGAGTTAGACTTAAAACCTTGGGATATCGCGGCAGGTAGTTTGCTGGTTTCTGAGGCCGGAGGAATCATTAAAGATATTCACGGCGAGCAACAATTTTTAGAAAATGGAAATGTAGTTGCAGGAAATCCGAAAATATATAAATCGCTTTTAAAAACTATCGAAGAAACTTTACAGGAATAATTACCGCAACAAATGCTAGGCATCACGGTAACCTATCCTCAGTTTTTTTGGTATTTTGCAATAAGTGCTTGCGATCGAGGCCAAAAGCAATCGCCATTGAGCCAGCAACATAAATTGAGGAATAGGTTCCAATGACAATACCAACAATTAAAGCAATGGCAAATGGGCGCAATGTCTCACCGCCAAAAATTGCCAATGCTAGCACGACGAGTAGAGTCAAACCTGATGTCATGATAGTACGTGACAATGTCTGATTAATTGATAAATTCATCACTTCGGTTGCAGTGCCGCGCCGTAATTTTCGAAAATTTTCACGCACACGATCATAGACCACAATAGTGTCATTTAGTGAGTAACCAATAACCGTTAATACACCCGCTAAAACTACTAGATTAAACTCAAGATGAGTATATGCAAAAATGCCTAAAATTAAAATGGGATCATGAATCAATGCCAACGCAGCACTAATCGCAAAACGAAATTCAAATCGCAATGCGATATAAGCCATTGTACCAATCAGGGCCACAATCACCGCCAAAATACCATTAGTAATTAGTTGCTTGCCCACTTGAGGGCCAATATACGCAAGTGAGGCTATTGTACCCTCAGGCAATGCACCGAGTAGTTTTGGGCGCAATTGATTTTGCGTTAAATCAGCATGAGGTGCCACACGCACACTGATATTTTTGACATCGTAAGCCTGCACCATTGCTTGCGGAAATCCAGACTTTACAAGCTTACTGCGAATGGTGACTGTGCTGACCGAATGCGGAAATGAAACATCTACTTGGGTTCCACCGGTAAAATCAAGCCCTAAGTTCAAACCATAAATGCTCAGCCCAATAATCGACGCAATAAAGATAATAATCGAGAAGACCGCTGCACCAAGCCGTTGTCGCATAAAAGGAATCTTGGTGTTAGATTTAAAAAATTCCATTAATACAACCTATCTCTTATTTATCGCACTGCGATTCTGTTTGATACCAATCGAAAGCTGCCTAATGTGGCGCCCACCATACGTCAGATTCACTACCGCACGGGTAAAAAATATTGCGGTAATCATCGAAGACAGTAAACCAATTGTAGTTGTCACAGCAAAACCCTGCACTGAGCCGGAACCCAATGCAAATAGTACTGCCATCACGATTAATGTCGTCACATTTGCATCCACAATCGTTGAAAATGCGCGATCATATCCAGCTCTAATACTAGCCTGTGGAGAAACACCATTACGTAATTCTTCGCGAATACGCTCGTTAATCAGTACATTGGCATCAACAGCCATACCAACTGTTAACACAATCCCAGCAATACCAGGCAATGTCAGCGTCGCACCCAAAATCGATAATACTGCGACGATAAAAATAATATTCAAGACTAATGCCATATCGGCAATCACACCAAAACCACGATAGTACAAAGCCATGAAAAGGATTACCAACAGTGAACCGACCTCAGTTGACAACACTCCTTTGTGAATATTTTCTTTTCCAAGGCTTGGACCCACCACTCGCTCTTGAGCATAATCCACCGGCACTGGGTAAGCCCCCGAACGCAATAACAAAGCAAGATTTTGTGCTGCTTTCATAGAAGATAAGCCAGTCACATTGAAACTATTACCAAGAGCACTTTGAATAATTGCAATATTAATAACACGTTCGATATTGCGTCGTTGCGTCACTAACTTGCCATTGATAAGTTTCTTTTCCATTTTTGTTTCTACGTAAACAACCGCCAATGGCTTACCGATATTAGCTGCCGTGATCCGATTAAAGGAAGACACCTGACTACCACTGATACGAATATCAACTTCTGGGCGACCATCTTGGCCAATAGCACTGTTAGCACTGGTAATTGATGTTCCGCTAAGGACTACTGTGTTTTTAAGCAATACAGGTCGCCCATTATAATCGTAAAATTTAGTACCAAACGGGGCAATACCACTTTTGGCAGCAGCAGCCGCACTGTTTTGAGTGTCTTCAAGTTGTAGCTGAATTGTAGCCACCTTGCCAATTAAGTTTTTTGCTCTAGCAGTATCTTGAATCCCCGGCAAATCCACACTAATATAATGAACACCTTGCTGCCGAATCACAGGCTCTGCCACCCCTAGTTCATTAACACGATTTCGCAAAATAGTCGTGATTTGTGCAATGGCATTTTGTTGTACTTGTCGTTCAGTATTACCACGCAAGCGAGCACTCAATGTGAAGCCACCGACCGTAAAATCATAATTAGGAAACTGACGCATTAATAACGAGTTGGCTTGTTGTCTCAAAAGAGTGGTTCGGAAACGTAACGTAATCGTATTGCTTTTGTTGGAAACATGACTATAACGTATTCCGGCGCGCCGTAACGCCGCTGCCATATTACGCATATCGCCGCTTTGCTGTTTGCCTATTAGTGCGTTAGTGTCTACATCTAATAGAAAGTGAATGCCACCACGCAAATCTAATCCAAGTTTCATGGGTTGTGCACCAATTGCGCGTAACCAATGTGGTGTGCGAGGAGCCAGGTTAAGAGCAACACTGTAATTAGATCCAGCAACTGCTTCAATCACATTCTGTGCTCTCAATTGGGCATCACTGTCTGGGAAGCGCACTAATAACATATTGTTAGATTTAGAAATAGACGAATATGTAATTTTTTGAGCATGCAATGCACTCGAAATCTGCGATTTAAGCGCAATAGACAGGGATGTACCACCTTGAGTAGTCACCTGAAT
>CAWUIH010000005.1:0-48447 GCA_963922495.1 uncultured Coxiellaceae bacterium | reverse complement strand
ACAATAAATTTATCTTTCATACGCGTTACTTTGCCAACTATACCACCGGTAGTAATAACTTCATCACCCAAACTAATACTTTCCATCATTTTTTTCTGATCTTTTGCCCGTTTACTCTGCGGGCGGATCAACAAGAAATAAAAAACGACAATCAACACCAGTGGCAACCAAATCATACCTAAGGGGCTTTGGTGCGCATGAGTATTGGAAGTAGCTGCTGGGGCGGCATGAGCCACACCTATTCCGATTAAATTTAGTAGGGCCATAAGATCACTCCTCGTTTTCGTTTATAGTTCTGTAGAATCCGTCCACAAAGTGCCTTAATGTACCTTTTTCAATAGCTTGACGCAAATTTAACATTAGTCTTTGATAATAATGTAAATTATGTAATGTATTCAGACGGGCGCTCAAAATTTCTTGTACACGATAAAGATGATGTAAGTAAGATCGAGTAAAATTTTGGCAGGTGTAACAATTACACTGCGGATCTAGAGGCCTTAAATCATTTTTGTAGCTGCTGTTGCGTATCCTGACAATACCCTCTGAGGTGAACAAATGACCATTGCGCGCATTTCGAGTAGGTATGACACAATCAAACATATCCACACCGCGACACACTGCTTCAATGATATCACCTGGCTTACCCACCCCCATTAGATAACGCGGTTTATCAACAGGCATTTGCGGCGTGAGGTGATCTAAAACTGCAAACAGCGATTCTTTTGGCTCCCCGACAGAAAGCCCACCGATCGCATACCCATCAAAGCCAATTTGCTGTAGCTCATCAAGGGATTGTGTACGCAAGTCAGAGTACAGACCGCCTTGTACAATCCCGAATAGCGCTGAGCACGACTCACCATGTGCTATTCGGCAACGCTTCGCCCAGCGTAAGCTGAGTTCCATCGAAATTTGAGCCTGTTCATATGTCGCCGGATAAGGAGTGCATTCATCAAATACCATCACGATATCAGCACCTAATATATGCTGCATCTCAATCGAACACTCTGGAGTCAAATCAACCATAGCACCATTCACTGGCGAGCGAAAACAAACCCCTTGCTCTGAAATTTTACGCAACTTACCCAAACTAAATACCTGAAATCCACCTGAATCGGTCAGTATCGGTCCTTGCCAATTCATGAAACCGTGAAGATCACTGTGTGCTGCGATAATCTCAGGTCCAGGCCGTAGCATCAGATGAAAAGTATTGCCAAGGATAAGCTGCGCTCCGGTATCTGCGACTTCATTCGTTGTCATCGCTTTGACAGTACCATAAGTACCCACCGGCATAAAAGCTGGCGTATCAATGATCCCGCGCGGAAAGCTTATTTGCCCACATCTTGCGACGCCATCAACTGCGTGTAATTCAAATGTCATATCACTCATGGCACCGGATTGTAGCAAACACCAAAGCCAGTGAATATTAGCCGGATCTGATGTAAGGCAGCGCTTGACAGCAGTGGTTATCAGCATAAACTACCCGCATGTCAAAAATCATCCAAAATCAGGTTGTTGCAGTCGGTTTGTCCGGCGGGGTAGATTCCTCTGTCGTCGCACATTTACTGAAATTGCAAGGTTATGAAGTATTTGGACTTTTTATGCAAAATTGGCAAGATGAGCAGGATCCGCACTGCCAGGCTGAGCAAGATTTAAGTGATGCAAAAGCAGTCGCTGATGCAATCGGCATCCCACTTTACACCGTCAATTTCGCACAACAATATTGGGATCAAGTGTTCACTCATTGTCTCGACGAATTTCGCGCAGGACGGACGCCAAATCCTGACGTTTGGTGCAACCGCGAAATTAAATTCAATATATTGCTACAACACGCTAGAAAATTTGGTGCTGATAAATTAGCTACTGGACATTACGCACGAATAACCGCAGATAATCTTCATTTTAAATTACTCAAAGGCAGTGATCGTAACAAAGACCAGAGTTATTTTTTATACCTACTCAATCAGCAACAACTCGCTCACAGCTTGTTTCCTCTTGGCACGTTTAAAAAACCACAGATTCGAGCGATTGCTGAACGCTTGGGATTGATCAATCACGCTAAAAAGGATAGTACTGGCATTTGTTTTATTGGCGAACGAAAATTTAAAACATTTCTAAAAGAGTTTATTCTTGCGCAATCAGGCAACATGGAAACGCCGGATGGCAAAATGATTGGTACACATGATGGCATAATGTTTTATACAATTGGACAACGCAAAGGTTTACACATCGGCGGCGTAGCAGGATGTAATGAAGCTGCTTGGTACGTTCTAGATAAAGACCTACAACGCAATGTACTGATTGTTGGTCAAGGGCATGAACACCCCCTACTGTACAAGTCTCAATTGCACTGCCATCAATTGCACTGGATCAATAACCAACAATTTACCAAGCCCTTGACTTGTGCCGCTAAAACACGATACCGTCAGCGCGATCAAGCATGTACAGTCTCACCATGCGCGAACAATGAGGCCACTGTGGAATTTCTGCAGCCTCAACGTGCGATCACCCCAGGACAATCTATTGTTTTTTATGATGGTAGCGAATGTCTTGGTGGTGGAATTATTAAATAATTAAAGAAAAACTTGAAGCAACTAATCTTACAACCCCCGTCAGTAAAGCCTTCTGACACTCGTTTAAAATGGTGTGGCCTGCACGGCGATAGCGATTATCTCGCCATTGCTAATTTTGCAACACAACAACAAGTGCCTATATTACTAGTGACAGCAGACGCACAAACTGCACAGATAGCACACACTGCACTACAATTTTTCTTAGAGGATGATACACTAGCACTGCATTACTTTCCTGATTGGGAAACACTGCCTTACGATCATTTTTCACCACACGAAGAAATTATTTCAAATCGAATTGAAACCCTCTATCACATTCCTCGACTTCAACAAGGACTCATCGTCACTTCAGTTGCAACACTTAGTCACCAACTTTGTCCTCTATCTTATATTGAAGATCATACATTTATTCTACGCTGTGGCGATACATTTTCCCTAACGCAACATCGTGAACAACTCATTAAGGCTGGTTATCGCAGTGTGTCACAAGTCATGGAGCATGGTGAATTTGCATTACGCGGTTCAATCATCGATATTTTTCCAACCGGCAGCCCCGTTCCATTTAGGATTGAATTATTCGATAACGAAGTTGACACGATTCGCAGTTTTGATCCAGAAACACAGCGCTCAATTACAAAAATTGATAAAATACGACTATTGCCTGCTAAAGAGTTCCCGCTCACTGAGGAGTCGATCGAGCAGTTTAGAAAAAATTGGCGACAACAATTTCCTGGAAATCCACAAAATTCTATTATTTATCAAGCTATCAGCCAAGGAAAAGTAGCCTCTGGCATTGAATATTATTTATCGCTATTTTTTACAACACAAAATCTGTTTGATTATTTACCAAAGAATACGGTTATTTTTTTCAAACACGAACTGGAGCAAGTCTATCAAAATTTTTGGCAAGGAATTGAAAAACGCCACGAGCAATTACGCTACGATATTCAACGCCCTATTTGCGATCCGAAAGCTATATATTTATCTTACGATCAATGTCGCAGCGCAATGAAACTATTTCCACAAATTGAAATCTCAAATCAATCTCTCTCAACCAAAGCAGGTGTTCATCACTTTAAAACCAGTAATCCACCGGCATTACCTATAAATCACCATGCAAAAAAACCACTGGAATTATTTGAAAATTTTGCAGCTACATCAAAAGAACAGCAAAGTCGTATCCTAATTTGCGTTCCTTCTGCCGGAAGAAGGGAAACCCTGGTTAATCTCTTTAATGAACATCATATTAGCACAAATAACGTCTCTTCATGGGCTGAATTTTTAAATTTACCATCCGGTTTATATATCACGATCGCCCCCCTACAAAAGGGCATGTCTTTTGCCGATAATACAGTAACCGTTATCACAGAATCACAATTATTCGGAAAACAAGTTCAGCAACGCCGCACTAAAATGCAGCGCCAAGTGGACCCTAATACATTAATTCGAAACCTTACGGAACTACGTATTGGTGACCCCGTGGTACATATTGATCACGGTGTCGGACGTTATCAAGGGTTGCAAACCATCAAAACAGGCGACATCGAAGCCGAATACCTGACACTCAGCTACGCCAATAACGACAAGATCTATGTCCCTGTTGCCTCATTGTATCTAGTGAGTCGTTACACTGGAACAGATGCAGCGCATGCACCACTACAAAAGCTAGGCACGACACAATGGCAAAAAATTAAAGATAAAACTGCAAAGCGTGTGCGTGACGTTGCTGCAGAATTATTAGAAATTTATGGACGCCGCCAATCCAGCAGAGGCTTTGCATTCCAAATCCCAGAAAAAGAATATCGGCAATTTCGTGAGGAATTTCCGTTTGAAGAAACCGAAGATCAAACTGCTGCAATTCGTGACGTCATAAAAGACATGCAAAGTACCCAAAGTATGGAGCGATTGGTGTGTGGTGACGTAGGGTTTGGAAAAACAGAGGTTGCAATGCAAGCGGCATTTATAGCCACACAAAACCACAAACAGGCGGCTGTTTTAGTGCCTACGACTCTTTTAGCGGAACAGCACGAACACAATTTCAAAGATCGTTTCGCAGAGTGGCCAATAAAAATTGCAGCCATGTCCCGTCTACGAACCACAAAGCAACGCCAACAGATAACCTCACAACTCAAAGCCGGACAAATCGATATTGTCATTGGTACACACCAATTGTTGAGTGGCGAAATTGAATTCAAGGATTTAGGTTTGCTAATTGTTGATGAGGAGCATCGTTTTGGTGTGCGGCAAAAAGAAAAAATAAAAAGCCTATGTAACAACGTAGATATTTTAACCCTCACCGCAACACCAATTCCACGAACTCTAAATATGGCCATGGTAGGCATTCGAGACTTTTCTATTATTGCAACACCGCCACATCAACGACTTGCTGTTAAAACCTTCGTTAGTGAAAGTAGTGAATCTCTGATTCGTGAAGCAATCATGCGCGAAACCCTCAGAGGCGGACAAGTTTATTTTCTACACAATGCTGTTGCAACTATTCAAGCTACAGCAGAAAAAATTCAATCCCTATTGCCGGACCTTCGAATTGGAGTTGCACACGGGCAAATGCGTGAACGCGAGCTTGAACGCATCATGAGTGATTTTTACCACCAACGCTACCATGTTCTGGTTTGCACCACGATCATCGAATCAGGAATTGATGTGCCAACTGCCAACACCATCATTATTGAACGAGCTGACCGTTTTGGCTTAGCACAATTACACCAACTGCGTGGTCGAGTAGGTCGTTCACACCATCAAGCTTACGCTTACTTGCTGGCACCACCCACCGCAGCATTAACCAGTGATGGGAAAAAAAGACTACAAGCCATCGCAGAGTTGGACCAACTTGGAGTGGGCTTTAATTTAGCAACTCACGACCTTGAAATCCGCGGAGCAGGTGAAATGCTGGGAGACGAACAAAGCGGGCATATTCATGAAGTTGGATTTACACTATATCTTGAATTGCTCGAACAAGCTGTTAGCCTATTAAAGGCAGGGAAATCTTCAGAGCTAGAGACTGTGACGCATAGTGGACCTGAAATTGACTTAGGTGTTAGTGCATTACTGCCACAACAGTATATCGGTGACGTCAATACACGTCTAATCCTATATAAACGTCTTGCAAATTGTAAAAACAAACAAGAAATCATCCAGATCCGTGAAGAATTAGTCGATAGATTTGGTACTCTGCCACAAGAAGCGCATTATTTATTCCAAACAACGGAACTAAAATGCTTAGCTATGCAAGCAAGGATCAAAAAAATCACTCTCAGTCATCAATACGGCTACATTCATTTTATGCCATCTCCATCTATTGACATCAACAAACTCGCAACATTAATACAAAAGAATTCTGAAACTTATCAACTGCAGGGAAGCGATCGCTTACGCTTTTGCTACTTCTCTCAAAACGTGCAAGAACATATTTCTGATTTGTTTAAACTATTAAATTTTCTTATTTAAAAAAATCATATGCACAACATCGACTGTAATCGCTATAATATTAGTCTATAAAAGACAGATAAAATAATTAACTCATTGTTTGCAATGTATATCTGCATGTGGTTATAGCCGTAAAAAGCCTGTTGACCTTAATACAACTACTTATAACTAAATTATTATAGTTAAGAAAATATCATAACAAGAGGAACACATGGATTTAAAAACACCGCCCCTAAATGCGCTCAAAGCATTTGACGCAATCGTGAGAACAGAAAATATTTCTCAAGCGGCAAAATTATTGCATGTTACACAATCTGCAATAAGCCAACAGCAAAAATTACTCGAAAATTACCTCGGTATACGATTATTCAATCGCGCTGGAAAACAACTGAAATTAACTCCTTGTGGTGAAATATATGCAAGAAATATCAACGCCATGTTTGACAATCTACGTATGGCAACACGCCAATTATTGCATAACAACCACCGCGAAGATATAATTACAGTAAATACTTCAAATTGGTTTGCAACTCATTGGCTAATGCCACATCTCGACCAATTTGAAACGCAATATCCTGATATTGAATTTCGCGTGTCTACACCAATTAAGGAAATTGATTTTTACTGTGATGATATCGATGCTGGTATCTATTATTCGCTCACACCGCAATGGCCACAACTAAAATCTATGGAATTGATGCGACTGAACCTCGCGGTATTTTGCTCTCCTCAATATCTGTCTGATCACCCTAATGACTTGATTACCGATGGCATATTACTGATGAACAAAACTCAAGACAACATCGTCAAACAATGCTGGGATACTTGGCTATCTGAGACAAATCACCCAAAACTAGAAATGTTGAATACGCAAGAATACCCCACCTCACGACTTGCGTTACGCGCCGCAGTGAATGGCAAAGGTATACTAATTTCCGATACACAACTGATTGGCAGCTTAGTCGAAGAAAATATGTTGATACAAGCAATACCAGAAACAGTTATACTTCCAGGTGCTGTCTATGCTGTTTTTCATCCAGAACTAATTCAAAAAAAGAAATTTACAGTATTAAAGCAATGGTTATTTGAGAAAGCCTTACCCAAGTTATAGCTCAATTATGCGGATGAATTTCCTTAGTAAAGAGTTTCATCCGCTAGCATACTGAATAATCCTAAAAAAAGTAGTTAGATGAGGATTTCTAGCCCACCATAAAATAACTTCAATAATCTTTATTACGCGATCTCAATCAATCTGTTACACTATTTAATCGCACACAATTGCTTTTTACAGGGCAATTAAACTATTAAGGATTATTCAAAATTGATAATAATTCACTATGATGATCACATAAATGATCGGGATTAGCTTGATTCAACTCTTCTAAAGAACCATAACCATAAGTCACCGCAATTGCATGAATCTTGTTGTGTCGCGCGCCATTAACGTCAAATCGACGATCACCTACCATTGAGGTGGATTGGTGATTTAAACTGTGCTGCTCCAAAATATATTTTAATAAATCTTCTTTGCAATCGCGTGTGCCATCCAGCTCTGAACCATAAACAGCGGTAAAAAAATTAATAATGTCAAAATACTTAAGTATTTTCTTGGCGTAAATCCACGGTTTTGAAGTTGCGAGATAAAGCTTATAGCCATTTTCAACCAAACTATTCAGCGTAGTGGGTATGCCCTCATAAATCTCATTCTCAATATGACAACGATCCTCATAACGTTCTCGATAATAAGCAACAGCTTGCGATACCCTCTGAGAATCGCGAGTTTGTAACAAATCTTCAAAAACGTTGAACAGTGGTGGCCCAATCGTCCACTCCAATTCGTTCAAGGTAGGTGACTCTTGATCTAAACGCTCTAATGCATACTGAATAGATTTAGTAATTCCTTCTTTAGGATCCGTTAGAGTACCATCTAAATCTAAAAAAACATTTTTTGTGTCGGTCATAGAGCACCTCTTGAATCACAATATTTCCTACACACTACAATTATAGTGCGTCCAAAAGACATTGACAGATAGAATTTTTTATGTAATGCTACATGATTGTGAAAGTTTAAGTAGCAGTCATAGTTGAGTGTACCATCAAAATCAAAAAAACAAAATCATCATCCTAAAAAAAGATATTTTTCAAATGATTTTATTAAGGTGCTTTACAAAATATTTTTTCTTTAAAAGATTAAGAAAATAAGTACTTTAGCTTTCCATTTTTATAGAAAATGGAAACACCATTCCCAAAGCAATCAAATAAGCTACTTTGATAAATTTGAACGATACTATTTCCTGAAATTCCTTACGAAGCAATTGTAGCGCCCATAAATACTATCAGAAATATAAAATCAGACGATTCTTTTAATCTAGAAAAAGCAGTTGGATCACGATTTCTGGCATACACTCTTGATTCATCTCACTATATAAAAATACTTCTTATCACCGACGAGGTGACTTCGACAATTTTTATCAAGCGTTCTCAATCAATCTGTTAAACTATTTAATCGTGTTCAACTGCTTTTTCCAGGTTTAAATAGTTAGCATCGATAGTGTATTGGTGGTTGACTTTACTCATAGAAAAAAGTGAAACCTACTTAAGACGATGCAAGCAATTCAGCACCTCAAATAAAAAAATCGTCATCCACAAACTATCCCAAACTGACAGTTTTGTGATAGGGTAATTATTTGAATACTATGATCAATAAAAAAACAACAGAAGAATCTACCCAGTTGGTAGAATCACTTAAACTTGAAAATACAATATGGAAAACATGTTACTCAAATTTATCAATAAACTATTGCAAGGTCAAAACCTCACTCAGGAAGAATCCAATGAAGCTTTCAAACAAATTATGCAAGGTGCTGACAACTACCAAGTCACCGCCTTGTTAGTCTTACTTGCTAAAAGCGATGAAACTGCGGCAGTTCTCGCAGGTGCGATATCTGCATTACAAGACAGTATGATTAAAATACCCCATTTAAGCGATTGCCTTGATTTTGTCGGCACTGGTGGTAACAGTTACAATACGACAAATATTTCAACCGCTTCGGCCATTTTGGCAGCGGCTTGCGGTGTTAAAGTTTGCAAGCATGGTAATCGAGCAGTAACGTCAAGCTGTGGTTCGGCTGATGTACTTCAAGCTCTAGGAATCGAAATCCACATGAAAGCTGATGAAGTTGCCAAATGCATTCGAAAAATTGGTATTGGCTACTGTTACGCACCAATTTTTCACCCAGCATGGAGCGCGGTTAAAGAAGTTCGCAAAGCACTCAAAATACGCACCGTATTTAATTACGTTGGACCATTAGTGAATCCAGCTTTTGCAGCTTATACCCAAGTCGGCGTATTTTCTAGTAAAATGTTACCAGTTTTTGCAAAAACCTTACAACGATTGCCGCATATCAGACGTGCCATGGTGGTTCACAGTCATGGGTTAGACGAATTAACGACTATCGGTGAATCACAGGTTTTGGAAGTGACACCTGCTGGACTATCCTATATTGAAATAAATCCTAAAAAATATGGATTGGCATACTGCAACCTCAGTGACCTTGCTGGTGGTGACGTTGAATATAATAAAAATTCAATGCTAGAAGCTTTTCATGAACATAAAGGCGCGATTGCTGATAATATCATTTTAAATACAGCAACTGGATTATACATCTGTGAAAAATCTCATAGTATCAAAGAAGGTGTTGAAATTGCCAGAGAAACGCTGAAAATGGGTAAAGCACTTGAAACTGTCAAGAAATGGGCAAAATTTTCAGATACAATTCGAACTAAAAGAACCAAAATAAAATAGTATCTTCATCAATTACTTTCTGTAAGGCTCCAATGCTTGACGAATATTATGGTATAACTCCGGCAACCACCGTGGATGCACAGTACCATACACAGGTGCCTTGTGTCGCAAATCATCAGGAGCAATAATTACTTTAATATTATTCAATCCCACCATATAACTCAATACGAATAGTTCTTTAATCACCATATTTCCAACCGGAATGCAACCCATTGAATAATGGCTGCCGTGAATAAAAATATTATTACCAAGATTAGTGCGGCCATCGATTAATGCGTGAACTTTATCAAATGAATTAGGATAATTCAGCATCATTGACAACTCAAAGTGGCTATTGGGATTAAATTCAACAATTCGATAAATTCCTTCAGGTATTTGACGGTCTCCACGATGCAACTTAGGTCCTGGCCCACCACTGGAGGCTAAAATATGAAAGCCATGTATGAAATACCAAGAACCAGCCTGTTTGGCCCAAAGCTGCATTTTGCGCGATCTCTTAAATACTAGGAACGCTACCTGCTTCGGCGGGTAAGTAATTTGGGCGCGTTTAAAATACGGCTGCAATTTTTTTCGTGCGTAAGTCCGATAATGCCTAACCACCTCCTGAGCAGTATTACGGTAATGAGTGCCTGCTTCGTGATTAGCACAGCCGAATACACTATTTACTAGTAACCAAAGGATTGCCAGTTTTGCTGAAATATTAACCATTTTCTCTATGCCACTCCTGTCGACTAAGCTATTGCAATGACTAAAAATAACCACCTATTCTTTAATAAATTTATAGCAAACACTAGAAATAACTGCAGTGACACCAAATCATTTTATCGAAAAAGCCTATCACAACAAAGCACACAGGAAAGGTTATTTGAATGGCATAATAAGACTTTATTGTCAGAGGATAGAGATCATTGATCAGCATCCTAGACACATCATCCTAGCACCGCTGAATTCTGGGTATACATGATACAAAAGTTGCGAGGATTTAAAGAAATTTTCGACATTGTTGATAAGTAAACTATAACACACCCTCAGTTGGAAACATCTTGCTCTATTTTTATGTAATTTTTTTAGATATACTATTTTCGCGTTGTTGGTGTCGTGATGAACAGCAACTACTTAGAGTATAAAATTTGCCTGCGGAGCATAGAGTGTGCTTATACCAATACATAATATGACAGTATATTGATCGCCCCTTTCAATAGCGATCCGACTGCAATAGTGAATCTGGTAACACTCTTAAAATATAACCACTAGCATATGAGGCCACTGTGAAAGACTACATTATAGAAACAAATCAACGACTCTCAGAATCTAAGTTATGGGATGGTCAACGCGCTTACTATGATCAAAAAGGAGCTGAAGCATGGGCCAATGAAGTACCATTTTATATAACGAGCAATCCCTACATCGCACATACCTACGCTGAAATCGTGTTTCGTTTTATACGAGATTGGGTTGCTAACCATCCTGAATCCAAAGCACACACATTTTACGTGTTGGAGCTAGGCACTGGCCCCGGGCAACTTAGTTATCACACTTTACGGCGCTTAATGATACTGATCGATCGGTTCCACATGTCAGACATAAAAGTATGTTACGTCATGAGTGATTTTACTCGAAACAATCTAGAGTTTTGGCGCAATCATGAAAGATTTCAACCCTATTTAGAACGTGGAGTTATTGACTTTGCACGCTATGATATGGAAAAAGACAATACTATTACCCTCACCCAAAGCGGTGTAACCTGGGAAAAAGGTTTTATCAAAAATCCTCTGGTTGTTTTTGCCAACTATATTTTTGATACAGTTAAAAGTGATGTATTTAAAGTCCATCAAAATAAAATAGAAGAATCTGTCGTCAGCTTAAGCTCAAATCAATCAACTGATATGAACAATAAAAACGTTGATTGGAGAAAAATTAAAATTTCATTCAGCCAACAAAATATTGTTGGTAAGGCCTATGAAAATGAGCATTACAATACAATTTTAGAAAGTTATCGCAATAATCTTACAAATTCTCAAGTTTTGTTCCCAATTTCCGCTTTAAATTGCCTTGAGAACCTCGGTCACCTGAGTAACAATCGACTATTACTAATTTCCTCTGATAAAGGGTTTAATAATTTATCAGAATTAGACCGACTGGATTATCCAGAACTGGATATTCACGGTAGTTTTTCATTGATGGTGAATTTTCATGCTATTGGTGAGTATTTTAAATTAAATGGCGGTGACACATTTACCCAGACACCACGTGACGGCCTCGCAACTTTAGTTTGCGCACGAGGCTTAAAATTTACAGAGATGTATGAAACACAGCATGCCTTACAAAGCGTTGTTGAAGAATTTAGCCCCTCCGATTATTTTAACATTTATGAGCATATCACTAAGAAACGTGAAAAAGGAAAACTACAAGTCCTATTATCGTTCATGGCAATGTGTAAATGGGATCCCTATGTATTTCACCAATTTCATACCAACGTGATTGAATACCTCAGAAAAGCTAACGGTGAAATTACTTCCTACCTCGTAAAAAATCTGCATAAAATGGCCGATAACTTTTATTATGTACCAGGATGTGATGATATTTTCTTCGCACTAGGACTGCTTTGTTACGAAGTTGATCAATATGATATGGGTATTTCATATTATCGTTTATCTCAAAAATACTTCGGCTTTAATTTTGAAACTATCTATAACATTGGCCTATGTTACTTTTATAAAAAAACCTACCCTGAAGCTAAAGAAGCATTCGATAAAGCCCTTGAATTACGACCAAACGCCAATCAAGTTAAAGAGTTACTAGCAAAAACTAATGAGCATATCAAAAAACTCGCACAGGCCTAATGAAATGTACACAATTTGCAACATTAGCGAGAAAGGCTTACAATAAATATTAAATTAATATCAAGGCCTAATCATGAAAGCTTCCGATTTGTTACTGAAATGCCTAGAAGCCCAGGGAATAAATACCTTATATGGTGTACCAGGCGAGGAAAATGACGATATCATGATTTCATTGCTTGATTCGCCTATCGAATTCATCACTTGCCGCCATGAGCAAACAGCATCTTTCATGGCGACAATGCATGGGATGTTAACAGGAATCCCAGGGGTCTGTCTGTCCACACTGGGCCCGGGAGCCACCAATCTTCTGACTGGTGTTGCGCAAGCCAACATGGATAACGCGCCACTCGTGGCTATTATTGGTCAAGCTGATACAGCACGTCTTCATAAGCAGTCACATCAAAATATGCAGTCGGTGGAAATGTATAAGTCGGTAACCAAATGGGCAACCACAGTCCCTTCTGCTGACGTCATCCCTGAAATCATCAGTAAAGCATTTAAAATAGCACGCTCTGGAATCCCTGGGGCCGTATTGGTGGAATTACCAGAAGATATTGCTAAACAAGAAACGCAAGCTAACGTGCTGAAACCGTTTCATCTTGATACAGGGGTAGGTACTACCGATGACCAAATTGAAAAAATGCTCGATATGCTTGCAAACAGCCAAAAACCTTTACTACTGATTGGTGATGGCGGTACTCGTACCGAGGCTGACGATCAACTCAAAGTATTTTTAGAAAAAACAAAACTCTACGCCACCTACACTTTTATGGGTAAAGGCGCTATTGATAATCTTTACGAGCGTTCTTTACATTGTGTCGGCTTGGGAATGAAAGATATTGCACTGGAAGCGTTTGAACAATCAGATCTGGTCATCTGCATAGGTTATGACATGGTAGAATGGCCTCCTAGTCGCTGGAATATAGGAACTAACAAATTCATTGTTCATATCAACTCCGCCGCTGCCGAAGTTGACCAATGCTACGTCCCTGACCTTGAAATGATAGGCTCTATCCCCAGGATTCTTGAGCAAATTGATGTACAACTCTCGGAAAAACATTTAAAGGCGGAACCTTATTTTGAAGAGATTCAGAAAAAAGCTGAAAATGATATTCGCAGCTTTCGAGATGACGAACGCTTCCCGATGACTCCGAAACGACTGCTAAACGATATTCGCCATATTTTAGCTGACGACGACATCTTAATCAGCGATGTTGGTGCACATAAAATGTGGGTTGCTCGGCAATTTGGTGCCAAAAAATCGAAAACCTGCTTCATTAGTAATGGTTTTTGCTCAATGGGCGGCAGTATGCCTGGCGCACTAGAGGCAAAACGCTTGTACCCTGATAAACGGGTTGTCGCGATTTGTGGTGATGGAGGTTTCATGATGAGTATTCAAGCACTCACCACCGGCGTTGATATTAAAGTACCTTTTGTAGTTATCGTATGGGAAGACCATTTCTACGGGCTTATCAAATGGAAACAAGAAATGGGTTATCACAAAACATCTCATGTAGCACTAAACAACCCTGATCTTGCCAAGTTAGCAGCGGCTTATAATTGTCATAGTAGAAAAATTAATAAGACCGAAGAATTCAAAGCCGCGCTTGATTGGGCTTTTGATAACAAAGACAAGCCGACTGTTATTGTTGTGCCCGTCGATTATAGTGAAAACATGAAATTATATTATCATCTAGGTCAAGTAGTAAATAATCAGGAAAAATAATATGCCCATCAATGTTATTAATCCAGCAACTGGTAAATTACGAAAAAGTTACCCACTAATGAAACAGCAAGAGGTCAATGACATCTTGAACATTATGGAAATTGTACGCCAAGATTGGGAAAAAACATCATTTGAAACTCGTAGCCAATTAATGAGAACGGCTGCCAAAGAATTACGTCAAAACAACAGCGAGTATGCACTAATTATTACTGAAGAAATGGGCAAACCTATTTCACAGTCACTAACAGAAATTGAAAAATGTGCTGTTTTATGTGAATTTTATGCTGAAAATGCAGAAAAATTCTTACAGCCTACTGAAATCAAAACCGGATACCGAAAAAGCTATCGCTGTTTCAAACCACTTGGAATTATATACGCCATAATGCCGTGGAACTTTCCATTTTGGCAAGTATTGCGCTTTGCTGTACCAAATTTAATGGGTGGTAATGCCGGGGTATTAAGTCATGCACCCAACTCCACTGGCGCAGCACTGGCGATTGAACGTATTTTTGAAAAAGCGGGATTCCCAAAAGGCCTATTTCGAATTTTAGTGATTGATATTGATTTATCTCCGTTCGTAACACAACACCCTAACGTTCGTGGCGTCACACTGACGGGTAGTGATAATGCTGGTCGTGCAGTGGGTGCTGAAGCAAGTAAAGCGCTGAAAAAAGTTGTGCTCGAACTGGGAGGCTCAGATCCTTATTTGGTACTCGAAGACGCTAACCTCGAAAACGCTGCTGAACAATGCATTATCTCTCGCTTAACTAATGCCGGACAAATTTGTATTTCGGCAAAACGTATCATTGTAGTTGATGCCGTGCGTGAACAATTTCAACGACTCATTCTCAAAAAAGCCGAAGCCTATGTTGCTGGCGATCCTTTACAACAGCAAACCATGCTGGGGCCGATGGCGCGTGAAGATTTACGACAAAAGCTTCACGATCAAGTACAACGCTGCATCAAAGCCGGATCGAGATTAATGATGGGTGGCAAATTACCAGCAGGCAACGGTTTCTACTACCCTACTACCGTATTATTTGACGTCACTGCCGATTCTCCAGCATTTAGAGAAGAGCTCTTTGGTCCAGTGGTGTGTATCGTGCCTGCACGTAATGAAGCACATGCTATCAAATTAGCTAATGATACAGTTTATGGGCTTGCAGCAGCGGTGTTTACCGAAAATCTTCAAAAAGGTGAAGATATCGCTGCCCGTTTAATCCAAGCAGGCACCTGCAATGTTAATGGATTAGTAAAATCTGACCCAAGTCTACCTTTTGGCGGCATCAAACAATCTGGTTTTGGACGCGAACTTTCTAGCGAAGGAATTCATGAATTTATGAATATCAAAACAGTAAACATTCATTAAATCTAGAAAAAGTAATTGCGCGCGATTAAATAGTGCAACAAATTGATTAAGATCGCGTAATAAAAATTATCGCCATCTCCTCGTCAGTGATGAAAAAAATTTTCATATAAAACAATGAATCAAGATGGTACGCCAAAAATCATGATCCAACCGCTTTTTCCAAATTAAAATGAGTATTATTCAGACTCTTGTGAGAGAAGAACTTAAAAAGTAAACCCAAGATGACATTTTCAGTTAAATTTGAAGAACTTCATCTTTCTTTATCATAAATATCTTGCAATTCTTCTGTATCCATGGCTTCCATAATACGAATAGCCTGAGCACGAATTCTGGGAAGTACACAAATGTAACAAATCGCCGCAATCACACAAAATGCTCCCAGCACACTCACAGCCAATTGAATACCAACTAAAGTTCCTAATGCACCCAATAGAATATTACCAATCGGAATCATAGCAAAGCAAAACATCGAGAAAATGCCCATGACTCGCCCACGCAGCTTGTCGTCCACCAAATATTGTATAACGGCCGCACAAGCAGCAAAAATGAAAATCACAGTACCGTCAGTAATAAACATAAAAATCACCGAAAGATATATTTTATCTGAATACGCAAATCCAACCAACATGATACCGAGAATAAACATTGCAAGTACCATTAGTTTCAATAGACCTTTACTACGAATACGAAGGCCAAGCAACACCCCTCCAGCCATTCCACCGCCACCAGCTGCGAAATACAAATAATGCAAATAGCGTTCAGAACCCCCTAAAACTTTGCCTGCAAAAACTGGCAATTGAAACAAAATCGCCACAGTAACTACCAATGCTATTGATGCCATCACGGTGGTGGACCAAATGGGAAGGTGCTCGAAGGTATAGGCAAAACCTTGCTTCATTTCTTTTAGTGGGTGTTTTCCAGACTCTATATTGACATGGCGTGAGATACGCAAACCGAAAAAGCTCAAAAACGCCATAGTATTCAGTACCAATGAGGAAATGAGTGCTGCGACTAAGGTTTTGAAAATCGAAAAAATTACTGTGGCTATAGCAGAACCTAAGAATTGAGTAATCTTATTAGATGCAGCGTCCACTGCCATCACGCGATGAATATCACCTTTTTGACGCACAATATCTCTGACCAACGCATCTGAAGCTGGTTTGACCAACGCAAACACAGCACCATAAATGACCCCAGCCACCAGCACAATAGGCAAAGAAATCTTGGCAAATATAGTAACCAATATTACAAGCACAGTGGTAACAAACCATATTGTCTGTGAAATCAAGATGATATATCGCCTATTAAAACGATCCGCCAGCCAACCACTGAATGGTGTTATCAGTACCATCGGTAGATTGACCAAAAAACCGAGCAGACCCAACCGAAAAGACGACTCAGTGATACGGTAGATCAGCCACGAAAGGTTGATCTGAATAATCCAGAACGACAAAAAGAACATGAAGTCTCCGGCAATAAAGAGCCGCACATTGCGGGGTCTGAATGGAGCAATAACTTTTTTAAAGTCAATATTTAGGGACATGTGCCGATCAAGTCTCGAAAGTATTTTAATTTTTTCTTAAGCATGCGATGTTACCATCAAATTATAGAATATACTTTAAAATAACCAAGTTTTTGTACGTAACACAGCATGATACATGATAATAAGCGAATTTATAGTTTCGATGTGCTACGCATTTTTGCTACATTCTGCGTGTTATTGGTTCATGCGGGTCTTCCATATGCTCACCTTCAATTCAAGGGTATCTATATTCAACCATCAACGCTGTATTGTGGCAGTTTTACATACTATATTCTATGGCTATATATGTTTACAATATATATCTTTTTCTTTTTAGCTGGATATTTTTCCGCGTGTACGTTTCAAAAACACCGTTTAGCCGGATTAGCCATTGAACGAATAAAACGGGTTATTGTGCCATTCCTGATTTTTTGGCTTATCCCCGCTGCACTCTCTGCAACCGCTTACATAGCGACACCTCAGCCTCATATCACTGCAGGCAATGACTACCTCGCCCATGATCCAATTGCCACGATCGATTACATCGGCTCCCTGTGGTTTTTATTGTACCTTGCTGTGATGTCACTATTAACTATCGTAATGATTTATATCGTCAGAAGCACTAAAGTATCCATCTCTCAGAAATTTTTTTTATGGATCGTGGTCTGCGTATGTATTGTCGGTGCTACCGCGCGACTGACAATACCCAGTTGGTTTACACCCACAACACTCAATGCCACGATCGATATCCCCTTATGGTTTTCTTACCTATCAATTTATCTTTTCGGATATTATACAGCCTATTACAAACATATCCTGGAACTGATCAAAAAAAATTGCTGGTACATTATCGTTATCGCAAATGTGATTATTTTTCCTATATTTCTACTGCTGTTTTTTCGCTTCAATCATATAAATCTTTGGCGCGCCCTAGGGAATACCATATTTTTCATTGGTGGTTGGCTCGCAACACTGGGTTTTATTGGGGTATCGTTAAAATATGTTAATCGAACAAATAGTATTATCAACTATTTACGAGACGCCAGCTACTGGATTTACCTTAGTCAAATTCCTTTCGTATTTTTTACACAATCAATTGCTCAAAACTATTTACAATTACTTACAGCAAAATATATATTCACATTCACAATATCACTTATATTATGTTTGCTAAGCTATCAGGTATTCATTAGAAATCGCAAGTACGCTAAATATATCGACGGCAAACAAAAACTATTTATCAAACAAAGTAGTTAATGCGGTTTTTTTGAAAAGTCAGTGGCCAACCATAAATACATTGAAGGTACCACAAATAATGTAAATAAAGTACCAATACCAATGCCAGTCGCAATAACCAATCCAATATTAAATCGGCTGACAGCACCTGCACCCGTTGCCAAAATTAACGGAATCACACCCACAACCATCGAAACTGTAGTCATAAGGATCGGACGAAAACGCACTGCCGACGCACGTTCAATAGCCTCACGCTTACTAACACCAGCCATCTGCTCATCATTAGCAAATTGCACAATCAAAATGCCGTGCTTTGCAATTAAACCAATCAATGTCACCAAGCCTACTTGAGAAAACACATTTAAAGAAGAACCACCAACGCCTAAACTGATAAAAATCATTGCACCACAGATAGACATCGGAACACTGATTAATACTATTAGTGGATCCATAAAACTATTGAACAATACTGCAAGTGCTAAAAAAATGATAATTAATGCAAAAAAGAAAGTAACAATTAATGCTGATTTTTCTTGCATAAATTGTCTCGAAACACCACCATAATCAATACTGTATTCAGTAGGCAGTATTTTAGTAGCAATGTTTTTTAATGTCGCTAATGCTTGAGAAATAGTAACACCAGGAGCAGCAACTGCTGAAATAGTTGCTGAATTTAAACGCTGAAAATGATTGATAGATTGAGGCACTACATTATAAGACAATGAAGCAATATTGGATAATTGAATAGGATCCCCACTGGAGTTGGTGACATAGTAATTTAAAATATCAGATGCCTTAATACGAGTGTTGCTTTGCATCTGTGGAATAACTTCATAGGCACGACCATAGTAATCAAAAAAATTCACATAAGCTTCGCTAAGTGCTGAGCGTACACTTTGGGCAACATCCTGCATATTAAGACCAAATTCCGCGATTTTATCGCGGTTAATATTAATCTGACTTTGTTGTTTATCAACTTTCAAATTTGAATCAATATAGGCAAATTCCCCAGTTTGATAAGCTTGATTCATCACTTTTTGTGCGACTTTATTAAGCTGTATTGAATTTTCAGTAGTTTGCACCACGAACTGGATCGGCAAACCACCACCACCGCCAGGCAATGAAGGTGGTTGAAAAGCAGCAACTTTCGCACCGGCTATTTGATTTAACTGGGCTTGAATTAATGGCAGCAACTGATTAGTCGTTTTGTTACGCTTGTTCCATGGAGCCAACACCATTCCGTCAATACTTGCATTTAATGAACTCGATGCATTTGCACCTCCACTGCCATTAATTTCAAAAGTGTGCTCAGTTTGTGGATATGATTTGTAAACATTAGCTACTAAATTAGAGTAAATTTCTGTTTGCGACAAAGTTGAATTAGCAGAGGCACTTACCAAGGCTAAAATAACTCCTTGATCTTCTTGAGGTGCTAATTGGCGCTTAGACATTGTAAATAGGAAGTAATTGCTTACCAAAATTAACGCAGCAAACACGATAACAACTGGAAGATAGTTAAGCATATCTTTCAAAATACGTATATAAAAATCGCGCATTCCATTAAAAATTTTATCAACAAAATTCACAAAACGCTTAGGTTTGGATTTATTTTCAGGTCTCAATATTTTTGCACACATCATTGGAGATAAAGTTAGAGCAATAACCGCTGAAACTGTAACAGCACCAGCAAGTGTGAATGCAAATTCTTTAAATAGTGCACCTGTTAGACCAGTTAAAAATCCAATTGGTAGATAAACAGCAATCAAAACAATGGTTATAGCAATAATTGGTTGTGTAAGTTCATGTACACTTAAATAGGCAGCTTCAAGAGGTGTTTTGCCTTCCTGTATATGACGAAAGACATTTTCAACTACAATAATTGCATCATCAACCACCAGTCCAATACATAATACCAATGCCAATAATGTTAATAAGTTTATTGAATATCCAAAAACGAACATCATAAAAAAAGTACCTAAGACCGATAAAGGAATCGCAATAGTCGGAATAATAAGGGCACGAATCGTTGCTAATGACAGAAAAATTATAATGGTTACAATAATGAAAGCCTCAAACAATGTTTCTACAACCTCGATAATTGAGGCATGAACAAATTTACTTGCATCATAGACTATATTTCCATCCAACTGGGAAGGTAATTGTTTTTGAAGTTTTGAAAACTCTTTTTTAACCGAGTTAACAACACTCAACAAATTTGCATCAGGCGCAACCACAATTCCAACATAAACCGCTGATTTTCCATTAAATTTAACCTGAGTATTATAATTTTCAGCGCCAAGCGATACCCTAGCAACGTCTTTCAAACGGATAACAGCATTATTACCTGCCCTAATAATCATATTTTTAAAATCATCTACACTTTTCCCAAGGCTATTTACCATGAAGTTGAGTGTAAATTCTGGCCCATCTGTTCGACCAGCGGCAGCAACAAAATTGTTTTCAGTAATCACTTTTGAGATATCGTATGGTGTAAGATTGTAACCCGCGAGTTTTTGAGGATCCAACCACACCCGAAGTGCATATTCTCGACCACCCAAAATTTGCGCCAGTTGTACACCATTCAATGCTTGCAGCTTCGGTTGAATAACGCGTAACACGTAGTCAGTCACTTTATTAGTAGGCAACACATCACTGTAAAAACCAATGTACATCGCATTGATACTCTGAGACACTGATAACGTAACCGAAGGATTCAAGGCACCAGTAGGTAATTTATTGATAACACTATTTACTTGTGTGTTAATTTCCGACAATGCTTTATGTGAGTCGTAATTTAAAATTAAGTTAGCGACAATTGTACTGTAATTTTCCGAACTAGCTGAAGTTAGATAGTCAATTCCATTTGTTTCTGCTACTGCATCCTCTAAAGGAGTCGTGATGAATGCAGCAATGGTATCCGGATTCGCTCCCATAAATATCGTTTGCACACTGATAATTGCACTTTCAACCGTTGGAAATTGCTGAATTGGTAACACCCCAATCGACCGCACACCCAGAAAAAATATCACCATACTTAGCACAATTGCATAAACAGGTTTCTTAATAAAAATTTCTAATGAACTTAATTTCATACAATCCGTCAGTGGTTAATTATTTTTGGATTAGGATTATCAGAAGGCTGTACGGAATTATTAATCATCACCATAGCATTATTCGTCACTTTGAGCTGTCCGCTGCTAATAATGTAATCTCCTTCCTTAACACCCGATAAAATCTGAATTTGATTTCCTCTACTGCTTCCAGTTTTGACAAAAACCTGGGTCACTTTCCACAAAATTTTTCCGTTACTCTTTTGGTTGCTTTGTGATAATAAATAAACGAAACTGCCAAAGGAGCTAAATGCAACCGCATTTCTTGGAATGGTTAAGTATTTTTTAGGTGCACCTATAATAAAATCACCTGTCACAAACATTCCTGGTAACAATGACTTACTTTTATTAGCGAGTTTTGCCTCAGCAGTGAAAGTTCGAGTTGACTTATTTATTTCTGGATTAATCGAACTCACTTTTCCACTATAAGAATTCTTAGAAAGATCGTTGACGACAATATTAACTGTCTCGCCAACATGAATATTTGAAAGCTGATTTTGTGGCAAATTGAAATCAACAAAGATTGGATCTAATGCTTGTAAGTTAGCAATTTGATCACCTTGTCTTAAGTATTGGCCTAAATTAATCAAGACAATTCCAATACGTCCTGAGAATGGTGCACGAATTATTTTTTCATTAACTAATGCTTGCTGCTCCTTTGTTAAAGCAACAGCACTTTTGTAGCTATATTCATCACTTTCGAGCTGTTTTTTGCTCACAGCACCAATTTTAAATTGCCGAACGTCTCTCATATAGGTTTTTCGAGCCAAAATAGCCTCTGCTTGCAATGACCTTAATTTAGCAATGTCCGGCTCATTATTCAGCACCACTAGTGTCTGACCTTTTTTAACGTCTGATCCGCCTACAAAATATATTTTTTTCACAATTCCTGCTGATTCGGTGGTAACATCCACCCCCATCACAGCACGTGTTGCACCGATTGATGTTAACGTTTGCTGCCAATCGGCAGATGCTACTTCAACCGCAGAAACCACAGGAACCCGCTGTTTTAATAGTTCTCTAATTTTATTTTCTTTTCTTAATTCAAGCTGACGAACCCCAAATATAATTCCAAAAACGATAGCTAATGCAACTATCATTAAAATCATACGAATTGTTAAACTAATTCCTTTTTTCATACATCTCCTTACTATTCCACCAACCACCACCCAGTGATTGAAATAACGCAACTGTATCAGTATAACGCTGCCCTTCTGCTTTTAAACGTGTAACCTTGGTGGTCTGATATTGCTGTTGAGCGGTTAGCAATTCCAAATAATTACTACCGCCCTCCTTAAAGCTTTTACGAATAATTTCGTAATTGTATTTCGCATTCTGTTCCGCAATAAATTCTTGTTTGAAATTACGCGCATCAATTTCAAGTGCACGCAATGAGTCAGCCACATTCTGAAAAGCAGTTAGCACTGTTTCTTTGTATTCAGCAAGATAATATTTATAAGAAGCGATAGCCGCTTTTTTAGCTGCCAATAATGAGCCTCCCTGAAATAGAGTTTGCGTCATTTCGGCAGCTAACGCCCACGCATAACTCCCCGATTCAAATAACTTGTTTATCGCCAAGGCTGAAAACCCTGGTTTAGCAGATAAACTAATTCTTGGGAAAAGTGCTGCTGTGGCAACACCAATAGCAGCACTAGCAACATGCAAATTCGCTTCCGCTTCCTGAACATCCGGCCGTTGTTTTACGAGAGTAGACGGTAAGCTCAACGGGAGATGTTTAGGTAATCGCAAATCAGAAAGATACAGCGGAGGCAAATGAATTTGACTAGGCAACGCTCCTACCAACACAGCTAGAGAGTGCCGGGCTTGCGCTAATTCCAATTCAATGGGAGGTAATTCTGCTTTAGTTTGTGCCAAGCTTGTCTCTTGAATCAATACATTTTCACGCGCAACACCTCCCTGGTAAAATTGTTGACGCACAATGTCCGTTTGTTGTTGCGTCTCGCGGATTAATGCAATAATTTCCTGTTTTTCTGCCTCCAAGGTTGCTACTGTCAGCGCTGTGGTAACAATATTTGAAGTTAAAGTGAGATAGGCAGCCATCAACGCATAGCGTGCAAAATCAACTTTTGCCCGATACTCTTCAATTTCTCGTCGTGAGCCACCAAATAAATCAAGCGTGTATCTCACAGGAACCGTAGCATAATAGAGGCTGTAAGTGGTTCCTGGAGGGGTACTGCTGGAATTTGAAGAACTGGTTAAACCCAACTTATTGCTTTTCACTCGTTCTGCAATAGTATCCAAACTCACACTGGGAAATAATAAACTACCCACTTTAGACTTAAGGTTTTGCTGTGCTTCTCTCAGTGTGGCCTGAGCTGCTGTGAGGTTAGGACTATGTGCCAACCCCTTGGATATCAAAGCATTAATGGCCTTAGAGTGAAATAACGTCCACCAATTAGCCGGAATATCGCGTCCAAACTGAATGAGTTGCGCTTGCCCTACCTGACCAGCAGCGGCGATGGACACCGTTCGTGTAGGTGTTGCGTTGGCAGTGTATGAACGCGTCTTAGGAGCCGCTGGACTATGAAAGTTGGGTCCAACGGTACAAGCGGTTAAGCCACAACAGATGAGGACAATGATAATTCGATTTAGGGAGACATCCATGCTCATTAAAAATCTCTAGCCAATACTTAATGTAAGATCATAACATAGATGGACCATACTTTCCTAAGCATTTTGAATACTAAGAAAAATTTTAGTTTTTAGAAGTTCAGAAATCGATGGGTTTTATTCTCTAATAAATTACGTCAGTATCAAGGTGCTTTCAACCGCCGTATTTCAATCCAGACTTTCAGCCCTGCCAGTGTTATGCTAACATGCGCGACTGACCTTTAGCGCCCGTAGCTCAACTGGATAGAGTAACTGGCTTCGAACCAGTTGGTTGGGGGTTCGAGTCCCTCCGGGCGCGCCATAAGATTTCCTATTATTCATAAACAATGAATCTCAATGTGTCCCAAGCAAGGTTACAACCCGTGATTATCACCGCAGCATTTTTATTTTTAGACTTTTTTATGCTGCAGCAAAGTTGCCACCGACTTCGCGTCAAAACCTCCTATCAACATCCGCTCGCATTCAACCAATAAAAACTCAGCAATATGTTTCGATATAATAAAAACACCACGCGCGCGCTTCAGAGTTTGTTAATTATTAAATCGAGAAAAAGCAGTTGGCGATGCTGCTTAATCCACTTTACGCGCAACACTCAACAATTTCACTGTATAAAACACATGATTTTTTTTACCCTGCACCATCATGACTTCTACCCGTGACCCAATCGGATAAGCAAACTTGGTGAACTGCTGTGCAACGATTTTAGTTTTTTGTGCTCCATCCATTTGAACATCAAAGCGATAAAATAAATATCCTTTTTCAAAAACTTTTTTACTGGTACCCACTATTCCACCGACAGAAGCACCCACAACCGTCCCCGCAATAACTCCACTCAATATTAGTGCAGCGGGATTCACAAAAAGACTGAATAATCCAACAGTGACACCGGTAAATACCGCACCAGCCGTCACTCCATAAGCTAAACCCAATGCTGCACCGATAGCACCACCAGCAAAAGCATATTGTCCTGCATAACTCTTGAACTGATCTGGAGTCCGAGCAAGCAATTGGTAACTAATAATTTGACCCGATCCAATTGAGCGGCCCTGATACTGTGGCGAAGAAGATTGGGGAACTGTTGCCATACACCCTGAAAGGCTCAATGCGAAGGAACTAACAGCAAGCGTTGCATAGATTAATTTCGTGTTCATGACTGCTTCTCTCTATTCACTTAAAGTGTTCTTGTATCTTAATTTGAAGTGCCACCTACGAAACCATGATTCTAAACATTATTATTTTCTTTTTCAACACACTTAATTGAATAATTTGAAGTAATTTGCTGAAAAGTACTATTTCTGTTTAAATAGCAGCATGAAAATTACCGATGCTATTGGCAACGATTTCAGCCTCTCAAGTGCTGTAGAACAAATGGTTACGGCCATCCTGACCATGAATCGCAGCCAAAATAATCAGGAGCATGACTTAATTGCAGAAATCGGTACCGTTGGTTTACAACCTTTAAAAGTGATCGAAATTATCGGTTACTACGGCAAGTGTTCCATGTCCAATATTGCACAGCTTACATACAATTCATTGAGCTGCACAACGGCCATCGTCAATAAACTCGTTAAAAACGGCTTAGTAGAAAGACTTCGTGATGAAAAAGATCGTCGCGTTGTCTTCGCGACTTTATCCAAAAAAGGCTTGAACCTTTATAATACCAAAATTGATTTTTTACGCGCATTCAGTCGTCGTATTTTAGAATCTCTAGAGGGAACTGAACAAAAATTGCTGCTTAAGATTCTAAATTCGATCACCCAAGGTTACACAGAAATGGATCCCGTGCCGTCGTTTGAAAAACCTTAATCATGCACTGTGACAACCACCTTACGCTTTTCTCGTGGAGTCAAGTGTTCCCATAAATAAATTCCTTGCCATGTACCGAGGAATAATTTATTGCCACGGACCGGAATTGAAATGGCGGTTTGTGTCAAAATAGTGCGTAAATGAGCTGGCATATCGTCTGGTCCTTCGGCCGTATGGGTATAAGCAGGATCACCATCGGGAATTAAACGTGCCATAAAAGTTTCACAATCTCTACGCACTGCAGGATCGGCATTTTCACAAATAATCAACGATGCACTAGTATGCTGAATAAATAGCTGGCAAAGGCCTATGTCAAGTTGCGAACTTTGCACAACATCGGCAATTGCATCGGTAATATCGATGGTGCCGCGACCTTTAGTGCGAAATTCAAGCTGCTTTTGATAAATCACAATTCCTTTTCCCACTATCCTACCGAATCCTGGATCAAAAACCGCGATGATAGTAATCCGACTTTTGATCCAGTTAGAAAACGGGTTTTATTCAATTCTTAACAGTCAGTTGACTAATCCTTACTGCTGTAATTTTAATGATGATAAATTGAGTTGTAATAGGTTTTTTTAAATCATACCCAAAGTGGTATCGTTAGCTTCTCTTCCACCAAACATAAACCTTTCATCATTCACGTCAAGCAAGGAATTGTGACGTCTGCGTCCACTACTAAAAAATCCTTGCAAACAACCACCCCAATTGCAACGGTTTGTTTCACCACTAGTATCTGCTGAATACATTACTGTGCTTACTTCATTATCGGCAGCATTGCAACGTCTTATCGCACCGTATATAAATGTCAAAGCATCCTGACCATATTTTTCCATAAATCGGCAATAGGTAACTGACCCAATTCCCCCCAGCACTATACCTACAACATAGATAATCCTATCCTCAGTGTTGTAATCATTAGGTGATTTATTACCGTTAAAAAGTTCAGGTACTATCAACATACGCGCTAGGAAAGCACACGCTAATAAGGGATAAAGTACGGGATAGGTAACGAGTTTATCACATAGACTATTGTTAGGAGCGGTTGGGTTGCTTGAATCTCCTGTAGATGTTTCATAGTTTCCAGTTTCTAAATTATATCCGTAGGTTTTCGTAAAATCATTTGATATCCACGTAAATACTACGTAATAAAATGCTGAGAAAGCGGCTAAGCTCGCGTGAATATATCGTAAAGCATCACTTTCATTATTAAAAAGGTACTTGCATTGCAACATTGCCAAGCCCCAAAACTGCCAGCTTCGTATCACCATATTTAACATTGAACGTAACACAAACATAAAGTGTGTAGAGCAGCGAATATCATCCTGAGGACGTGCAATACCTTTTGTTATGCCATCATAAATAATTTTAGGTGCTTTCAAAGCATAGTTTGTATTTAAAATCAAATAAGTTGACAGTTGAGCGATTGTCATTCCAATATCTAACGCGATATTTGGCAAGTGAGGCAAATTAAAGTTTGTGGCTCGAAAAGCGGTTGCTGGAGCCAGCGAACCTGTCAGAAAGTAGCTAATAGCTAGCAGCCAGTTAATAAAGGCAATACCTCTAAGAAGCCATGAGCCATGATGAAGTTCATTAAGATGCTTTTTTATACCGGGGATAAATTTTTTAAGTTCTTCTTTAACAGTAACAGTAGCCAAAACAGTTAGTGCCACATCACCCCAAGCCAATATCTGGCTAGTTACGCCAACCCAAGGATTAGCGTTTTGATGAATTTTTTCAGATATTAGGTGAGGTTTCACAAGATAGGCCACTACGATGGCATCAAGGGTTCCTTCAACAAGGAACATGGCAAAAACACCATAACCAACTTCAGCTAATGTACTCACAGAAAATGCCATAACAGCTGCTGGCATTAACCATCTTGGATCTTTGTTGTTCGATTCCGATGTTCCGTCTCCGTCACTAGCATAAGTTAATCCGTCATGATCTTCATCTTCTGCCCCAGCAGCCGGTATATGCCGATCTTTTCCGTCGCCTTCTGAAACCTTTTCATAATCACCGCTTGGATCCTTATTATCTGATTGCATAGATTCACCTTGTTTTATCATTAATAAATAAAGATTAAAATTTAATCATAATTTGTTGCTACAGTTCACTAAACTATCAGATCCATTTTGGGAAAAAAATTAAGAAAGGATTATTTCCTTATTGCGAGCTTTGCTTGAGTGTCTTTACAAACTGTGCTCAAAATGTATAAAATAATTGCTTTAGAGATTTTATACCTTGACCCAAAACCCTCGCCTACTCGTTGGTACTCTTTCCCCCATGGTGTTGGCATTTGCTTTGGCTTTGGACTTATACGCCCCAACTATTCCTCACATTACGCAGTATTTCCATACCTCAGCCACGGTTATCCAGCTGACGATGAGTTTATATGTTTTATGTTGTGGCGTGACACAACTCATCATTGGTCCGCTCGCCGATCAAATGGGGCGTCGCATCAGTAGTATTTTTACCACTATTTTGTTCACTTTAGGAACCCTCCTGTGTGCCGTCGCACAATCGCCAACACAATTAATTATTTTCCGTTTGATACAAGCTGCAGGAGCTGTCGGTATGTTGGTCGTTGCATTTGCGATTGTTCGAGATTGTTTTTCGGGGGCTAAAAGCGGACGAATGTACAGTTATCTTAACGGTGTGATCGCTTTTTCACCGTTATTTGCACCCTTCATAGGCAGTGCTTTGGATATTCATTTTAATTGGCGTGCAATTTTTTGGGCAATGTCAATTGTTTCTATGATAGCGATATTTGCCATTATACTGTTTTTGCCAGAAACGCTAGCAAAATCGCAACGAAAACCTATCAACAGACAGTTTTTTAAGGAATACAACACCATTTTGTGTCATCCAGTATTTGCATACTACACGTTAAGCTCTGCGATAAGTTTTTGCTACTTTTTTATTTTTTCATCCACCTCACCTTATCTCATCATCGAACAATTACATATTCCTGAGGTAAAATTTGGATTTTATTTCGCCTTCATGGGGATTTCATATTTGATTGGTAGCGTACTCTCTGGAATTTGTGTTGGGCGTATTGGTATCTTCAAGACGGTGTTATCTGGCTTTTTTATCTCATTATTGGGCGGCATCATAATGCTTATCTGGTATTTATTTAGTGGATTAACAGTGAATAATTTCATCTGGCCAATGTTACTGATTGGCATCGGAGGCTCTTTTGGGGTCGGAGCGGGCACTGCCGGAGCAATGGAACCTTTTGGCCAAAAAGCAGGTAGCGCTGCCGCGCTAAACGGTGCTAGCCGTTTTGCAAGTGCAGCGGTGATTGGCTTTGTGATATTGATCAAAAAAGTATCTTCAACGCTACCATTGTGTATTCCAGCAATCATTTTCAGCTCAATAGGAATTTTAATTTTTCTAATTAATCGGAAGCGTCTGAGTCACCCAACTACAGAATAAACCAAAAAATACTTTAAGTTGAAAATGAGAAAAATATATCAAATCACCCACTGCCGCGCTGTACTTTATCGTTTCGTTTCGAGTACAATGTCCGCATTGCTTGGTATTAGCTGTTGAATGCTCTTGATGATGAGCGAAAATTCTTAACAAACTTTTGCGAAGCATTTCAAGATTAACCAAAGGAAAACATCCATGAGTCAAAATAAAATATACGTGGGCAGCCTGTCCTACGACGTCACAGCAGCCGAGTTAGATGAGTTCTTTCAAAAATTTGGTACCATCGAAAATACCAAACTCATAATCGATCATGAAACAAAAAAATCTAAAGGTTTCGCTTTCATCACTTTCGAAACCAGCGATGCGGCTGAGGCCTCATTGGATGCAAACGGTACGGAACTTCGAGGCCGCAAAATTCGAGTCAATAAGGCAAAAGAAGACAATCGACGCCGACGTATCTGACAGATATCATCATAAATTACATCAATAAATTAACAATTTATGCTGTTTGTTCTTAAGAAGGGCATTGAAAGTTGGTTGCTTCCATTGCCCCTAGTTATTCTAATCTTTTGCATTGGACTCCTATTCCTTTTCTTTGCACTGCACAAGACAGGTATGTGTTGTATTATCATTGCTCTACTACTACTTATCGCTTTCAGCACCCGACCCTTACCTGCTTTATTACTTAACCACCTCGAATCACCATTTCAGCCACTATCGCAAGTACCTCACGATGTCGATATCATGGTTGTTCTCGGTGGTGGTAACCAATTGAATAGCTTGTATCCAGCTAATATGCGCCTATCCAATTCTTCACTAGCGCGCATTGTAGAAGCAGTACGTTTGCTCAAAAAAACCTCGCGTCCAGTCAAACTAATTGTGTCTGGTGGCTTAGGACCATCACACTACAGTGACGATAAAATCTTTCGAGAAACTGCCATTGACTTAGGCATCAACGCCAATGAGATTTATTTAGAAGGAGGCTCTTCAGATACTTATCAGGAAGTTCAGGCATTAAAACTTTTGATCGGCCAAAAACCCTTTGTATTAGTAACCTCAGCGTTTCATATGAAACGCGCTATGCTATTATTTAAGGCTGCAGGTATGAAAGCAATCCCTGCACCCACACAATACTTAACACCTACAGAAGAACAAAATCAATTCAGTTGGTATGCCCCCAGTGGCGCAAACCTGACCCGCAGTGCAGTTGCGATTCATGAATACCTTGGTATGCTGTGGTATCTATTGACCGACAAAATAAGCAACAAGCATGACCACTCTGTTCGATCCAAACGCCGCAGCGACTGAAAACTCTGGCATTTTTGGCCTTAACAACACCCCTGATAACGCAAAAATTGTTATTATTCCGGTACCGTGGGAAGCAACTACTAGTTACGGAGGTGGCACCTCACGGGCACCAAATGCAGTACTTAAAGCCAGTAAACAAGTGGATTTGTACGATAGTGAACTCGGCAACATCTATCAGCACGGCATCGCGATGCTACCAATTGATTCAGAGATTAGTGCTTGGAATCAGCTCGCTCTCTCCAATCCTAGCGATAAAGCTCTCATTAATAAATTGTGTACCCAGTTAAATCAACGGATTTACCAACAAACCGACTATCATCTCAAAAAAAACAAATTTGTCGCTTTATTGGGTGGTGATCATGGCTGTGTTTTTGGAAACGTCAAAGCGACACTGGAACACTACCCCAAGATGGGCATCCTTCAGATCGATGCTCATGCTGATTTACGAAGAGCTTACGAAGGATTGAACGATTCTCATGCTTCAATCATGTATAATATTTGCGAAAGGCTGCCATTAACGTGCTTAGTGCAGGTTGGTATACGTGATTTTTGCGAGCAAGAATTTGAATACATTTCAATGCATAAACAAACCATCACCACTTTTTTTGACAGCACGCTCAGCTCAAGGCGAGCACATGGCGAAAGTTGGGATAGTATGTGTCAGGAAATCGTGTCAACGTTGCCTAAAGAGGTGTACATCAGCTTTGATATTGACGGCCTTGACCCACGCTATTGCCCCAATACAGGCACCCCAGTCCCAGGTGGACTCGACTACTCAGAAGTCATGCATTTATTTAGAGTCGTGACACAATCTAAACGGCGCATCGTCGGCTTTGACTTAAACGAAGTTGCCCCACAAAATCTAGAATTATCAAAAAAACCAAATAGTTATACTCAAGAGTGGGATGCTAACGTCGCTGCAAGAATCATCTATAAACTTTGTGGCTGGGCTATTCGGAGCGAAATTGCCAACTAATTGATTATATTCTGCGCTAGATTGAACTATGCGTAAATGGTATGATGCCGTCGTTGTAAATCAGATTTTTCTAGGTTATTGATGCACAAAGTATTACTAACAGGAGCGAATGGGTTTCTCGGTAGCCATATTGCAGAATCATTATCAGAAGCGCATTACACAGTTTCAGCCTTGATACGCCGGCGCCGGCTGCCACAACTCGAAGGTCTGAACAATGTCTCTTTAGTTCGCGGCGATATCTGTGACCGTGACAGCCTAGCCGATATCGTCAAAGACGTGGACTACGTCGTTCACTGCGCTGGACGCGTCAAGGCTAGGAACAAGCAAGACTTCTTCGCAGTCAACGCGACTGGCACCCAAAACCTGTTAGATGCCATCGTCACCGCTAAAAATTCCCTGAAACGTTTTATACTGATTTCAAGCCTTGCCGCTGCTGGCCCCAATCTCGGCGAAAACGAATACATTAGCACTGACCAAGCCAACCCTGTTAGCAACTACGGCAAAAGTAAATTAGCCGGCGAACAAATCGCGCTGTCGTTCCAAGATCATATACCAATCACTATTATTCGACCACCAATTATTTACGGGCCACGCGATAAAGAGTTTTTAAACATCATCAAACTAATTGAAAAACGTATTTGGCCGACAATATTTGCCGATGATCATCGTTTCAGTGTCATACATGTTAAAGATGCCGCCAACGCAGTATTACACGCCATAGAACACGACAAAAATAGTGGTAATATTTACTTTATCAGCAACAATCAAACCCATACAATCGCTGAAATAAAATTGCGTTTGGCAGAATTACTGGCAGTAAAAAAAATTTACCGACTACCTATTTCATGGTGGCAATTGCGAGGCATTGCCTTTCTGTCTGATAAGTTAAATACTCTTTTTAACAAAACCGCCATGCTTAATTCAGATAAACTCAATGAAATGAAACAAAAGGATTGGACTTGCAATAACTCACAAGCGAAAAAACAATTACAATGGAAACCGGAAATTCATTGGGATAATGGCATCAAGGAAACAGTATTATGGTATCAACAACAAGGTTGGGTAAAAAAACATGACTGATATATTTGAAAATTTTCCACTTTACAATAAGTTCATCACTCGAAAAAAACAAAATGCCCATCTTGCTTCCTTGTATTTTCAACCAAGCACTGACGTTTCAAACGCAACTTTGACATTGCCTGATGGCGAATATATTAATTTTTCCGGATACAACTACATCAATACGTCTGGAGATCCTCGCGTCAATCAAGCCGTGATTGACGCGGTTAACACTTATGGCACTTCCGTTTCAGCCAGTCGTATCGTCTCTGGTGAAAAACTATTGCATCAACAATTAGAAAAAAAGATTGCTGAATTAATTCAAGTCGAAGACAGTATTGTGTTTACCGGCGGGCACGCCACCAATGTCAGTGCAATAGCGACATTATTTGGCAAACGGGATCTGATTGTGCACGACGCATTTATTCATAACAGTGGTTTTTTAGGAGCGCGGTATTCTGGGGCTAAATGTGTCTCATTTGCACATAATGATACCGACGACCTTGAACGAGTATTAGAAAAATATTCCCAAGAACACAAACGTATCCTAATTTCCACCGAAGGTTTATTTAGCATGGATGGAGACATACCGGATATTCCCCAATTTATTAAAATTAAAAAGCGTTACAATGCAATTTTAATGGTGGATGAAGCACACTCTTTCGGGGTTTTAGGTAAAAATGGCTTCGGTGTACGAGAGCATTTCAATTTTGATCCCAAAGAAGTTGATATCTGGATGGGAACTCTAAGTAAAGCATTAGCCAGTTGTGGTGGCTATATCGCTGGCTCTCAGAAGTTAGTAGATTTTTTAAAATTTAATGCCGATGGTTTTGTCTATTCTGCCGGGATTTCACCCGCCAATGCAGCGGCGGCCTTGGCAGCGCTTAATATTTTGGAACGTGAGCCACTGCGCGTTGCTCGGTTACACGAAAATTGCAACTTTATTCGATCTCGACTACAACAAGGTGGCGTTGATATTGGTGATAATTACAACACGCCAATCATACCTGTCATGACACGAGATTTTCAAAAAACAGTTGCATTTTGTGAAGAATTACTAAAAAGAAAAATCTTAATTTTTCCACTAGTATTTCCAAGCGTGCCAAAAAACAAAGCACGACTACGACTTTTTATTAATTCAATGCACAGTAAACAACAACTGGCATTGACAGCCGATACAATTATTGAAATTTGGAACCAACTCGAGTGTCAGTATGAAGATATTACTCAAAAACGTAAAGAGTCCATCAGAGCTTCGTAAGTTTATCGATCTACCATGGCAACTCTATAAAAATAATCCCAATTGGGTACCCCCGTTAAAAATTACTGTCAAAGACTATCTTGATACAAAGAAAAATCCTTTTTATCAGCATAGCCAAATAAAGATGTGGTTGGCCTATCAAGATAACCATTGTGTGGGTCGGATTGCTGGTATTATTGATGAACATTATAATAAATTTCAAAATGAGAAAGTTATTTTTTGGGGATTTTTTGAAGTCACTGATAATAGTGAAGTCAGCACTTTACTATTTGACACCGTCAAAAAATGGGGGAAATCTCATGGCATGAACATATTGCGTGGACCAATGAATCCCTCAACAAACCACGAATGTGGGTTACAAATTTCTGCATTTGATACAGAGCCTTATTTCATGATGACAGCCAATCCCAGTTATTATATGAAACATTGTGAGCAATATGGGTTTAAAAAAGCGAAAGATCTTTACGCCTGGCTTTGTTACACCAAAACCTACACACTGGATGAAAGACGCACCCGAATTGCTAATAAAAAAATTGAGAAACAACGATATTCTTTTCGGAGTTTGAACCTCAAACAATTTAAACAAGAAACTGAAAAACTATTTCAAATATATAATGACGCATGGGAAAAAAATTGGGGTTTTGTACCAATGAGTGCCGCTGAATTTAAGCACATGTCCAAAGAATTAAAAGCGATTATTGACCCAGAGCTATGTATTATGGTGGAAGTAGATGGTGAGCCAGTCGGTTTTAGCCTTACCGTTCCAAACCTCAACGAGGTCACAAAAAAAATTCGCAACGGAAAATTGCTGCCATTTGGGATTTTTAAATTGTTATGGCACACTAAAATTAAACCGTCAATTAATACCTATCGCATTATTACGCTAGGTGTAAAAAAACAGCATCAATCAGCGGGGTTAGGAGCTATTTTGTTACATAAAACGGAAGAAATTTTACGCAATAAAGGCGCGCAATATGCCGAAGCTTCCTGGATACTGGAAGACAACCATATGATGAATAACTCGATTGAAACTGCTGGGGCAAAACACTACAAAACTTATCGCATTTACGATCTGGAACTATAATCCTAAAAAAAGTGGTTGAGCACAATTAAATAGTGTAACAAGTTGATTGAGATCGCGTAATAAAAATTGTCGACGTCACCTTATTGGTGATGAGAAAAATTTTTATATGGCGAGATGAATCAAGAGACTATGCCAGAAATCGTGGTCCAACTGCTTTTTCTAGGATAATCCTCTCACTGCACAGATCGAGCCACAATATTTAGCTTGCAGATTCCGATTTGATAAAATCGCGTGCCAAAGCTAATTCTTCAGCATTATTGACTTCCAAAGTTCGATATTCGGTTTTGATGACACGAATTTTATAGCCATTCTCAAGCGCACGTAACTGCTCCAAGGATTCAATTTTTTCAAGTGGCGTCTGTTGCATTTGCGTGAACCGCAATAAAAAATCACGGTCATAGGCATACAAACCCATATGATGTAATACAGGTGCGTTACTAGCCTCCGTTCTAAAAAATGGAATCGGCGCACGAGAAAAATAAATTGCATAGCCTTTTTGATCGAGAAGCACTTTCACAAAATTTGGGTTTTGATATTCATCGGGAAAACCTAATTCAAAAGCCAAAGTCGCCATTAGCGGTTTTTCGCTGCCTTTAAAAGCCATCAGTAATTGCGACAACATTTGATGACGAATAAAAGGTTCATCCCCTTGCAAATTAATGACTACATCCATGTCAGAAAATTCACGAGCCACTAGCGCCACACGGTCTGAGCCAGTTTGAATAGCTTCTGGCGTCATTAAAACCTTAGCACCCACCTCACGACAAACATTGGCAATTTCCTCATCGTCTGTCGCTATCACAATCTCATCGATATCATCGCATTTTTTAGCACGCAGATAAGTGTGCTGGATCATGGGTTGACCGTCAATAAGCGCCAACATTTTACGAGGTAAACGCTGTGAATTGAGGCGAGCTGGTATGACACATAAAGTTTTCAATACAACCCTCCTGTCATCAACTTAGCCTGAGTTGCAATTTCTGTGCTTAAATGAAACATGATATTTATAGCCATTTTACTATCAAAATAAAGCAACCATTATTCATCAACTGAGATTACGTGTCAAAAGTGGGGTAATCCAATCATTGAATGTTAATGCTAAGCGATAACAACCGTAAGCGAAAAAAGGTGCAGCGACAATATCCAAAAAGTAATGTTGATGCCCCAAAAGCAACAAAGTGACCGTCAATGCTAGAAAAAATATAAAAAATAATCTCAACCAACGTTGACGAGAAACACATAGCATAATAACTAAGGAAGCTGTATGACCTGAGAAGAACAAATCACGCGATATGACGTGATTGAAATAGGCAATGGGATCATGCAGTGGAATTTTCATCGGTGGTACTGCTAAAGGCAACAAATATATAGTTAACCAGCGCATCATCCACATTAGCATTAACGCTTGCAGTAGAATAGTAAATTGGCGTGGTTTTCGAATAAAATAAATAATCGCCACACCAAAAGCAGTATAGGAAGACAAAAACAACCAAAATCCGACGTCCACCGGACGGATAAGATGTAACACTGGGTCGTATAGATAAATGGAAAGTGAACGATGTTGATAAGAAATTAATAGATTTAGATTGATCTGTCGCAATATTACCAACAAAACGATCGTAAATATGAGCAAATATTTATATCGACTGGTTAAAATTTCCTTCCAGCTCAATGATTTGATGATTTGCATAGCTCTCTCGCGCGCACTCAGTTATGAGCCGATAATATATCATAATTAGAACAGTTATATTTGCTCAACCGTATCAATTCATTGCAGTGTTGAATGATAGCGCTCTAAAAGTCGTGTATAGTTGAGGTTTTTAAACTATCGGATAACCTCACTACCATGAATACCGACAAATTAGCCCATGCTTTCAAGGAGGTCCTTGAGGATCATAAAGGGATACAAATCAAACAATTAGATGTTATGCAACTGACTGATATCACTGATTATATGATTATATGCACAGCAACTTCTACCCAACATGCGCGCACGCTTGCAGACAAAGTAATGCGGAAATCAAAACAAATAGGTATTCGCCCCTTTGGGGCGGAAGGCGAGGAAAAAGGTGAGTGGATCTTAGTGGACCTGGGTGACGTGATTATTCATATCATGATCCCTGAAGTGCGCGAGTTTTATAGCCTTGAAAAACTATGGGCTAACGCTAACTCCGAAACACCTTCACATGAAAATTAGTATTATTAGTATTGGCCATAAACTTTCCGGCTGGGCTAATCAAGCAGTCGCTGACTATATCAAGCGCATACCTCCAGAATACGGAGTGACTCTCACTGAAATACCTGCTGTTAAACGCAAAAAATCTACTAACATGCAAAACATCATCAATCGAGAAAGTGAGCAACTGGTTCGTGCTGTTCCTAAACACAGTCGCATTATCATTTGTGATCGCAGTGGCTCACAAGTCAGCACAGAGCAACTCGCAGAAAAATTGCGACACTTTAATCAAGACGGACAGCCATTAAGTTTTTTGATTGGCGGCCCTGAAGGTATTGCTTCCAGCTATTTCACACAAGTAGACTGGTTATGGTCGCTCAGTAAATTGACTTTGCCACACCCTTTAGCCAGAGTCGTGGTGGTCGAGCAAATTTATCGCGCTTGGAGTATACTATCTCAACACCCCTACCATCGGTGATAACAAAAACGGGACAACAGTAGACACAGTCAGGATGAATAAAAAACCTTTTGCGTTTAAAAATGCCATTATTGAAACGCAGCTTTTTAGAAACCGCTGTATCGCGGCAGCAATTATCATCGCTATTTTTACGCTTCTTTTAGTGGGCCGTTTGGTATTTTTGCAAGTTAAAAACAATAAATTTTATTCAACCTTATCCCAGCAAAACATCTTAAATATGGTACCAATACCCTCAAGTCGCGGATTAATATTTGATCGTAACGGAGTCTTAATCGCTAAAAACGTCCCTACTTACACCTTGAGTATCATCAACAACAACAAGCACACTATCAAGAACACTATTAAAGCATTGCGAAAAATCATTGTGATTTCTGACAATGAGGTAAAAAGGTTCTATCACGTACTGCGCCAATATCACCTGCTGCAACCTGTACCACTCAAGTATAAATTATCTGAGCAAGAGGTTGCTAAATTTTACGTCAACCAATATCGCTTTCCCAACGTCAGTATTCAAACACGCCTAATGCGCTCTTATCCTTTGGGCAGCGTTATGAGCCACGTACTGGGCTACGTTGGGAGAATGAATCTCGCTGAATTACGTCATGTGGATCAAAACAATTACACCACAGACGATGACATTGGCAAAATGGGCATCGAAAAATATTATGAAAAGCCACTGCATGGCACAATCGGAATGCAAGCGGCTGAAATCAATGCTGCCGGACATATTATTCGTGTAGTTCATGAAACACCACAAAAGCCTGGAAAAAATTTATACCTTACTATAGACAGTAAACTGCAAAGCTATGCCCAAAAAATCATGGGACAAGAAAGCGGATCGATTGTGATGCTGCAACCGAATACTGGTGAGATCTTAGCATTGGTTTCTAATCCGAGTTTTGATCCCAACTTATTTACCTCTGGTCTCAGCCAAAAAGAATATCATCAACTGCTCTCTTCTCCCAGTCACCCACTATATAATCGCGCTATTCGCGGTCAATTCGCACCAGGCTCCACAGTGAAACCCTTTATCGCACTGCAAGGCCTGCAACAAGGCATTATTACACCAGAATCAAAAGTATTTGACCCAGGCTGGTTTAAAATTCCAGGCACTGATCATATCTATCACGGTTGGAAACGTAATGGTCATGGATGGGTCAATCTCCAAAAAGCGATTACGGTGTCATGTGACGCTTATTTCTACCAGTTAGCGGTTGATATGGGAATTCGCAGTATGGATAATATTTTACATCAGTTTGGCTACGGTCAAGCTACCGGAATTGACTTACCAGAAGAGGTATCGGGACTCGTTCCGACACCAGACTGGAAAATGGGTATTCAAGGCCACCCATGGTACACCGGTGATACGGTTGAAACCGGTATCGGTCAAGGATATTTACTTGTCACACCAGTGCAATTAGCTCACGCTGTCGCCATGATTGCCGAAAGAGGTCAGGGCTATCAACCCCATTTATTACTTAAATCGGTGGACGCAACAGGTAATACAGAATCAGTGGCACCCATCGAAAACAACCATGCTTATTTTAACAGCACCAACTGGGATGAAGTGATCGAAGCTATGGAAAGTGTAGTTGACGATCCGCATGGTACCGCACATTTCTTTGGTCCCCATCCACATTACAAAGTAGCAGCTAAAACAGGCACCGCGCAGATTTACGGTCATCAGCGCTCTGAAGACACAATTCGCACCAATATTCCGAAAAAATTACGTAATAATCATCTTTTCATTGCCTTTGCGCCCGTCAGCCGGCCACAAGTAGCAATAGCCGTTGTCGTCGAACACAGTGCAATGGCAGATAATATCGCTGGAAAATTAATTCGATATTACATAAAACACTCCAACTTACCACCAAATACAGCAAACAAGGACCACCATGATTAGTTTTTTGAAAAGTGTTGTATCACTCAGACCTATTAAAGTGCGCTTTTTACGTCGTAGTTTGCAAGGATTTCATATTGATGGTTTATTGTGCTTAGCATTATTCAGTTTAGTAGCAGCTGGGTTATTTATTTTGTATAGCGCCAGCAATCGCAACCTTCACATGATGGATCGCCAAATACTGCGGCTGTTAGTGGGTTTTGCTGTGATGATCACTTTTGCCTGGATATCACCGAAACGCTACCATCAATGGGCACCATGGCTATTTACCATAACGGTTTCTTTGCTTATTGCTGTACTGATAATCGGTAAAGTGGATAAAGGTGCTCGTCGCTGGTTAGAACTAGGTTTTTTTCAATTACAACCTTCAGAAATGATGAAATTGGCAATGCCAATGATGCTTGCCTATTTTTTTAGTAATAAATCCCTCCCTCCCAAAATCTTTACTTTAATGACATCGGGTATTATTCTAATTTTTCCAGTATTATTAGTAGCAAAACAGCCCGACCTTGGTACAGCGATTATTATTTCCGCTTCGGGCGTCTGGGTATTGTTTTTAGCCGGAATGCAATGGCGTTTGATTATTGCTTTACTATCGGTTGGTGCTGCATCAACCCCCATCTTGTGGCATTTTATGCATACTTATCAAAGAGAACGGGTATTAACTTTTCTGAATCCAGAGCGTGATCCACTGGGAAGTGGATATCATATTATACAATCCAAAATTGCCTTAGGCTCCGGAGGGATCTTTGGTAAAGGCTGGCTGCATGGCACACAATCACATTTACAATTTCTTCCTGCGCACGCCACCGATTTCATCTTTGCAGTCAATGGGGAAGAAACAGGCTTAATCGGTTGCATGCTATTAATAACCATTCTGTTAATGGTGTTCGCACGTTCTCTTATCATCAGCTATCAAGCACAAGACACGTTTACACGTTTGCTAGGAGGCAGCTTAACATTAACCTTTATCCTTTCAACATTCGTGAATATTAGCATGGTTATCGGTATTCTCCCTGTAGTTGGAATACCATTACCACTAGTGAGTTATGGTGGTAGTGCCATCGTAACTACCATGGCTAGCTTCGGCATCATTATGTCAATTCAAACGCATCGAAAATTGTGGTCAACCTAAATCAAACAAGGGATAGAAAAATATGCACAAGATCTTTTCAAAACACAGTTTCTTATGGTCAGCTCTTGCTTACAGTGCAATAGCTGTTGGTGCCCCACTTGGGGAAAATGCACATTTGTTATCTCAAAATAAAAAAGATTTTATTGCTTATATGGTAAAAAAATATAATTTTCATAACAATGAAATAAACATGGCATTAAATCACGCCAAATATAATCCTAAAATCATCAAGTTGATTACACGCCCGGCAGAAAAACTACCCTGGAAAAAATACAAACGTATTTTTTTAAAAAGACAAAGAATTAAAAATGGGGTGCTGTTTTGGAAAAAATATGACAAGGAATTAAAATTCGCACAACAAAAATTTGGCGTTGATCCTGCATTTATTGTTGCTATTGCTGGAGTAGAAACCAAATATGGAAAACTGCAGGGAAAATTTTCGGCGTTAAATACTTTGTACACGTTAGCATTTTACCATGATCGACCCAACCATTTTTTTAAATCGCAACTAGTTGGGCTGTTTTTATTAGCTCGTCAATATAAATTTGACATCACTAGTTTAAAAAGCTCTTATGCTGGTGCATTAGGTATTCCTCAATTCATGCCCAATAACTATCTTCAATATGCAATAAGTTACCAAAAAGCTGCTCGCAGCGATCTATTTCATAATAGAGACGATGTCATCGTCAGTATTGCAAACTTTCTCAAACAAAATGGCTGGCAACCGCAAGCGCCAGTGGCATTGCATGCACATCTCACCAAACCATCGCACACCAGCAACGCACATCATGACATTATTCCTCACATTCGACCCAAGGATATGAAACGATTAGGAATTAAAATAGATAACAACATGAAAATCAAACAGAAAGCTGCGCTATTCTATCTTGACAACCAAACTTCTAAAGATTATTGGCTTGGCTTTAAAAATTTCTACGCCATTATGTGTTACAATCCACGCATAAATTATGCCATGGCCGTCTATCAATTAGCACAAGCCGTTCGAAAATTACATGATAAACAGACAACTACAGCAAGCTCAGTGCCTTTACCAACAAGGGAAACTACGAGAAGCACTTGAACTTTATCAACAGATGCTACGAGAAGATCCGCAACTCGGTGAGGCACTTCACGGAGTCGCGGTTATTTATGCCCAGCTCGGAAAAAAATCTCAAGCGGTCGATTTTATTGAAAAAGCACTGACAATCGATCCACGCAATGCCACCTATCACAACAGCAAAGGCAATATCTTAGCCCACTCAGACCAACTTAGAAAAGCCATTGTTAGCTACGATTACGCTATTAAAATCGATCCTCACTATGCTGTCGCTTATAACAATTTAGGCAACGGCTTTTATCGTCAAGGGTTTTATGAAAAAGCTATTACAGCATATCGCAAAGCAATACACCTATCGCCGGATTTTGCTGATGCACATTTTAATCTTGCGCGACTACTCGCCCAGCAAGAAGACTATGTGCATGCCATCCAGGAGCTAGAACGAGTTATCAAACTACAACCTTACCATCGCAAAGCATTAAGTCAGCTTGCACATATTCTCGTTTTTCAAAAAAAATACAATGCAGCTGTCAATTATTATCGCAAACGCTTACGCTTCAATTCTGAGGATGCCGCAACTCAGCACGACTGTGGCCTCGCTTATCTCAAACTAAAACAATACGATGCTGCCATCTCACATTTTGAAACCACCATCGCCCTAGCACCCAAACACGAAAACGCACAATATCACCTTGCAACGGCTCTACTGCAAAAAGGTGAATTAAAGCAAGCATTAATACATTATCATCAGCAATTAAATATCAATCCAAACCGCGATACTTACTACAATATTGGTGTGCTTTACATGTATCAAGAGCGCCACCGTGATGCCATAGACTATTTATCCGAGGCACTGAAATATCAACCTTCGGATATTGAATCACACCTGAACATCGCCGCCATTTATCTAAAACTTAACGATCAAGCACAAGCGATCACGCATTACCAACAGGCGTTAGCGGTTGATCCTGAGAATAAAGAAATTCAGCATATTTTAATGGCGTTGCAAGGCTCTACAACACCAAGCAATGCTCCTAAAGAATACATTAGTCACTTATTTGACCAATATGCCAATTACTACGAACAACACTTGACGATACATTTGCAATACCGCGTACCACAGCTACTGTTTCAAGCGGTCGACACTGAAGCAAACCTAGAAAATCCACAATGGCGTATTTTGGATTTAGGCTGTGGCACTGGACTGTGTGGCGAATACTTCAAGGATTTTGCTGTCGAAATGATTGGCGTTGATGCTTCAGCAGCCATGCTGGAAATCGCGACACAAAAAGGAATTTACAACGAATTACATCACAGTATGATTCAACCATATTTATCTGTATGCAAACAATTCGATTTAATGATTGCTGCAGATGTATTCACATATATCGGTGAGCTGGACAGTATCTTTCAGCAAGTCAAATGCGCTCTTAGAATAGGGGGTTATTTTGCCTTCACCGTTGAGGCAACCAATCAAGCACCATTTACACTGCAACAAACCATTCGCTACGCCCACAGTAAAAATTATCTCAACACGTTAATTACCGCGCATCAATTTACCATACAACGGTTTGACAATATTATTCTACGCCAGCAACGTAACCAACCCGTCAACGGTTATTTAATCGTGTTAACCCGTTGATTGAAAGAAATGCTCAAATATTAAAAATATTGTTTTTTCGCAATCATAATTCACTACCCTTAAAATTAAGTTAAATTTCGCAACTGCGTCAGTTGCAAATTTTTTATATAACTGATTCCATACCAATCAAGATTTGGTATAGTGACTAAATGATTTAATTAAATTATTTTGGAGAATTCAGTGGAACAGAAATACATAAGACTCAACGAAACAGGTTTACAACGAGCAATCGATAGAGAAGAAAAAATAATTAACACACAAACAGAAATATACAAATTAATAAGTTCTAATGAACAAGATAAAGTTATTGGGAACCTAACTAAGAATAAAGAGCTTATCGAACCTGAAGTGGTTAAATATGCAATTACCAAGTCACGAAATTCAGTGGTTTTTTGGATACTTAGTCAAAATCCAAAGTTTATTACACAACCTCAAGTTTTAAAATCTCTTGTCGAAATCTCATGCAATGCAGATAATTGCGTCAGTCTTGGATACATCGCCGCTTTGGTCCCTAACAGTGCATTAATTCACAGTGATATATCGAAATGGTTCCAGTCTGACAAAACAAACCAACAAGCCAAAATAAGTTATATCAATGCTTATCAAAAAATGCACAAAGAAATGCCAAAAAACCCAACAAAACTGAATGGCAGACCAAAAACCGCCACGAAGAATACATATTCGAAAAATGGATTTCTCGGGTTTTTCCCTCGAGCTAAGTGCGATAAACATAGTTCAGATCACTATGTCAGACTTGCTGCTGGGCCCACCTCAGGGTGAGCCAAATAGCTACGCCACAAATACAATACATTCAATGCGTTACCGCAAAATCTAAGCGAGAGATTTGATTAAGCCTTTAATTTCACACAAAAAAGCATCCAAAATCAATGGGTTTGAATCCTATTGAGTGGAAAAATATCTCATATGTGCTTTAATTATTTATTATTAACCACCACAAGGAAGAACCATGCCAATTAAACCCAAAAGTCTCGTTGCTGCCGAACAACGGGTACAAAAAATCAAATCGCGCCTTAAAAAGGCAGAAAAAGCATTGACTGTTGCCACCAAGAAAGCCGCTGCTAAAAAGAAAAAGGCGACAACCAAAAAAGCAACTCGCAAAACAGCTAAAAAAGTAGGTCGCCCTGCTAAACGCAAGCCACTATCAACGAAACCTCGCACGGCCGCGAAACACACTCATCAAGCCAAACGCCGCGGTCGCCCACGTAAAGTCGCTTAGCTTTTCTAATGAGGGTGGACCCTACCCCACCCTCCTACCTACTTATTTTGTTAAAGCTTTATCGCTACTATTCTCCTGAAAGTTATATTCATATTTATTTAATATCAGAAATTACCAAACAAATATATAAAAGAATTTCATAAAAAAATATTTAAATGCACAAGCCAATGCTGTCAGAGAACGTTTTAAAATGGTAAGTTTAAAAGCGCTAACCGTATAATCTCTATTCAGTTTAATTGAGATAGAAAAATTTATTTAATGGCATGTTAAGTGTAATTTGTCTAAAAATTCACTATCATCTGAAAGATAACAAGCGTTTTAATCCCTGAGGAATACCATGAGCCGCCAAGCATCCGATAGCAAACGAGAACAATTTCAAAAATTATCACCGTTTGAACAATTCATGGGCTCTCCTGAACGCTTTTTAGGTTTTTTATGGCCGATTGGTATTGAGGGGGAAAAAGTTTCATTGTTGAAATTAGAAAAATTTAAATTAGATGAGGAGTCGAAACAAAAGGCACTCCAACAGCGGCAAGATGATATCAAAAAGTTAGCTAATCCACTACAAGGTCTTGATTATACGAAGCGGCGTTTCCCAATATCCAAGACAAATAAAGAGATAGATAAAGACAAAAAATCAGCCGACTTAAAATCATCAGTCGAAGACATCAAATCAGCGATAAAAGATGGTAATCTAGAGACATTAGCGCAGCAGCTTGGGCCTTCTCGAACCGCAGTTCAAATCGATAAAATTCATGCGCTACAAAAATCTCGAAGTGACCTTCTTATGGAACATCTGAAGGTTGTCCTCTTCGCGTTATACATAGATATTATGAAAGCTGCTTACAATAAATTCTTAGGGAAGGGCTCTCGCGAGGGCTTCACATTAACTGCCGTTGAGCAATTAGCCGACGCACATAAACTCGAAAAATTAGAAATAACCTCCGATCATCCGGCCTACAGTTACATCGATTCATTACTTCTCTCGGAAGCAGAGCGTCTAGCAATGACCGATCAAGTCACTAAAAAATTCAACAGCTTGGTAGCTAATTTTCCAAAACGATTTAATGACGCAGTAACCCAGGGAGAAAAATATCTAGAATATATTGAACATCATTGGACACTACTGTTTCATTCAGTCGCAACGTGTCAATCTTTATCACAACAACTGTTACAACAGCAAACAAATAATGATCATTTAAGTATCATTGGCAGTTTTTCAAAAATAACAGAGCCAAAAAATACTTTAGCCTCACCGTCAAATTCTTCTGATAGAGTAGTAGAACTCGGATTTACAACCCAAACGAAAAATGAAGACGACCTAATCAATACATCAATGGAAAAAGCAAGAAAATCGGGAATTCCATTTTTAAAACTTTCCAATCCTGAGGTAACCGATTTATTCAATCCATTCGATGAGGCATTACTTGCTCTAACCGATGCAATTATTACAATCAAAATTGCCAAGGCAGGAATCAAAGAAATTGTTACGAAATTGGAATTCTCCGAACACCATAAGAATCAACCGTGCAACCCTCAATTGGCAATCATTACTTATCTCGCTGCTTGTGGCGCAAAGCCAAGTAGGCAACAGTTGCGATCAATGGTGGAAACATTGCGAGAACCGAAGGATAATGGTCTACAAATTGGGGAAGACAATATTCAACGGCTAGGTTGGAAGATTTTTGCTATTATATTAAATTCTCTTGACTGCTTTATCCCCTATCAAATATATACCTATAAAGCATTGTCGAAATTATGCGACGAATATGCCACACGAAAAAAGCCACCTTCTACAAACCGCTTTGATCGCTTTTTGAAATTAATGGTGATGATTGTGGATCTCCCTTACGAATTAAATCCACAGCAAATACAATCACTTATCAATGAATTGCGTAAAGTTGCACAACATGCTGAAGCAAGTACGTATAGTTTTAGTCTATTCGGCCGGAAGGTAAAAACATCAAAAATGGCTGACATTATTCACCAAGCTGATAGACGCGTCAGTTTTGGGGATTTTGGTAATGTGGACAAGGCCACTGCAAAAACAACTTCTGAATCAGCAGCAGATAACAAGCAATCCCAGACTTTTAGTCGTTAAAATTTAATTAACTAGAGCTCTTTAATAATAAATCCACAGCGCTGCGAGTCGGTATCGACGGTTGTGCCCCGAATTGAGTCACCGATAAAGCCGCCGCCGCACTGGCAAAGCGCACTGCTTGCTGAATCGGTTGCTGCTCTGCCAACGCAACGGCTAACGCACCGTTGAAGGTGTCACCCGCGGCGGTGGTATCAACAACATCGACCTGAAAGCTCGGTTGAATTTCACTGACACCTGCGGAATAAATGTATGCGCCAAGTTCTCCCATGGTGATAACCACTGTCTTGATACCACGCTCACACAACTGCTTTGCGGCTTTTGCTGCTGTAAGCTGATCACTGGGGTAAATACCAGTCAATAACTCGGTTTCTGTCTGATTAGGAGTAATGATTGTGATGTGACGTAGCAATTCATCAGATAGTAATTTAGCAGGGGCGGGATTAAAAATAACCTTTTTACCAGCCTCAAAAGCCATTTTTGCTGCCAACTCAACCGTGTCCAGTGGGGATTCCAACTGTAATAGCAAAATAGCTGCACGCTCAACAATATCTTTTTTTGTCTGCAAGTACCGCGGCGTCAAACGCTCATTCGCGCCTGGAGCGACAGCAATAGAGTTTTCACCGTCTTCTGCCACAAAAATCAGCGCCACGCCTGTGGGACGATTGGGATCACGCAAAATATGCTTGACGTTGATATTATCGACAACGTATTTAGCACTCAAACGATCACCAAAATTATCGATGCCCAAACAGGCCATAAAATCAGCGTCACCACCTAAACGCGCTGCGGCAACCGCCTGATTTGCGCCCTTACCCCCAGCAGCCGTCAAAAACTTACCGCCTAATACTGTCTCGCCAGGCTGCGGAATATGAGAAACATTGACAATCATATCGGTGTTCGCACTACCAACTATTAATATCTTAGAAGAGTAATCATTCATTAAACCAATCTCGCCGCAATGATCAAAATTAACCCAATAATATAAAAGATAAACATCGCAGCCAACATACCAGTTAACGATCGCCGCGAACGGTCAAACTCTTTCCAAATAAACACACCCCACAAGGCTGCAATCATAGTTGCTCCCTGACCCAACCCATAGGAAATAGCATAGCCAGCAGGCCCTGCGGCAATCAAATTAAACACCAAACCAATTGCCCATATCACCCCACCCAATATTCCCACTAAATGAAGGCGTAAATTACCGTTGCGAAAATAATCACTAATAGCAACCGGCTCACCAGAGAGTGGTTTTTTCATCATCATAGTATTGAAAACGATGTTAGACAGTACGAGACCCACGGAGAAAATAAATGCGGCACTGTAAGGAGTTAGTTTCCCTGCAGCGGTGTTAATTAAATCTTTACCCATCGCTTGAGCTAAAAAGCGATAGAAAAATCCCATCAGTATCCCCAAAATGATTGAGATCACAATTCCCAGCAGCTGACGGCGTTTGTCTTGAGTCTCAATTTTGCGATAAGCCAGTGCGTCAATCACGATAGCAATCACAACTCCAATGACTCCTAATAATAATAG